>CAYYGZ010000024.1:0-8461 GCA_964471275.1 uncultured bacterium | reverse complement strand
TGTTCTACGGACTGGGCTCAGACGGCACCGTCGGCGCCAACAAGAACTCCATCAAGATCATCGGTGAAGCGACGGACAACCACGCGCAGGGCTACTTCGTGTATGACTCGAAGAAGGCCGGTGCCGTGACCACGTCGCACTTACGCTTTGGCCCCTCTCCCGTCCGGTCAGCCTACCTGATCAGCAGGGCCAACTTCGTGGCCTGCCATCAGCCGGTGTTCCTGGAACGTTATGAGATGCTCGACAATCTCGTGGATGGTGGCACCTTCCTCCTGAATTCTCCGCACGATCCGGACACAGTCTGGGATCATCTCCCGAAGGGCTATCAGGAAAAGCTGATCAAGAAGAAGATCCAGTTCTACACGATCGACGCCTATCGCGTCGCGCGCGAGGCCGGCTTGGGGGGACGCATCAACACGGTGATGCAGACCTGCTTCTTCGCGATCTCGGCGATTCTCCCGGAGCAGGAAGCCATCGATCTGATCAAGCAGGCGATCAAGAAGACATACGGAAAGGGCGGCGAGATCGTGGTCAACATGAACTACGCCGCCGTTGACTCTGCTCAAGCTCACCTGCATAAGATCGAGCTCCCGGAGATGGTTACGAGTTCACTCGAGCTGCCGCCGACGGTGTCTGATGAAGCTCCCGCAGTGGTGACGAATATTCTCGCACCGATGATGGCCGGATGCGGCGACAAGCTTCCTGTGAGCGCACTCCCGGCTGATGGGACCTACCCCACGGGCACGACGCGGTGGGAGAAGCGGAACATAGCCGTCAAGGTTCCAGCGTGGGATCCCGATGTGTGTATCCAGTGCAACAAGTGCGCGATCGTCTGCCCGCACGCCTGTATCCGGCCGAAGGTGTATGACGAGGAGCTGCTCGCCAATGCTCCCGCTCAGTTTCTGTCCACGGACGCGCGCAGCCGCGACTTCAAGGGCAGCAAGTATACGCTCCAGGTCGCCGTCGAGGACTGCACGGGCTGCAGCCTATGTGTTCACTTCTGCCCGGCGAAGAACAAGCAGGACACGTCGAAGAAGGCGATAAACATGGTCCCACAGGCGCCGCTGAGAGAACAGGAGCGCGAGAACTACTCGTTCTTCCTTGAGCTCCCTGGCGTCGATCGCAAGACCCTGAATGCGAGCAACGTTCGCAACAGCCAGCTGCTCGAACCGCTGTTTGAATACTCAAGCGCATGTGCAGGATGTGGCGAGACCCCCTATCTCAAGCTCGCCACGCAGTTGTTCGGCGACCGGATGATCGTCGCGAATGCCACGGGTTGTTCATCGATCTACGGTGGGAATCTTCCAACGACACCGTGGTCGAAGAACGCCGACGGTCGAGGACCGGCGTGGTCTAACTCGCTGTTTGAGGACAACGCAGAATTTGGTCTGGGCTTCCGGCTCACGATCGATAAGCAGACGGAGTTTGCAACCGAGCTGGTCGATCGGATGCGCGAGCAGATCGGGGTCGAACTTGCCGACGTGATTCTTTCCGCTGACCAATCCGATGAGGCTGGGATCCACGCGCAACGCGAGCGGGTCGCACAGGTGAAGGCGAAGCTCGAGGGGACGTCTGATCCTGACGGTCTCGACTTGCTTTCCGTGGCAGACAACCTGGTGAAGAAGAGCGCCTGGGTCGTCGGTGGCGACGGCTGGGCATACGACATCGGGTTTGGCGGGCTGGATCACGTCCTGGCTTCCGGCCGGAATGTGAATGTGCTCGTCCTCGATACCGAAGTGTATTCGAACACGGGCGGACAGATGTCCAAGTCCACGCCCAAGGGCGCCGTTGCCTAGTTTGCCGCGGCAGGCAAACGCGCAGGCAAGAAGGATCTGGCGACAATGATCGCGACGACCTATTCGGATGTCTATGTGGCAAAGATCGCGATGGGTGCAGACGATATGCAGACGCTTCGTGCCTTCATCGAGGCTGAGGCCTACGAGGGCCCCTCGCTGATCCTGGCTTACGCGCATTGTATCGCGCACGGCATCCACATGGGCACAGCGACGGATCAGCAGAAGGCTGCGGTTGCGTCAGGCCACCGGCCGTTGATGCGCTACAACCCGGCGCTCCTTTCCGAGGGTAAGCACCCGCTGTCGCTGGACTCGAAGCCGCCGACGATGAAGATCACGGACTATGCGCTCAAGGAAGCCAGGTATCACGTGCTGTCCCGGGAAAAACCGGAGGTGTCCGGGGAGCTGATGGCCGATGCCCAGCAGGATGCGGACGATCGCTGGAGATTTTATGAGTTTCTTGCCTCGCAGGAGGTTCCGGAGGCAGATGTCAAATCGGCAGACGCTACACAGGCAGCGGACTAGGGGGGCGCCATGGATCTTACGACTACTTATCTCGGCTTTGATCTGAAGAATCCGCTCGTGGCGGCCGCATCCCCGCTGTCTATGGAGGGGGCCAACGTCCGTGCGCTCGAAGATGCCGGTGCCTCTGCTATCGTGATGTACTCGCTTTTCGAGGAGCAGATCCGGCACGAAATCTACGAACTCGATCACTACCTGTCCTACGGAACCGACAGCTTCGCCGAAGCGGCTTCATTCCTGCCGGATCTGGATGTGGAGGCATACCATCGGGGCCCTTTCGAGTATCTCGACCATATCGCCCGCATCAAGAGCGCGGTCGATATTCCCGTGATCGCGAGCCTGAACGGCACGACGCCAGGTGGCTGGATCAAATATGCGCGCGGGATGGAGGCGGCTGGTGCTGATGCAATCGAGCTGAATGTCTACTATATCGCGACGGATCCTCTGCAGCCCGGCAGCGTCGTGGAGCACCGGTATCTTGATGTACTGACGGAAGTGAAGCGGAGCGTCAAGATTCCTGTGGCCATGAAGGTCAGCCCATATTTCAGCTCCTTCGCACATATCGCGAAGAGACTGGATGGTGCGGGTGCGGATGGTCTTGTGCTGTTTAACCGGTTCAACCAGCCCGATATCGATCTGGATCTGCTGGAGGTCACCCCCAAGGTGAGGCTCACGGATTCCGATGATCTCCGACTCCCCCTCCGGTGGATCGCGATCCTGTATGGTCAGATCCAGGCCGACATTGCGGGGGCGACCGGTGTTCACCAGGCAGAAGATGTGATCAAGATGATGATGGTCGGGGCAAACGTCGTGATGATGGCTTCCTCGCTCCTGAAGCACGGGATCGGTCACCTCTGGCACGTGCTGGATGAGTTGGAAACCTGGATGGAAACGCACGAGTATACATCGATCAAGGAGATGCGTGGGAGCATGAGCCAGCAGGCCTGTCCTGACCCGGCAGCCTTCGAACGATCGAACTACATGCAGGCTCTCAACACATACGCGATTGAAGGAGGAGGAGGTGGTGGATGATGACGGATGCCCTTGATGCGAAAACCACCAAGGAGGCCGTCGACGAGCTTGTCAACGAAACAGAGAGTCGGCCTTTGAGCGCCCAACCCGATCAGCAGTGGATCACGGACAATGTCGTAAGGCACAAGCATCCGTCCGCAGACCTGCAGCTCGGGTATCGAAAGGTGTTCTGGTGGTCGTTCGCGATTACGCTCGTCCTGCACACGGGTGTAGCGATTGCGTTCCCGAACTTCAGCATCAAACGGGTCAAGGCCCGGCCGCCCCAAACCGTGATCGCGATGGAGGACATTCCCGAGACGCGTCAGATCCAGCGCGCGCCTCCACCCCCTCGGCCGGCCGTTCCGATCGAGACGGAGAGCACCGATGTTCCGGACGACGTGACGATCGAGTCGACCGACCTCGATTTCGACGAAACGCCCCTGGATCTGCCGCCACCGCCTCCCCCTGGATCGCGTGACGGAGACTCGGACATCGAGGAAGAAATCGTCGAGTTCTGGGCAGTCGAGGAAGCACCAACGGTCGTAAAGGAAGTATATCCGGAATATCCGGAAGTAGCCCGGAAAGCCGGGCTTGAAGGCACCGTGTTTGTGCAATTTTTGGTTGGGAGGGATGGGAGAGTCAAGCAGCCGATGGTTCTGAGAGGACCCGAGTTATTCCGGAAATCGGCTATGGATGCCGTCATGCAGTTCGTGTTCCGACCCGCCACGCAGAACGATAAACCCGTTCAGGTAAGGATGACCCGACCGATTCGGTTCCGTTTGGCCACCGGGTGGTGATACCTTGATCGATTCCGTTATGGAAAAATTAAGCCCAAGCAGCACGATGACAAAGAAAGTCCTGGTCGCGAGCGCAGACACGACGATGCTTGATCGGGTCTCACGCGTCCTGCGAGAAGCGGGACACGACGTGGTCTCGACGCAGCGTAGCGGAAGGCTTCTCTATCGCGTGCTCGAGGACCCCTTCGATTTGGTGATCATGGATCTCGAAGTCGAAGGATTGAGTGGGATTGAAGCGCTGCAGATTCTGCGGCGAGCGAAACCGGATCTGCCCGTTGTCGTGATGACCGGGGCACTGCGTGAACGAGAAGAGCGCCAACTGGCGGGAGAGGGCGTTTCCAGCTATCTGCGCAAGCCGATCGACGCCATCGACCTGGTGGAGGCGATCAAAATCGCAGACAAGATCCAAGGCGGCAAAGGGGAAGGAGATGGGCCTAAATGAGTAAGGGAGAATCCGGTATGGTGCTCCATCAAGGACTGTCAGCGTATCTTCGAGACGTCCGGAAGACGCATCCGCTCTCTCGGGAAGAGGAGCGAAGGCTCGGGCGGCGTATACAGGCCGGCGACCTCGGCGCACGGAATGAATTGGTTACGGCGAACCTGCGGTTTGGTGTCGCGATGGCCAAATCATACCAGGGCAGAGGGTTGTCTCTTGATGAGTTGATCAGTGCCGCGAACATCGGTCTGATCGAAGCGGCCGCACGGTATGACTCCCGAAACGGGGCACGTTTCATTACCTATGCAAGCTGGTGGATCCGACGGTACGTGGTACGTGCCCTCGGTGCACACGACAAGCTTGTCCACCTGCCGACACACGTGCAGGACCTGATCCGGAAGATTCAGCGAACGGCCAACGAGCTCCACGAGGAAATGGAGCGATCCCCTGCCGTCGATGAGATCGTGAAGCGAAGCGGAGAACCGGAGACACGTGTGCGAATGGCGCTCGAGAACATTCAGGAGCTGGAATCCCTGGACCAGAGCGTCGAGGGGTATGATGATCCCGAGCGTCGGCTTGCGAATGAACTCCACGAGCCTTCCAAGCAGCCTCCGAACGTGCTGGACAAGTTGGCCGCAGAGGATCAAGTTATATCCTTGCTGAGCGAACTGACGGACAGGGAGTCGGCTGTCGTCCGGCGCTACTACGGGCTTGAGGAGGGTGGGGAGGGGAACCTTGCCGAGATCGGTCGGTCTATGGATCTGTCGCGCGAACGCGTTCGACAGATCCAGTGCTCTGCGCTCCGGCGACTCCGGAAGAAGGCACTCGAAGAAGCTGCCTCTGTCGCGCGCGAAGTGGTTTTCACGTAGCGATGTCGACACCACAAATGACGTCCTGTTGACAGGGCGGTAGGATGCAGCAACCGGGTCGTCTCGGGCTTTGCCCGAGGTGATTTCCATTTCAGGTGTGGACTTCGAAACACACCGTGGATGTCATCTCTGGCTGAGGCGCCTGGCGTGGACGTGCTCAGGAACAACGTGGAGACAGATGCTCTACTATCGCAAGTGTAAGAAGGGATTTGGCAAGGACTACGCGGCCTTCTCCTATCTTGCCGTGTTCGGGTCGACACTGACGGCGCTGACGGTCGGGTTCGGGTTTGCTGCCCTTCTGGCTCTCCACGCAGGTCTCGGCTGGTCTGTCGGCGATTGGTGGACACCTACCCTCCAGGCACACGGCCACGCCCAGCTAATCGGCTGGCTCGGGTTGTTCATCACGGGGGTCAGCCTGTTTTTCGTTCCCAGACTGTCGGGAGTGCCTCTCAAATACCCGCGGCTCATTGTCTGGGCCGTCGGTCTGCTGTTGAGCGGCGTCATTCTTCGGACAGTCATCCAACCCCTGCTTGTCTACACGCTGAATCCTGTCTTTCCCTTTTTTCTCCCTCTTTCGGCTCTTCTGGAGGCCGGGGGCATCACCCTCTACCTTTTTCTTATCCTGTCCTCCGTTCTCCGCGCGTCCCAAGATCGCACCGCCCTCTCTACCGTCCTTCCCTTCCTAGTTTCGACTGTCATCGGTTGGTCGGGTTTTGCCTACCTGAACATCGATCTCTCGTTCACCGCCTGGGCTGACGAAGCGTCCACTTACAACATCGAGTGGACGCGCTTGAGCACGGATCTCTTTCTGGGTGCAACGCTGATCTCGGTCTGCCTTGCCTTCTCCATTCGCACGTTCCCGCTGTATCTGAGGTTGCCCGCGGCAAACTGGGCGGTTCGGGAAATGGCGATTGCCTACGTGATGACGTTTCTTGTCTCGTGGACCGCCGATGCTTCTTCCGGGAGCACCGCGTGGAAAGGGGCTCGGTTCGTGTCGGGACTGGCGAACGCGAGCTGGGGTATTCTCCTTGTGTTACTGGTCTGGAAACTCGATGTGCTCCTGCGACTGAGAGATGCCTGGACGGCCGATCAGATCGCCCAGGCATCAGATGGATCGCGGCCTACCCGACCCGGTCTTCCAGACCACGGGGAATTCGGCCGGTTTGAGCGTCTGCTCTACCTCGCGTATACCTGGCTGGTGGTTGGGGGGCTGCTCACCATCTATCTGGGTGTCTGGCGCGTGATCGGCCTACCCGATCCCGTTGACGCAGACTCTTTGCGGCACGTCTTTCTGGCCGGTTTTGTGTCCAGCTTGCTGATCGGGATGGCGCCACGGATGGTTCCCGGATTCGTCCATCAGCGTCAGGTTGCCTTCCCCGGGCTCGTCAACGTGACATTCTGGTTGTGGCTGGTGGCAACGCTTGCCCGTCTGATGCCGCTTCTGCTCGATCCCGTTCTCCCTGCGACGGCGTGGGTTGCCTCGCTTTCGGGCATCAGCTTTGGTCTGTCCGGGATCGTCGGCTGGCTCGCGATTCTCCTCCTGACGATCAATCTCCTCCTGACGCTGAAGGCCGCTTCCGATGAGTCCCGGACATCCTAAGTGTGACTCCCGTGTCCCGGTTCTGTGTCAACCCTTGCGTGTCTTGGTTGCTATAAATTACTGTAATAAAAAGAGATAAGATTCTCGTATTCCTGTGATCATATTGGTGCGGTCTTTGCGAATCCGTTGGACGCGCAGGCTTTGAAAGACGGGAACCATTGATGAAACCATCGAAGGATTCGCTTCGCCTCGTTTTTTGGGAAACGACGATCGGCTGCAACCTGAAGTGCGTGCATTGCCGAGCAGCAGCTGAACTGGGACGATCGCCCGAAGAGCTGACTACCCAGCAGTCTTTTGACCTGGTCGACCAGATCGCGGATTTTGCCGACCCGATCCTAGTCCTGAGCGGCGGCGAGCCGCTGTATCTCGACGACGTCTTCGACATATCGGATCACGCGAGCTCAAAGGGCCTGTGCGCATCACTACTATCGCGTGATTCGCTGGCAGGCGAAGGAGGGAGGGAGGAAGATCACGCCTCAGACCGACGGGATGGCGGTTGTGACGAAGGGGTGTCTGGCGGGTTTAGGCGTGTGCTTCGTGTCCTACAAAGGAGAGGTTGTTCCCTGCGGCTACTTCCCCGTGGCAGCCGACGACACGCGAAAGACAACACTGGGTGAGATCTGGACGAAGGCGCCGCTTTTCTAGGAGCTCCGTGACACGAGCCTTCTCGAGGGTGATTGCGGCATCTGCGAATACAAGAATGTCTGCGGCGGATGTCGTGCCCGCGCTCATGGCGAAACAGGCAACTACCTTGCCGAAGAGCCTTTCTGCTCGTATGAGCTAAGAGCGCTGCAGGTCGAACCCGCGGTTTAGACAGACCCACTGGTGCGCCTCGGTGTCCTCGCGACCCGGGGCGCTCTGCTTATTCGGACTATAAGATGTTTTTGTCTCTATTAGTTTTCGGTGTTAGATTGGCTAATTGTCAGGACTGGAGGTCTAGTCTAGCGGGGGTATATAACGGAATTCACTCTATCGAAAGGGAGGGAGTATGGCTGCCCATATCGCCAAGGTTTTGGGCGCCGCTATCTGTTGTCTGATTCTTGTCTCTCGGCAGATCGACGCGTTTCAGACTGAAGATGCAACATACGTAGGCCCAGACGCCTGTCTGGGCTGCTGACCTGCCCCCATCCACGTGTCCACATTCAGAGTTAGGATGCGGTTGCTGATACCGGTCCCTCGATTGTTTCAGGTGCAGGTGGTCTGTAGCCCAGTGAACTGTGTGGACGGACCTGATTATACGGTCGCCTTCAGACCTCAGTCAATGCCTTTGCTTATTGCAACGTTATGAAGATTTCTCCGTTGAGGAGTTCATCCCTGATCTTCCCGTTGAAGCTTTCGACGTAACAGTTCTCCTGTTCCAGCTCCTTCAGACGATGGGCCTGGGCCACTTCCATGCCGCCGTATTCCTTACGCCAGCGGTAGTAGGTCTGTTC
>CAYYGZ010000023.1:29012-30768 GCA_964471275.1 uncultured bacterium | reverse complement strand
TGAACGTAGACCGCCGTGAGATACGATAGACCGGATTCCTTCAGATTCTGGGTACGCGTCGCTGACCCGGCAGTGCTCGAATAGAGGCGATAGCCACACCTGAATGATAAGGAATCAAGACAATGACCAAGACCACACTCAAGTCCAAAAATGGCAGCCCTCCCGGTCTTCGACACGCATACCCATCTGAAGGGAATGTCGCTCCCGGCTCAGAATTTCTGGGATATCGGTCACTACTTCTGGTTCATACGCGAGCTTCAGGCCGTTGGCTATCCCGCAAATCCAATGGCACTCCGACCTGCAAGGCGGATTAAGGCTTTCTGGGAGGCCTATCAGGCGACGCAAAACACATCGATGAGTTGGGTTGTCAGACGCATTCTTGCTGATCTCTACGGTATTGAGCTGAAGGCGGAGATTGACATCCGAAAGGCGGACGAGGCCGTGCGTGAGAGTGCGCGGGATCAGGGCTGGCCAGCCACCGTCTGCGACAGGAGCAACATCAAGCGGATCTTCACGAACGTCCCGGCCGATGCCCCCTTCGACAGCCTTCCGGGGGTCGCCGGTGTACTACCAAGGTTTGAGAGTAAAATCCGCGGATGGATAGAGCGCATCCATCACGCTGGTGATCAAACCGCCGAGCTCGAAGCCGTGGGATTTGCGATCGATGCTCAGCTTGCTCTATACACCGAGGCCGGCTTCCGCGGTGTGATGACTTCGGAGGACCCCTTCGATCGGATCCGATCTCGCACACACGAGACGAAGCCGCTTGCACGCACGGGTAGTTCAGTTGACGCCATCGGCGTCGCAATCCTTCACAAGCTGTGTGAGTCGGCCACACGTTACGGACTCCTCATCCAGCTGTTTCTGGGCATCGAGAAGGGCTGGGGTACGATCGACGGAGGAGGAGGGATACCCGTCTACCAAGGTGACCGGGTTCCGAACTTGCACGGATTGTTCGAGAAGTATCCGATACCATTTGAACTCGTCCTGGGAGACGGGATCGGCAACAGCGATGCCGTAAACGCCGCTCGCATCTTCCCCAACGTGCACGTGGGGGGGATGTGGTGGTACAATTTCCGCACCAGCACATATCGCCAGACGATGCAGCAGCGATTTGAGGCTCTTCCAGCATCGAAGTCGGAGCTAGTCGTATCAGATGCGCGCTGCATCGAATGGTGTTACGGAAAGATTGTGCTCATCAAGCGCCTTCTGGGTGACTATCTGACCGATCAGGTCGACCAGGGATGGATCGATTCCGGCGGCGCATTGCACGTTGCACGACAGTGGCTCCACGATTCAGCCTGCTCCCTATACACCGGCTCAGACTGATGCGCATCATCGCCAGATCCGTCGTCACGGTTTGTGTCCTTCTCCCTCTGGGAAGGGATTTCTACAGTAGCTGGCGCACTGACCATCCATGAACGCTCGGAGTTAGGTGACACACCCTTTGTCTCCGCCAACGAGATGGAGATCGCAATCCCGGTTCTCCCGCTGCTTACCGGAGAAGGCCGTCTCGGCACGATCAGGATACTGTCACCATCGGTATCGCTGTGAGTAGATGGCGATACCAACTTCGACGATCTCTTGACCTGCCCCCATCAATGTGTCCACATCCAGAGCTAGAATGCGGTTGCTGATTGACCTGCCCCCTAGAATGTTACCAGTCCTAAAGTTAGGATATGGGACATAGAAAGGGGCCCACGTGACCAGGAGGCGTTATACAGCAGAGCAGATCATCGGGCACTTTCGTCAAGCT
>CAYYGZ010000023.1:28549-29002 GCA_964471275.1 uncultured bacterium | reverse complement strand
GAGGGCAAGACGATCGCCTAGGTGGTGCGTGAGTTGGGCATCAGCGAACAGACCTACTACCGGTGGCGCTTGGAATGAGCAATCCGTGCTGTTGCAATGCATTGCATTGTCCCACTGCCGGCTACGGCGATGTCCGGACACCGTTGAGGAAGAGGTGGAAATCAAACTCTACGAGGCGGGTGAAAGCCTGCTCGAAGACTGGTGGGACGAAGACTAAAAACAGGAGGATAGTATGATCCGGATATACAAGAGCTCTGTAATCGATGCACCGGTTGATCTTGTGTGGTCGAAAATCCGCGACTTCAATGGCCTCCCGACCTGGCATCCTGCCGTAGCTGACAGCGCCATTGAGGATGGGCATCCCAGTGACAAGGTTGGCTGCATACGTAACTTTAACCTGCAGGACGGCGGGAGCATCAGAGAGCAGCTTCTGGCACACAGCGATATCGAGTA
>CAYYGZ010000023.1:1587-28539 GCA_964471275.1 uncultured bacterium | reverse complement strand
ACCACCTACTCGATCCTGGAATCACCAATGCCGGTAGCAGGCTATGTCGCGACAATCAAGCTGACCGAGATAACCGATGGTGATCGGTCATTCATCGAATGGTCTGCAGAATTCGATACCGATGCAGAACCAGATATGCGTGCATTGATTGGGAATGGAGTCTTCCAGGGCGGCTTCGATGCGCTAAAGGAACGCCTCTCCTGAACCGTGAGGCGACGAACGTTGCCGGTTCTCCTGAGTGACCTCGTTGCCAATCACTATGCGGTTGCAGGACGCAGACAGACGTGCCTTATCGAAGAGCAACCAAATTGCCAGACACGACCGGGTCAAATGAGTTGTCTGAACACTGCCAATAGGCGTAACCTGCGAGGTCACATTTTCCCAGAATAAACCTGATCAGAGCGATCTACCTCTACCTGCTCTCGTTGATTTGAATCATTCTCGTCCTCATCGGGGGATCCGGTTTTATATCGATGGGTCTGAGGACGTTCATCTTCACACAGTCCGATGACGAGCAGCGAATGTATCACGAAATGCCGCCCAAACCGTATGGCATTTCGCCTGCCGAACGTATCGATGGCGAAAGCCGCGCCGTGTTTCGGGATTCGCTCTTGAAGAAGCAGTGGGCGGAAGATTACGCCGAGTGGCGCGAAAGACGGAAATCGGTCGATCCCGTCACGGCAAGAAGACATCGCGAGGCTGCGAATAACCTGAGCTTTATTCTTGTGGGCTTGCCCGTCTACCTCTACCACTGGCGCCTGATCCGACGCGACCGCACCAACCTTGAAAGCGAATAGCTCGCCTTTCTCTAGAAATGCCAGCCAGAACCACGCAAGGATCTGGGCTACACGACCAGATGACTCCATCACACCGAGCGCGAGTCGAGGCGTCGTCCTTCCCTGTAGGAAGTGTTGAAAACCCGCGCACTGCCTCAAATCCTCAATCCTAGATTCTCAATCCTCTATCTATATGCTTCCGCCCAGTCTTTCGATCTAACGTGGCTCGCGAGTAACCACTGCTGCATCGCATCCAGCAGCTCCTGCTTTCTGGGCGCCATATCCGGTTCATCCCAGAGGTTCCGGATCTCGCCGGGATCGTTGCTCAGATCAAAGAGCTGTCCGAAGTCCTCGCCAAGGAAGTGGACAAGCTTCCATTCCTTATTCCGAACCATCGTCATGAACTCCGTCTCCTGTAGGATCCCATCCCGTCCGTGCTCGGAGAACACGAACTCGCGACCGTCGACCTCCTTGCCCTCCAGCACCGGAACAAGCGACTCAGCCTCGAAGGAATCCGGCGGATCCACACCTGCAAGCTCCAGAACCGTGGATCCCAGATCCATCCATTGGCACAAACCGTCGTGTTTCAGGTTACCCTTGTGCGCGGTTGATCGCACGATCATAGGAATGCACGTAATCGTGTCATACATCGTCCACTTCTGGCTGTGACCGTGATCGCCGAGGCAATCGCCGTGGTCTGAGGTGAAGATCACCACGGAGTTTTCCAGAAGATTCTTCTTCTCAAGCTTGTCGAGGATCTTTCCGACCCTTTCGTCGATCATCGTCACATTCGCGAGGTAGTAGGCCCGCTGACGCTGTCTTTGCTCGGTCGTCGGGTTGAGCTGATGCACGACCGAATCGTGGTCGACATCGCAGTTATGTTGCCGCATAGCCTTGAGCGGCGGCGGCTGTCCCACCAGATCCTCATCTAGCACCTCATCGATCTGCAGGTCGCGATTCAGATAGGGCTCGGCGTCCTCGGCCGTTGGGTCGTAGGGCGGATGTGGTCCGGGAAACCCGATTTCGAGAAAGAGAGGTTTGTCGATAGGCTTGGTGTCCAGCCACCACAGAGCCGTATCCCCCACGAACACGTCCGGATGCATGTCTCTCGGGAGCTTCCACTCGAAGGCTCCCAGTCGCTCGTTGTAGTCGGGAAGTTTTCGATACTGCTCTCGCTGCTGCTTCACGAGTCCTCGTGCGGCGAGCGCCTTGTCCCACTCATCGAAGTAGTAGCGACCTTCTAGATACCGATCCTTGTTCTCGACCACGTATCGTTCGTGGAAACCGAGGGGTGTCTCGAATGGGGACGTGTGCATCTTGCCCACATTCACGCAGTGATACCCCGAATCGCTGAGCAGTTCGACCCACGAGCGGGTCCAACGGTCTCCGTTCTTGTGTATTCCCGTCGTATGCGGAAAGTAACCCGTAAAGAGGCTTGCCCTTGCGGGGGCGCAGGATGGTGCAGTGATGAAGCAGTTCTCCATCGTCACACCCTCTCGAACCAACCGATCCAGATTCGGCGTATCGACATACGGGTATCCCAGCGCATTGATCGTGTCGTAACGCTGCTGGTCCGTGATGATCAGAATGATGTTTGGCCGGTCAACCATAGGATCTCCTCTTTTCCTTTTGCGACGATTCTCAAGCGCTTCATATTGACTGTATCAAAACACGATACCTCGAACCAGCGGAGAAACACGATGGATGCCTCCCACTTCCACACTCGGTCACTCGTCATCGATGGCCACAACGACACAATTGTCTCACATCAGCGTCGGGGGACGACGAGCCTGTCAGGAGGACCTTTCCTTCACGAGACGAAAGGCACGGTCTCCTATTTACGCGGACATCTTGCCTCACCTGCGGCCGATATCGAGATACAGATCAATTTTCCGAAGATGCGCTCGGGCGGAATCGACGCAGCGTTATTTGCGATCGATGTGACACTCGCACGAAACAATCACCTGATCTATGCACTGGATGCACTGGGTGCCCTTGACACTGAAATCGAAGCCACAGACGGTGACGTGCGTCTCGCCCTTGCAGCTGGGGATATCCGGGATACGAAGTCAAACGACAAGATCGCTGTCATCATGGCGGTCGAGAACAGCGATGCGACCGAAGGCAGCCTGAATGTGCTTCGGATGCTCCACAGGGTCGGTGTGCGATCGATGGGACTGACCCACAACACGAGCAGCCGAGCCGCTGACGGGAACGAGGAAGCCAGAAGCGGCGGCGGGCTGACCACCTTCGGGGTTGCGCTTGTAAAGGAGATGAACAGAATCGGAATAGCTGTAGATGTCGCTCACATCAGCGAAGCCGGCTATCGAGACGTCCTGGACAACGTGACAGTTCCGGTCATCAACACGCACACCACGTGCGCGGCAATCTGTAATCATCCCAGGAACCTGACCGACGAACAGATCAGGATGCTGGCAGAAAACGGGGGTGTGATGGGGATGACCTTCGTTCCGCATTTTGTTCACTCAGAATCGCCGTCATTCGAGAAGTTCATCGAGCATATCGACCACGCCGTCCAGCTTGTAGGTCCCCGGCACGTCGGCATTGGATCAGACTTCGATGGAGGTGGGACCCTGGTTGAGGACGCCAACATCTTCCCGACGATCACAGAAAAACTGTTGGATCACGGCTACAAACCCGAGGATGTCCAGTTGATCCTGGGAGAGAACTTCATGCGAGTCTTTGAACAGATTTGGAGGTAGCTTCTCTGCAGTCGATCATCCTGACTAACCTCGTATGGGAGCGGACGACGAAGATCTGAGGGCCAGCAGCTATCGTGGTCGTATCGAGGACAATCCGGTCTACGCCGGCAATTCCCTGTCGGAACCGAGTCTCACCGCTTGAAGAACACCTTTCGGTTTCACTCACTCCACTGTAGATCTCTCAATGCACGCCACCCAATCAGGATGACTTCATTCTCCTCCAGGAGACTAACCATTTCTGGATCATTGGTGAAGAGCCCATACTCGTCCACCCGGGCCTTCCAGTGATTCGTCATCCGCTTGAGCGCGTCAGATTCCCGAGCGGGATGGATATAGAGTTCGGTTACGCCAGGCTCCAACTCGGTTACAATTCGCTTCCAGTACTTGCGAGTTGTCTCGCCATCTCTTTTCTGATCGTGAATCAGATAGTCGGGGAACACGATACCGGCCGCGGCAATTCTCGCTCGTCTATCGGTCATCCCAAAAGCATCCAGCGTCGCAGCGGAGGCGACGCGTATCGGCAGATCGTACTCAAGTGCCAGTTTGAGGTAGACCCCGTGATACCCGGAATCATACTGGAGGGTGCCCATGTGCGAATCGAGGTGCGTCACATCTATCCCCGATCTGATCGCCTGTTGGATCTGCTCGCGTGCCTCGATCTCGGCCGCGTGTGGCGTCGAATTGGCATAAACCTCCTCGATTCCGGGCCAGAGATAGCCCAACGAATCCACAAGGCCCGACACGACACTCTTGTCAGAGACCGGCCCCCACCGATATGGCTTCCACTCGCTCGTGTGTGTCAGGTGCAGCCCGAAGTCTGCCAGTGGATGCTTGCGGGCATACTGGGCGATCTCGGCGAACCACGGACACGGCACCATAATACTTCCGCTTGTAATCTGGCCGTTCTCCATTCCGTCGATCGAAGCGACGTTGGCTTCGTGTGACATACCGACATCGTCCGCATTGACGATCAGGAGCCGATCCGTGGCCTTGTATCCGAGACGTTCGGCGAGCGTCTGGCCAGTAACTGGCGACAGCGCCAGGGTCACAGCCCAGAGGGTGAGAAATCGCAAAAAGGTGGATGACTTTCCATTTGATGTCGGTGAGGGGTTGCCTATCTTTTGGGCATCTGGCCATTGCCCAGGTATCCCAGGTAGCCAACCTATAATAGCCGGCCCTGTAATGCTTTCCGGTCCAACATCGTCGGATGTTGAATCAGGCCCGATTGCACGTCATCCCGGTAGGAACCTACCTGGGTACCTTTGGTGATGGCCGTTTTCTTTCAGAAGGCCAGCCTCTCGCCAAAGAGCGCGTGGCCACCGCGCCCTCCCCTCTGTCCCGCCTGGGGCATGGAGCAGGCAGCCCTTGCCTTTGCTGTGCTTCGCGTCTATGTGAGTTTGTGGTTTACGGCTGGTGAAGAGAGTCGAACAACGCCTTCGCGATGACCATATGGCCGGTTCGGTTTGGATGAACAGGTTCGGGACAAAAGGCCTCGGCGTCGCGGGTCTTCAGTTGGGCCGCGAAGAGGGTATGCAGACAGATCAGACCCGTGCCATGGCGCTCACTCATCTTCTCGACGACCGAGATATACTCTGGGATAAAATCGAGCACTCTACGCCGGAAGGTATCGCTTGTCCTGTCGGTTGAAATATAGAACGGGCTCAAGAGTGTAACCGGACATCCCAGTGTATCTGCGGTTGAGCTCAGGAGCTCCTCGTAGATCTCTTCGAACAGCGCCGGCGATACAGGGCCTTCTGCAGCGCGCAGAACACTGTGCAGATCGTTGATCCCGATCTTGATCGACAATCGATTCGGCCGATTCTCGAACACATCATCATGCCACCGCTCCTTCAGATGTGTGATCCGATTTCCACCAATCCCTTTGTTGATGTAGCGAATCACGCGGTCGGGATAATTCGCCGTAGCGAGTTCTGTAAACAGCCGAACATACCCGCCCCCCAACGGCGCATCAGCCCCCCTTCGCCCACATTCCGTTATGCTATCTCCGATGAACAACATCGTTTGATCATCGGCCAATTTGAACTCGCTCAAAGGTGCCTTTCTGGTTAGCGATCCAGAGCTTGACTTGCTCCAAGTATCCCGACCCAACCTGCGATGGCTGAGCTTTGCGCCCTACACACCACCCGAATCGCACAGAGAAAGCAAATCCTACGCGTCTTACACCCCGAAGTTGTGTACCCACAATAGCGAACCGGTAACGCGCTCCTTTGCACCTTGCGTAATGCGCCTTGCGCACGCCTAGCTCCCTGCCAACGCGGACTCTATGCGAGCCTATCCAGCATCTCACGCGTCACCTGGAACACCTGCTCTTCTCCCGCGAAGCAACGCCTTATTTCTTCCACCACCTGGTTCCCGATCCGATACGATTGCTGTCCGGCAACGTGGGGCGTCAGAACGCAATTCGGCAGCTTCCGCAGGGGGCTGTCCGCGAGGGGCGGCTCGGGACTCGTCACATCCAGAAAGGCAAACAGACGGCCCTTCTCTAGCTCTGTAATCAGGGCCGCTTCATCGATGTTGTCTCCTCGTGATGTGTTCACAAAGACAGCGTCATCCTTCATCATCTGAAAATGCGTGGCGTTAACCATCTGGTATGTCGCATCGAGCTTCGGAGCGTGGATCGTGACCACATCACTCTCCTTTGCGATCGTCACGAGATCCATGAGTTCCGCCCCAAACTCGTCACGGGCACGAGCTTCGGACATAAAGGGATCATACAGGAGGACGCGAACACCGTAGGGTGCAAGCAATCTCATCACTCGCTGTCCCACCTGGCTGGCAGAAATAACTCCAACCGTTCGTCGGTAGAGAGACCTCGACAGCGGCTTGAGAGCCGGCTCGTTGGTCTGCATCTCTCGCATATAGGGGATCACCCGTCTCAGTCCGATCGTGATGAATCCCATCGTCAGTTCGGCAACATCATCGGCAATGGAGGGGGCCGAACTCGTCACGACGACGCCTTTTTCCCAGGCCTCCTCGCAGATCTTGCCCTTCACGGTTCCTGCACCGTATGCCCAGATCTTGAGTCCCGGTGATTTCTCCAGGATACCGGGTGTCAGGTTCGTCACGCGCCAGCTCGACATCGCACCATCTTTTCCGACCAGGAAATCCGCGGCCTCCTCCTCGGAATAGTCTCGATCCTCCGGATTGATCTCGACGTCAGCGAAGGATTTCAGCTTTTGCAGATCCTCATCGCTCAGGATGCGTTCACGCAAAGAGGTCTTCACCAGAATGCCTATCTTGGGTCTGCTCATCATTGCCTTTCGCTTTCCTCAAATCTCTGAACTATTGTGCGGCATTCCGATACTCCGGATTCACCAGGCGAACCGGATCCTCACCCGCAAGCACACGCTTCACTTCGGATGCCGCCTTGAACTGAAGCTCTTCGATTGACTCAGTCGAGAAGAATCCCGCGTGAGGGGTATGAATCACGTTTTCCAGATGAATCAGCTCATCACCGTCCGCCGGTGGCTCAGTCGTCCTCACATCGAGCGCGGCCCCCGCGATTTCGTTCTCTTTGAGCGCCACCAGCAGATCCGATTCGTTGATCACATCGCCCCTGGACGTGTTGATCAGGAACGCAGTCGACTTCATCCTCCTCAGGGCCGCCGCGTCAATCATCCCATCCGTTTCATCGGTCAAGGGTGTGTGAATCGACACGAAATCAGACTGCTCCAGCACTTCATCCAGAGTCACACATTCGGCACCGACAGCCTCTGCACGATCGTCCGTCAAAGAGCGGGAGTGTGCGATCACGCGCATGCCAAACACCTTTGCTCGAGGAACGACCTCCTGCGGGATCTGACCGAAGCCGATCAGACCGAGGGTTCGTCCGGCCAAGCGATTAAGGGGGACGCGATCCTGAATGCTCCAGGACCCCGACCGGACCGACCGATCGAACGGCGTGATCTTCCGGGCAAATGACAGAAGTAGCGCCATTGTGTGCTCGGCCACATCGACAAAGCAGTAGTCCGGCACATAGGCAACCGGAATGCCATTCGCCGTGGCAAAGGGAATCGCAATGTTGTCCAGTCCCACCCCGTAGCGGACAACGACCTTCAGATCAGGCATCGCGGAAGCGATCACCGTCTGTGTCGTCTGCGCCCAACACGTCAGGATACCGACGCAGCCCTGGGCCAGACGAATAAGCGTCTCCTCCTCACCGTCCGGGGCAACAACCAGCTCGACATTGATCTCATCGAGCACGGAACGCTCAACATCGAGTGTTGCCCAAGCATAATCTGTGATGAGAACCTTGCCGCTCATCAGGATCCCTTCGCGCTGTTGACGAACCTCTCGAACGAGTCCTGCCAGTGAGCGATCGTCTGTACCGGACCCGTCAGCTTGAAGTAGTAGGCGCCAACTGGGCTCTCGACGATCGAGGCGATCAGGTGATAGTTATTGACCTCAGGCCCCGGCTGCATCTGCATCCCCACGCCTGCGGCGTAAGATCCCGTGATATCGAGTGTCGTGACAGCCATCCCGTTGACTGAGGCCTTCTTCGTATTCCCTTGCGCGCCCTTCATCTGCCCACGCCAGCGCTCCAGGTTCGCTTCCACGGAGCCCGCGTTTCCAGCCCCAAAATAGAACACCACCAAGGCAGCGTCCTCGGCATCATCACCGTGCTTCGGGAGTGCAAACTGCGCTTTTCGCATCGATGATGAGGGTTCCGACGACACCCAGCCCTCGGGAACCACTACCGTGACCCCATCCAGATCGAGTGGTGTGCCTGCATTCGATGCAGCCGAATCTGTTGAGTCCGTCTTCTGTTCTGATCCGCAAGCCGTAAGCAAACACAGGACAACCACCATCCAGGAGTTTCGATTCATCTTATTTCCCTTAGTCTGTACAGAAACGCGCGACAACATCATACAGAATCTTCGTCGCGAATAATAGATTGTCGACAGTTACCCGCTCGTTGTGTCCGTGAATAAGTGACCCCTCTTCTTCCCCAGAGATCTGTCGCATCGGCATAAAGCCATACACGAGCGTCTCGGGCCATCTGGGAAAAATGTGTTTTGCATCTGTCCCACCTGTCATAAGCGCAGGAATCACGTGCGCATCGGGTTCCCGACAGGATAGAGCGTCTACGATTCCCTGGTAAAGAGGCGATTCGATGGTCGCCTCGATCGGTGGGCTGTACTGATCGACCTCAACAGAAACGCCCTCTCCCAGAAGTGGACCGATCTCTGCCAGAAATGACTCCTGTGTCTGCCCCGGTGCCAGACGTCCATCGACCCACGCGACCGCCTCTCCGGGTATCACATTGATCTTGGTCCCCGCTTCCAGAATCGTTGGTGATACCGTATTCCTCAGGAGCGATCGGAGACTCGCAATCGTTTCGTCATCGAACGGTGTCCGGAGAAGAGCCGCCTCGGATTTTTCGGGATCGATGACATCACGGAGGCAGATTGCGGTTTTCGGATCCTGGGTCTTGGCGATTCCTTCCAGAAACGCCCTCAAGGTGGGCGAGGGATGAATCGGAAGATCCGCTGTCCCAATCCTGGCCAGCACCTGCGACAACCGAACGACTGCATTCTCGTCGTGGGGAACGGAGCCGTGACCCGGTCGGCCCGTCGCACGCAGCCGGAACCGGAAGATGCCCTTCTGCCCGGTCTGCACGGTAAAGAACCGAGCGTCACCAATATGGATATCGGCGCCACCGCCTTCAGTCAGAATGTACTTCGTCTCGACCTGCTCTGGATGATGATCGATCAGCCATCCGATCCCGTGATTGCCCTTCCCTGCCTCCTCGTCTGCGGTTGCCGCATAGACCAGGTCCCGGTTCAGCTTCAGGCCCTGACGATGGATCATCAGAAAGATCATCAACTCGACCGCCACCATTCCCTTCATGTCGAGTGCCCCTCTCCCCCACACGTAGTCATCCAGCAGCGTGCCAGAGAACGGCGGATGCGACCAGTGTTCCGGCTCTGCGGCCACGACATCCGTGTGACCGAGAAGCATCAACGTGTCCTCCTCCTCACCGCTGAGCCGGGCAACGATGTTGCCACGGCCGGGCTCCGATTCCGTCAAATCCGATGGAATTCCCTCGTCAGCCAGAATCCGGGCAATATAACCTGCGCACAGCGTTTCGTTGCCGGGCGGATTGGTCGTGTCGAACCGGATCAGATCCTGCAGGAACCCGGTAACTTCCTTCCTTACACTTCCCCAATCGATATCAGCCATAGAACTTGATCCAATCGGCACGTAGCGACAGCGCCGCTGCTCAGAGTCACCTCCGACCTAACTGGGATTCCCTGCTAACGTGTCATCTTCGCAGCTTGGCTCTTCTAGATCAACAGGGATTCCGATGACCAGTCGGCGAGAGGTGTGTAACGGGTCGTATCCAGCGTGAAGTCATACCCGAAGGGCGCATCCACAACGCTCGAAACATCCAGGGCTCCGTCTTTGACCGCGAGTGCCGGAAATGATCCAATCGAGCGGTAGAGAGAGCCGTGACTGTTGGTGATCTGCTCCTGCACGTCGTCTGGAAACATGCTCAGTCCGGAAAAGTAGTGATGACCATTTCTCTCCGAATGCGTGATTCCGAGTGTGGCGAGTACTGCCAGATCCTGCGTGAGCGCCACAGGCCCTACATTCGCCAGATCCTCGCTACTGAGTACGTGTCCCCTTCCTGTTTCCTCCTGCCGCTTGGCCATCAGGCAGGCATTCGCAATCCCCTTGAAGACACCTTTGCAGTTCTTGTGACTCGTGCCGACATACCCGCACTCCAGTGCGCGCCTCGAGCTGTCCAGGCTTCCGTCAGACTCATCGATGATCATCGGTGGACATTCATCCCACGCGGACAGAACCGACCGCGTCTCATCGCTCAACGCCACTTCGCGGTGCAGCGGTTGCTCGACAAAAATCAGGCCCTGCAGAAAAGTGTCCAGCTCATTATCTGACCGAATAGCCTCCCACAGATCGCGGAACGGCGTCAACTCAGTGTACTGCTCGTTCCCGTCGAGCGTGAACCGGCATTCACGACCATCCATCAGGGCTGCGATGCACCTGAGACGGGCTCGGTCCACATCGGCATCCCCGCACAGCTTGATCTTCAGGTGGGTCAACCCGTAAACGCCGATATTATCTTCCAGCGACTGTGGCAAACCGTCTGTGAGCGTTTCGTCCTCCGGTATGTCGGATGCCGTCAAAGGATCGGCCAATCCCACGGTATGCCGAACCCGAATGGATCGAAGTGGCCGTCCGGCCAAGTATTCGAACGGCCGCTTCTCTTCGAACTCGGGGTGTATCGCTGCAAGCCGAATCCCGAGAGCGCCGTTGCGTACGGCCTCGCCCAGGCTTGATCCCTTGGCCCTGCAAACAGCGTCGATTACCGCTCGCTCCAGCAGGCTCACACCAAACGCCCAGAGAAGGGGCGGATATGACGTCGATTCGGCCCACGCCTCCTGACTCTGGTAAAGAGTCTGCCAGAGATCGAAAGCAGTACCTACTTCGGTGATTTCACCGGCGATCCGGGCAGCATTCCGAATCACAGCCAGCATTTCATCGAGATCAGCCTCGAACGGTGCCTCCGGATTCTTCGTGAACCACTTGGGTGGTAGCCCGTCAGCAGAGAGACCAACCGAGGACACACCATCCACCTCGGTGTCCAACCGGACGAACAGGTGCGGCAGAGCCACAAGTGACGCGATCCCGTATTTAAACGGAAAGCGCGTCCTCATATTCAGCACGTGCATCTGAACGTCGTTGATCTTGACTGACACGCGCAGCAACCCTCAATCTGAAGAATGGACCACCAGAACACGATCCGTCCGTAGGCTTGCGCCCACGACACCAGAGACGAATACCAAGAATCTCACCTCGCTTGACACTACTTCACGCCTCCGCGCCAAAGCCCGCCCTGAGCCTGACGCAGGGCGATGCAGAACCCTCTGTCTAGTCTTCCGCCGTCAGGAATTCAGACGGTGATATCGCCCTGGGTGTAAAGCGCGCCTTCCGTATCGCGCCCTTATACCAGTAGACCTTGTTCAACCGAACACCGAGTGACGTCTGCCCGGGCTTCTGGGGGGTGAACACGACCTCCTTGCCAAGTTCCATCCGTCCATTCACATAGTGCTTGAACGTCTTCCCGTCGACGACAATTGCCGCGTGATACCACGGTCCCAACTCGTGTTTGTCGCCAATCGCAAGCATCGTGTTGTTCTGTCCGCCTGTCTGCATAAAAGTGTCGATATACCACAGGTTGTCGTCGGTCAGACGGGTCTCGAACATCACGCGTTCGGACGTGCCGTGCTCTTGCATATGGAAGAACCTCTGTTCCTCGAGACCGTCCGCATAGGGCTGAAAGATCACCTCCACCGTAAACTCCGTCATACCGGCCAATGGATGGACATCGAAGAAAATCCCATCATCCACACCATCGAACTCGATCGCTTTGCCGTGGGGTGTATCAATCACCTTTGGATCACCCTCAACGGTCACCTTGTGACCACCGATCTCTTCCAGATTGTCCAGGTTCCAGATCACGTGTTGCTCCTTTTCGCCTGCACCCAGAAAGACCGCACAGGTCATCGTGATGAATCCAACTCGCCAGTAATCTCTCATCTCAGAAGACTCCTCAATCGCTCGGCGACAATTCTCTCTTCGCCAGGAAGCAAGGTCATAGGATCAACGACAATCCGGTTTTCGGATCGCCTCACGACGATGGATGGCTCACCCTCCCGCAAATCAGTCATCACGGCCTTAATCCGGTCGGGATCATTGAACGCGATGTAGGCTCTCGGCGCAAAGTCGGGCATAGCAGGCTGGCCATCCCCGAGCACTTCTGCTCGAACACCGACACTGTCCTGTAGAGCATCGGCAACACAGCGCATCTGTCGGTCCCAGGTTGAGCGATCACTCTCGTCCGTCCCCTTCAGGAACAGATCGACCGCCGCAACGAGCCCAAGAATCTCTTCCTTACCGACTTTCATCCCACGACCAATTCCGCTGTTTGGGCTCGCGTTCATGCGCACAGCCTCGACATACTCAGCCTTACCGACAACCAGTCCACTGCTCTGCGGGCCCCGCATCCCTTTACCGCCACTAAAACTCACGAGACTTGCACCCATTCCCACAATGTCCACAAGGTTGGACCGGGGAGGCAACTGGGCGGCCGCATCTACCATCACGGGAACGCGTCGGTCTTCGCAACCGGCGATGACTTCGGCAAGCTGCTTACGACTCTGTCGGCCGAGAAAATGCACGACCGCGGCCGTATTGTCCCCCACCTCGTCCAGGATGTCCTTGGCTGTCACCTCCTCCCGGTTGCCCGCCCGCACGAGTGTTCCTCCGCATATCTCAATTCCCTGATGGATGTAGGCGTGAGGGTCCACGGAGCTGATGACAAATTCGCGCACCCAGCCCTCGGTCCGAGGCAGGGACTTCACCCGCTCTGGATCCGTGCCGGTCAGACAGGCGGCGGCCGAAAGTTGAACGCCGCTTGCCGCCCCGCAGGAAATGAAGGCGGCCTCGACGCCGATTCGCTCAGCCAGGTATGTGCCGGCCTCGACGTTAAGTCGGTTCAGATCGACGAAGGAACGGGCCGCTTCATTCATCGTCTTCAGCACGTCCTCCGACATCAGGCTGCCACCGAGAGTCGTGATCGTACCGCTGGCGTTGATGAACGGCTGAACGCCCAGATCCCTACAGGTGATCATTAATCTGCCTCGAATTCTCGCTTCAGATCGATGAGGCATGCCCTCGTTCGACCTGAGTGACTTCGTCACCAAACAGATCCCTGCTTCCGGATACAGCAGGGGAATCTGCACGTCTTATCGAAGGGCGACCGGCGGAAGGTCAGTATGACAAGCGTAACCACCGATTCGGCAACACTGCTTTCATTGCTGCCGGCTGCCGATCTGCATCGTGCCTGCTCAGGAAGATCGGTGGGCGAAATCACAAGGCAACTCAATCCTGCCTTTGATGCACCCGACGCCAGGTTAGTAGGGGAAGTCTTCCGTATCGGATGCCAGAGACAGCTCAGAAAAGAGCCGTCCCATCCCGTCGATCGCTGATTCGATCACAATCCGGCCTTTCTCGGCGGTAGACTTCGTCGCATTCCCGCCTGCTGCAGCCGGGATGTAGAGGTGCCAGGGCCTCACGAAATCCACACCAAATTCGTTGATCGCTTCGACCGAGGGCAGGTTTTGTGGATTGTCCGTGATGCGATCCTCACGAACAAGTTCAGGTCGAAGGTGCATCACCTGAGAGGTCTCTTCCTCACCGGCGTGGTCACTCCGATGCTCCCACACGGCCACCGCTTCTTCGGACGCGCACGAGGTGGAACTGATCAGACAGGTAAAGATCCCGTCCTTCGCGGCAAGGTCACGCTGAACGGCACGGATCACGTCCGGATTCCCACCGTGCCCGTTCACAAACACAAACCGCTTCACGCCTTCGGCCTCACACATTTCGACCAGGTCCTTCAGGAGCGCCATGAAGGTCGGAACCTGCATTCGGCATGCAAAAGGGAACGCCCTGAAGTTGTTGTTAAGGCTGACTCTCTGGGTCGGGAAGCAGAGGACTCGACCGCCCGATTCGTTGGCTTTCCGCGTCCCCCCATAGCTGGTCGCCTGTACCTGGAAGCTGTCCGTCCCGTAGGGCAGCGCGGGACCGTGGGGCTCTGTCGAACCGACAGGAAAAACACAGACGTTCGGGCCAAGATCCCGAACGTTGTCAATGGTCATCTCTTCCAGTATGCCTGAATATGCCACGCAAACCTCGTCCGTTGGTCAGAATGCGAAGCAAGATAGTCGGGGGCTTCTGAAGTGTCAAGATGCCCACATTTGCGATCCTCTTGACCCCCATGGGTCAATTCAGTAAATTGGCGGACCCTAAACCCGCCTAACAGAAGACTTACCGCAAAATGGGAAGCACCATTGGACATTTGTTTCGGATCACCACGTGGGGCGAATCTCACGGGGGTGGCGTCGGCGTTGTCGTGGATGGCTGTCCGCCGAATCTCGAGATCACCACGGACGAGATCCAGATCGAGCTGGATCGCAGAAAGCCCGGTCAGAGCCGGATCACGACCCAGCGGGACGAGGACGATCGCGTCGAAATTGTGTCCGGCCTCTTCGAGGGAAAGACACTCGGCACACCGATCAGCTTGCTTGTCTGGAACAGGGATGCGCGGTCCAAGGACTACGAAGAGATCAAGGTCAAGTATCGTCCTTCGCACGCGGACTACACGTATGATGCCAAATATGGCATTCGAAACTGGATGGGCGGTAGCCGGGCAAGCGCCCGTGAGACGATAGGCCGGGTGGCTTCGGGGGCAATCGCGAAGAAGATTCTGAAACAGGCGCACGATGTCGAGATCGTAGCCTACGTGACCCGAGTGCAAGGGATCATGACGAAAATCGACTCTGAGACAGTGACCCGTGAACAGGTCGACGAGAACATCGTTCGCTGTCCCGACCCTGCGGCGGCGGAACAGATGATCGAACGCATCGATACGGCCCGCAAGGAGGGTGATTCGTTGGGTGGTGTTGTCGAAGTCGTAGCCCGAAACGTACCCACAGGGCTCGGCGAACCGGTATTCGACAAGCTTGAGGCGGATCTGGCCAAGGCCCTTATGTCTCTCCCGGCCAGCAAGGGTTTCGAGGTCGGATCCGGGTTTCGCGGGTTGGACATGACCGGCTCAGAGCACAACGATGCTTTCATCAAAAAGGACGGGCGGATCCGGACCGCGACCAATCGGTCGGGCGGTATCCAGGGCGGCATTTCAAACGGAGAGGACATCGTACTTCGAGTCGCATTCAAACCGACGGCCACGATCCTTCAGGAGCAAAAGACCGTCGACGTCGATGGCAACGAAACGGTCCTCAAGGGAAGGGGACGTCACGACCCGTGTGTCCTCCCGAGAGCCGTACCTATGGTAGAAGCGATGGTATCACTCGTGCTCGTGGACCATCATCTCCGGCAGAAGGCAATCTCTCCCTGAAAGGTCAAGTTTGTCTGACATCCTGACCTGCCGAAAACAGGGGCGTCCGCACACCTACCGGTTTCCCTGGGCGAACTTCACCGAACTTCTGCAGACACGTGCAGCCGAATGGGGTGACAAGGATGCACTCATCTTCCGCGATGCCGATTCTGACAGGCGGACCTCGCTGACCTACGCCGATCTCGATCGCATTACGGGGGAAATTGCCGGCTCGTTCCACCATCACTACGGTATAGAACCGGGTGACTGCGTCTCGATCGCCCTCCCCAACTGCATCGAGACTCCTCTCCTCACGCTCGCCCTCTTCAGACTCGGTGCGACATCCGTGCCCCTGGACCTGAAGCGCGACACACCAGACCGCAAGCAGTTCAAGGTCACAGACTCCGGATCTCGCCTCATCTGTGCTCTCGCAGAGAGCGTTGAGAAAGAGAGTGGCGTGCTCCCTGATCATCGTGTCATCGCCGTGGAAGATCTACTTGATGGTGGATCCGGCAGCGATGCGGACATGGAACCGTCCTGGAGTGGCACGCCTGAACTCGAAAAGCACACGAACATCGTTCTCTACACTTCGGGTACTACGGGGGCACCGAAAGGCTCCTGTTTGACCCGACAGAGCTTGGCCAGCAATGCTGATGGCATCAACAAATGGTTGTGCTTCGACGAGACAGACCGGCTCAGCCTGGTGCTGCCACTTCACCACGTCAACTCGACCGTCTTTTCCCTGACAATGTTGATGGTCGGTGGGTCACTGGTGCTGAACTCGCGCTACTCTCTGCACCGATTCTGGCCGGTGATAGAGGAGGAGCGTGTCACCGCCACAAGCATCGTGCCGACAATCTTGCACGACTTGAACTCCGCCGAATCCGAACCCGCCAACGGTGTGCAAAGCCACCTTCGGAAGATCATGATCGGCTCTGCCCCTGTTCCTTCGGGAGCGGCGTGTCGCTTCGTGGATCGCTTTGGGATACCGCTCACCCAGGGATACGGATCGACCGAGGTCAGCTTGCGAGTCACCGGGGTCCCCCCGGATCTGGACACCGAGACTTACCGGCAGCTGCTTGAGATGAACAGCATCGGCAGAGAGCTCGCCAACTGTAACGTGGCAATTGCCGATGATCCCCAGGAAGGTGAACTCGGTGAGATCCTGGTGAGCGGGCCCGTCGTTGCGAATGGATACCTGAATCAGGAGAAGGCCACCCGGGAGTCGTTCACGGACAAATGGTTTCGTACAGGCGACATCGGTTTCTGGCGATCGATAAAGGGTGAGCGCTACTATTTCATCCACGGACGCGCCAAGGAGATCATCATAAAGGGCGGCGTGAACATCTCACCCATCGCGATCGAGAATGCCCTCGTGGAGTCCACACCGGAGATCTCCGCAGCATACGTCGTCGGTCTGCCCTCGGAACGCTGGGGCGAAGAGATCTGCTCCGTCATTGTCTTTCAGGACTCGGTGTTGGCTACCGATCAGGAGACAGTCGCCGGGACCCTTTGCCGTCGAGGACTATCCGGTGAGATCCCGGGGCTGAGTGCCTACGAGGCGCCTCAGACCGTCATCCCTTACGAAGCCGACGCGTTACCCAAGACATCCACGGGCAAGGTGCAGCGCAGTCGATTACGTGAACTTCTGCTGCAGAACCCGCCTGCCTGACCCGGCCGGCCACCAACGAAATGCGCATCCCTATCTCACGCCTGCCTCTCAAAGGCATGTTCGCTATCGTCGCCAGACTGCCGCAGTACGTCCGTCTGTCTTTCCGACTCATGTACGACCTGCGTGTCCCCTGGCACCTGAAGGCTGTTTACGCGGGCATACTGGTATACGTCGTCTCTCCTTTTGATCTGATCCCCGAAGCCATACTGCCCCCGCTGGGGTTCGTGGAGGACATTGTCATCTATCTCGTCGGCCTGCACAATCTCGTCAAATTCAGCCCCACCGAGGTGGTCAAGGAGCACGCAGAGAAGTTGGCTCGCAAGAGCGATACGAAGTCGGGACCGTCTGCGTGAGTGACCGCGCGCTTTCCTCAACCCTCCCGGCATCGATACTGAAGGTGATGCTGATCGGGATCCCTCTTGTAATCCTTTCGGAGTCGGTGAATCCCGGCTACTATCCGAAGCTGCTTGTTCTTCATTCCGGGCTTACTGTACTTGCGTTCCTGGCTTTTGGGTCAGGAGTCCCGACACCTGCCAGCCCCCTGTTGCTCCCGGCTGTGACCCTCATCCTGATCCACATCCTGTCTGTCACCCAGGCTGTCAACAGGGTTGAGTCCGTTGTCGTGCTATCCCATCGGCTTTCCCTGCTAACTGCCTTTCTCCTTGCTGCATCGCTCCTGCATCGTCGACACATCACCGGCATCTACCAGTCCCTCGGCATCGTCAGCGTGCTGATATCGGCTCTGGGTATTGCCCAGTACGCCGGGTTGGCCGGACTGAATATCGCTTCATCCGGTATGCCGAGTGCCACCCTGGGTTACCGCAACTTCGCCGCCGCCCTAACAATCGTCGCAATCCCGGTAGTTCTTGCCGAACTGGTCAGGTCGCCCCAGACCGCGCTTAAGTATCTCTGGACCGCCGCACTCGCAATGAATAGCGCGTTCCTTCTGGCGTCACGGTCACGGTCGGCCTGGGGGGCGTGTGCAGTCTCGACCCTTTTGTGTCTGGGTCTCGCCCTCTGGAGAAGCAGGGCCAAACAGGAAGCCCTTGCCCTGCCCAGATGGCGGCAATCCAGCCTGCTCGTGGCTCTCGCCGCTGTGGCTGCTCTGGGGTTTTCAGCTCTGGTCAGGCCCGGAATGGGAACAACTGGATATGAAACGCACAGCGTCGAAAAAATGACGCTGGAAAGCACGATCACGTCAATATTCAAGGAAGGTTCCGACAAGCATCGTTTCAAGATCTGGGGTCACACGGTGGATATGATCCTGGCTGCACCATTCCTCGGCGTCGGTATTGGCAACTGGCAGTACGCCTACCCGGAGTTCGACAGGGGTTCTGTTACCTGGACGGGGTCCACACCAAGACGCCCACATAACGATTACCTGTGGATACCGGCAGAGACGGGTCTACTGGGATTCGGGCTCTTCCTGTGGCTGCTGGTTGCCGCGATACGGGTGGCCACTCGCGCTGCCAGATCGGGTCGCGATCGTGCCGCCTTCCTGCAGGTATTGGCTGCGGTTGGCGCGCTCACAGCCATCGCCGCGCACGCGACGTTCAGCTTCCCTCTGGAGCGGATTTCAGTGACCTTCGCTGCCTCCCTGGCACTCGCCGTCCTGGTCCTTCACGACCCGCACACACGTGTGTTGACTTCATCGCCTGGCACCACGAGGATCATCTGGATCACATTGGCCATCGCCCACCTCGCCTCGGCCTCACTTCTCTGGCGTGCCGTGACATTCGATCGGTTGGCTTTTCGCCAGACACGGGCCATCGAGCGCCGGGATTGGGAAGGCGGAGTGAGTCTCGGAACCCAGGCGCTTGCCCTGGGTATCTTCGATCCGCAGATCCTCCTCTTGCGAGGGCTGTCTCACCATCTGAGTGGGCGTTATGATCTGGCGATTCAGGATCAGGAAGCGTGTCTGACCTACCATCCCTACCTGGTCAATGCGATCAATAACCTCGGCATGTCGTTGAACGCCGCCGGACGCTACCCGGACGCAATCCGGACCCTTGATCGTATCGCAGAGCTGAGGCCGAGCCACATCGAGCAGCACGTGAATCTCGCGCGTGCCTATGTCGGTCTGGGCCGATCCGAAGAAGCGACTCGCCAGCTGGAGTCGGCAGTTGGAAAGGCGCCCGAGCGCACCGATATCGCCTTGGAGCTGGTGAGCCACTACGAAAGGTTGGGAGATTTCGACCGCGCTCATCTGGCGATCTCGAGGATCCTCCAGGATCACCCAGGCAACTATGCTCTACATTACCGGGAGGGTGTCATCCATCAGAAACAGGGACACTGGGAAGCCGCCGCTACCAGCTTCGATCGCGTTACACGTCTGAACGAAGGTTACGCACCGGTCTACTACAACATCGGGGAACTCCGGCTCGCCAGCGGCGACACAAGTGGTGCCGTTGTGGCATACGAGACCTTCCTGGAGAATTGGACAGGCGCTACCTCTACGGCCGAGGCCATTCGCCGTCGATTGGACCCGTTGAGATGATCTGGACAAGCAAGGAGAAGGCGTCTCTGAGACGGCTCCTTCTCTCCTGGTACAACAAACAGAAACGCGACATGCCCTGGCGACAGACATCGGATCCTTATCGCATCGTCCTGTCAGAGTTCATGCTGCAGCAGACACGAGTGGACACGGTCATACCCTACTATGAACGATTCATATCCGCCTTCCCCACGGTCCACACCCTCGCAGATGCTGATCTCGATGAAGTTCTGAAGCTTTGGGAGGGCCTTGGATACTACTCACGAGCGCGGAACCTCCATAAAGCGGCGATGGCCATATCCCGTGAGCACAATGGATCGGTTCCCGAGGAATACGACTCGCTCTTCGCGCTTCCAGGTTTCGGGCCATACACGACAGCTGCCGTCTTGAGCATCGCTTACGCGAAACAGCACGCCGTTCTCGATGGGAATGTCATCCGCGTGTTGGCGAGACTGCAGGCGAACGAGAAAGAGACCGATCGACCCGCAGTGAAACGAGCCCTGCAGCACACGGCCGATGAGCTTCTGAACGACAAACGACCCGGCGATCACAATCAGGCAATGATGGAGTTGGGCGCGACGGTGTGCAAACCCCGTAATCCTGTCTGCCCCACGTGTCCGATTCAGAGGCACTGTCGTGCATCGGCTCGAGGAGTGGTAGATCGAATACCAAGGAAATCGAGCGCAAAACCACGGCCCGAGCGAACGTATGCAGCGGCAATCCTAAGGCAACACGATCGGTACCTGGTTGGCCGCAGAAAAGAACAGGGCCTTCTTGGGGGGCTGTGGGAGTTCCCGTCGCGGGAAGTGGATACCGCGCCGCGGCCCGATCAGATATGCGACACCGTCGCAGCTGCCGCAGGTGTCAATTCGGTTGCGCACCGTCCATTCCGAACGGTCAAGCACGCATACACCCACTTCACGGCCGTGGTCCACGCCTATCAGTGCGACTGGGTTGCGGGGGAACCCGCATCTGATGAGCACGATCGGTTTGAGTGGGCAGACGAACAGGAGCTCCAGGATTACGCCTGCTCACGTATCACGCGTAAACTGGTGGTGGCACTTTTCGATGACAGAAGCCAGACCATACTGGATCTTGACAGACACAAGGAGCGTATGGCATGAACCCGCAGCCACTGCAAGGAAGGTCGGCGATCGTCACGGGGGCCGCTCAGGGAATTGGATGCGCGATTGCTCGTCGGTTGTCGGAAGAGGGGGCGAGTGTCGCCATTCTCGACATCTCAAAGGAGGGGGCGGAGCGCGCAGCGTCGGAGATCGGGGGCGCCGCAATAGGGGTTGAAGCCAATGTAACCGATGAGAACCAGGTGGATCGTGCCCTCGGATCCGTGATCGACCAATTCGGTAAACTGGACATCCTGGTCAACAACGCGGGTGTTGTGGGCACAGACACACCGGTCCAGAACCTGGCTGAAAGTGACTGGTCAAACGTACTCGACGTCAACTTGAAGGGCACCTTCCTCTGCTCGCGTGCTGCAGTCCGCCACATGATCCCTCGGGAGTCAGGCACCATCGTATCCGTCGCATCGATATCTGGCAAGGAAGGGAACGCCAACATGGTACCCTACTCGGTATCGAAGGCCGGCGTCATCTGCTTTACAAAGGCGTTGGCGAAGGAGGTTCTGGACGTAGGGGTTCGCGTAAACTGCGTTGCGCCCGCCTTGATCGACTCGCCGCTCCTGGCAGGAATGGATCAGGAGCGCGTGGATTTTCTGACATCCAAGATACCGCTTGGGCGCCTGGGCAGACCCGAGGAGGTTGCCGCTACCATCCTGTTCCTGGTGTCAGATGAATCGACTTTCGCCACCGGGCAGTGCTTCGATGTCAGCGGAGGACGAGCGACGTATTGACTTGCGTTCCCCGTGGGAATCCCAAGGGGAACGCACTGTTTCCGGGATGCGGCAGCGCTCGGTGCATGTGACGTCGCCTGACTCTATTGCATCATCCTGGCGACATAGAGAAAAACACCACCAAATAGTGTCACAACGATAGCAACACCGATCGCGATCAGCAGCGCCAGCACTTGCTCTCTTCCCGACCGTTTCGCCCGGCCAGGTCTGGGATCATCTGGATACACCAGCCGACCACCTTCCTCATGGGAGATCGCCAGATCTGACCTTTTGCGCGCGATCCGATTCGCCGATGCTGTCATAGATAACGGCCATCAGATCACGTGCATTACGGTAATTAGGCCATCGCCTCAGGACATCCGCGCACGCGGCCACCGCTTCCTGAGCGTCGCCGCGGTTGTAGAGCGCCACAGCGAGGTTCATCCGCGGCGCGACCAGCGTTGCGTCTTCCACAACAATGCGTGTCAACTCGCGAATGGCCTCATCGAATCGCTCCAGAAAGATCAGTTCCTTGGCCCGACTATTCCGTATATCCAGATCAGATGGGTCCAGGGTCAGCGCCTCTTCAAACGCCTCGAGAGCCGCCTGGTAGTTTCCCCTCGAGTTCTCCACCCCACCCAACGCGTAGTAGGCGGATTTCGAATTGGAATCCAGGCTCAGAGCCTTCTGCAATGCAGCAATCGCTTCCTCCACACTCCCGATCTGTCCGAGCGTCGTACCCAGTGTAACACGATACTCCGCACGCATCGGCTCCAACGAAACCGCTCGGTTCACGGCCCTCAGGGCTTCCTCTGTCTTGCCTTGCTGTGCCAGAGACCGCCCGAGATAGTAGTAGACGCCTGGATGATTGTCGTGGTAGGTCAAGCTCTTTCGCAGCGCACCCTCCGCAGCTTGCCAATTGCCGAACCGATGATGGAGTTTCCCGATCATCTCGTGTGTGGCAAAAGGTTTAGGCGAAGGGAGTTGTAAAGAATTCTCCAGAGTCCTCAGTGCCGCTTCCGGCTGACCACGTGTGATCTGGGTGCGTGCATCCTGGAAGAGGACTGCTCCCTCCCTCATACGCAGGCCGTGATAGCACGTGAACAACACGATGATGACACCGGCAGCTGCGAGCCCGAAAGAGAAACCGTCTGAGGAGGTGTCAAACAATCCCAGTCGTGCTCTGTCTTCCAGCCTCACGGAGTAGACCCAGACAAAACCGACAACAATCCAGAAGACGATCGCAGATGCAGGATTCTGGAAATTCGAGCTAAAAAACGCGTGGGTGAGCGTCGCCAGGACGGCAGCGCTCAGACCGATGACCAGAGGCTCCTCCTCTCCCCTGACATACGCCAACAGGAGCCGGATAACGGATCGGACGATCTGTATCAGCAGAATGAGGAAGATGACAATACCCAGGAGCCCTGTTTCGGACCAGACCTCCAGATACTCGTTGTGGGCACGGAAGATCATGTGCTCCGCATTGTTCTGTTCTTCCAGTTTAGCCTTGAGCGTCAAGCTCTCGAGTCCGAGATACGGCTGGATATTGAATTCGTAATTCCCCGCCCCCACACCCAGCAGGGGGTTCCCCGCGATCATCGACAGCGTATCCTCCCAAAGGAGCACGCGTTGTCGGGTCGAATCGTCTCGCAGTGCCAGGGCGTCGGCGCTGCGCTTGGACACAAGCTCCCAGTAGCTACGTGACAATCCGGCAAGCGTGTGCTCCTTGGTGACGGGCAGCCCAGAAGCCACGCTCGTCAGGATTGGCCAGATCAATAGAACGCTGAGCGCGCCGACCATCAGGGCATCGAGAGCACGGCGACGGATATGGTAGCGGCGAATAAGTTCTGCGCCGCCTATGACACCTGCGGCAATCACGACACCCAACCACCCCCCTCGACTTCCCATCACGATCAGATGACACGTCATCATGAAACAGGCAGACAGAAGTAGGCACCAAAGCCAGGCCCGCTTCACGATCAGAAGCATGACCAGCGAAATGGGATAAACCACATTGTAGTACTCAGCGATGAAGTTTACGTTTCCAATCGTGGATGCCGGGATGTTCCAGCGATAGTAGAAATGATACACGCCATTGTGCTGGAGAAGCCCGACAAGGGCTACGATGCCGCCGGCACCGCTCATCATTCCAGCCAGAACTCGTACCTGTGCGCGACTCCGAACACAGTGAAAGCAGAGGATGGCTACCGTAAAAAAGCACGCCTGGATCCACAGATGGTAGAGGCCCTGGTAGATATTGTGGGCCTGGAAGAGCGAAATAAAGTTCGCTGCGAGAAAGGCAAGCATGGTGTAATAGATCGGATGGTCAAGGATGTAGACCTCGCCATCGAACACCATACTGATGAGGAGCAGGGCGCCAAGAATTGTGGCGAAAACCTGCACAAGAATGAACTTGGGTGTGTGGTAGTCACTCATGGATGGCGAGAAGTAGAGTGGCACCAGTATCAGCATCGCGCCAATTCCGATCAGGATCACCCGCCGGAGGATCTCGCTGGTGTTATGTGGAGTACTGTGTGTGCTCATTTGGTGTCCGTGCTCAGTCTCTTCTCCGCCACCCTCAGAATCTCCAGCACAAGTGGATGTGTTTCCGTGCTGATCCGATCTCTAATAGAGTCCAGGGACGCTATTGTACCCGCCTGGATCAGCCCTTCTCCCGCAAGATACCTGTGGGGCCATTGCTCGTCGTCCAGCGAAGCGATCAGAAGCCGCTCGGCTTCCGGCCCACCGATCTCGCCCAGGACCCGCAATACTTCCGATCTGCCCGTGGTAGTGAGGCTATCCATCTCGTGACCGATCGCCAGGACGGCCTCACTGTGCTCGGCAAGTATCGCCCCGGCCACCCTTCTTACTCCCCGATCCGGATCCTGCAGAAAACGCAGGGCAACCGGAGCCCTGGACGTGGTGTCGAGACGTGTGTGAGCGGAAAGCGCTCTCCTTCTGACATCATTGTCCGGCGAGGCCAGGAACGGCACGACCCGTGAGATATCGCAATCTCGTCGCCCCGTAATGGCATCCAGGATCACGGCATCGCTCCCGTGTCCGAACAGCGTCGCTAATGAATCACACACACCCGTCGGACCGACACGCGCCAGGCTTCGGATAGCGGACCTTCGCGTGGCAAGTTTCGGATGTTCTTTCGCTGCATCCAGCAATCGACCCACCCTCGGCGGAACTGATCGTTCAAGGGCAGCGATCGCAGCATCACGCCCTCGCCAGCCGGCATATTCGAGGATAGCCAGAACGACGGCATCGCTCGAGTCGGTGAGAGAATCGATAGCCATTTCCCGCACCGAGTCCACGCCTTCGAGACCGGCCAGCAGGCTGTTTACTGCGATTGCGGCAGCGAGTATCACGGCACCTGCCCCCCGGATACATCATAGCGGGCCCCCGTTTGACCCGACTTCACCAGCAGACGAGCAAATGGGTTGCGAAACCTGTCCACACCCGCGAGATCAAGCAGGATGCCCACGCTGTCGAACCCCCGTGCCGGACTCCCGAACCCCTGTGTATCCGCACGGTTGGCTCTATAGATGTCGTCACCCGAACTGTCGATCAACAATCCGGTCCCATTCGCGCTTCCCGCACCTTGGCCGAGCCACATAATGACGTATTCATCGTGTCCCGAACGGTCTGCGAGGACGCCCACGGCAAGATCGTGACCGCACCCCTGGCCAACACCCCACATCGAATATACATCGTCGCCTGATACGTCGACAAGAATACCCGCTGACAGATGAGTGCCGCATCCCTGGGAGTATCGACGGGCAACATACACGTCATCGCCATGCCCGTCGTACAGGGCACCCGTACCTGCCCAGTGCGAAGCCCCCTGCCCGAAGTAGGACACCTCGTAGCGATCCCTCCCCTCCAGATCGAACAGGAGACCGGCCCCGGCCGAGACCTCGGTCTGCAGACCGAGCGAATAGCCCTGACTCATACTCTGAGTGTGGGCACCGCCCTCTCGAAAGTCGTGATGGGCACCCCCTGCGTGGTATGTGTCATCACCAGAGTGATCTACCAGCAGTCCAACACCACCCGGGCCCGCACTCCCCTGCGCGAGCAGATCCGCGCTGTATGTATCATCCCCGGATCTGTCGACCAGGACCCCAACTCCGTAGAGTCCAAAGCCCTGGCCACCCACACCGGTTGTATAGCGATCATCCCCATCCAGATCAACCAGAACGCCGATCCCGCCCAAACCGGAGGCCTGACTCTGGTTACTCGCATCGTAGGCGTCGTTTCCGGACCGGTCCACAAGGATTCCCACGCCGCTTCGTCCGGTCCCCGCCCTTCCCAGATAGCGATCGTCACCCGCCAGATCGATAACCACGGAAACCGGCACCGATTCAGATGAAACACCCGCAACATCGATGTAGACATCGTTTCCACCTGGATCGAATATCAGTGCGTGAGGAACGCTGTATCGATCATCTCCTTCAGTACCGATTGTAACCCGGCCAACGACCGTCTCATAGGAGACCGGCCCCCCAAACGCTGCAGAGACCTGATCCGCCGCCGTAACAAGCCTGACAGCAACATCGAGCAATTCGAGAACCGGGACCCGACGTCCCTCCGCCACGGCGTCATCCAGAGCCGATGCACTGAACGTAGAGTCAGGATGCACCAACCCGATCAGGGGTCTACCCACGAAGATGGGCACGAGTGTACGAATGCGTTGCCCCGAATCGAGCAGAAGTGTCTCAAGCACGGTAGGGTCCACCCGTATCGGCCCCAATGCCTCGCCCTGGGAGGAGTCAAGCAGACCTCTCGCAATGGCAAGGGGAACGTCATTGCTTCCCTCCTGCAGCGAGCCTGCCAGTGATGTCAGCCAACCATCGGCAGAAAGCGGATCGCGAAGCAGGCGGCGTGTCACGCTGAGTCGATCCGGGTCCGGCAGATAGTCCTTGGCAATCCCTATGTCAGTCCTCGTCAAAGCCAGCACGCTCAGGACGTCTTCCAGGGGTGCCGGGATCTTGTCTGCGAACGAGACACCCGTGCACAGGATCGGTATCAGCAGGAATGACTTAAGAAACCTCACGACTCTCTCCCAGACCCAGCACATACACCAGCGACATCCCCAGACAGCTGGAGCCGATATTCAGCCAGATGTCCTTCCACTCAAATACCCGGTTCGGCAGACCCCACTGTATCAACTCGTCTCCCGTGCCGAGTGCTGCAGCGACGAGCAAGCCAGTGACCAGTGCAGCCGGGCATCCCACGTCGACTCTGCAGGCTCGGAATGTCAGGTAGCTCAGCAGGCCGTACTCCGCGAGGTGAAACTGCTCGGCAGGGGACTGGCTCAGCCACACCAGAAGCCAGACATAGATACCGGAGACAACGATCACGGCAACTGCCGCCCAGCGAAGCCTGAAGCTCACGATCCGAGCAACCAGCCAGAGACCGACACCGATCGCCAGGATTGGGGCCACGTAGGTGATCCGTCCGTGAGTCAGGCGGTAGGCTGTCCCCCAGA
>CAYYGZ010000023.1:0-1487 GCA_964471275.1 uncultured bacterium | reverse complement strand
GGATTGTAGAGTGTCAGCATATTCCACATTTCTTCGGTGAACGGTCCGTGGGTCGACGTGAGTCCCTCGACGGGAATCGTACCTTCCAAGTGGTAGTTCCCCTCCCCCACACGATATTCGATCACATACGCGGCATCTTCCGTCCCGGACCATCTCACGTCAACGGTCTTCATCCCGTCCACGTAGCGAAGCGTATCTCCGTCGCCAGGGAAGAGGATCTCAATCTCGCCCTCGTGCTTGAGGAAGCTCGTCTCTGCAGGCGTCTCCCGGCGCTGGTTCGAGGATAGCGCCCACGCGTGAAGCTCGCCTCTCATCCGGGTCAGGATTTCTGGTTGTGCGCCAGACACATCCCTCCGTTCTGACGAATCATCCTCGAGGTTGTAGAGCTCATACCGATCGATTCCGGGTCCCAGCGTATGAATCAGCTTCCACGGGGGTGCTCGATGAGCGCGGACCCGGACCTTCATCATATCCGGCGTCGACTGATACCCGCCCTGCGTCGTCTCTGTGTACGCTGACCGTTCATCGGTCTGCCTCCCGCTGATGATCTCCCGCACGGACCGGCCTTGCACGGATTGAGGTATCGGAAGCCCCAGGAAGTCCAGAGCGGTCGGCAGGATGTCCACATTCTGAACCTGCGACCGGACACGGACACCACCGGGGATGGCCACCGGGCAAGTCATGATCAGGGGGATCCGGATCTGCTCTTCGTATGCAGAACCTCGGAACGACGTGGAGGGATGACCGATAAAACCGTGTTCGAGAAGCTCCTCCCCATGATCCGCAGTCACGATCACCAGTGTCCGGTCATACAACCCCAGGGCCTTGAGTTTCTGGATAAGCGGGCGGAAGAAGGTCTCATCCATCTCGCGTAGTTGACCATCGTATAGACCGCGGACCCAGGTGCTGTCGCTGGGGCTGAATGTCAACGTACCCAGCGGGATCGTCACATTCTCCCTAACAGACGCGACGCGCTCCCGCGTGAAGCCGTCACGATCGAAATCTGAATCTGTGAACAGACGGTCATAAGGCTCGGAGGGATTATACGGCAGATGCAGATTACGGTAGTGGTAGTACAGATAGAAGGTGCTGTCCTTGTATGTTTCCAGCGCCTCGAACAGCACCCGATCACCGTCAGGCAGATACTTGTCGCGATCGGAGTATGTCTTCGTGAGACCGAGATTCTGCAGGTTGGGTATGGATGACAGATACAGAATGTCTGGCGTCACATAGCCGGCCTTCGTCAACTCTGTGGCGAATGTCGGTGTGCCCGGATTCAGGCTCTTCCCACGAACATCCACTCCGTGTGTGGGCGCCCACAAACCCGTTTGCACGGATATCAGACCGGGAGTCGTCCACGAAGAGGAGGAAATCGCCTCCTCGAACAGCGCGCCGTCCGCCGCCAGGGAGTCCAGATATGGGGTTGTCTGTCTGGCATATCCATACCCGCTCAGATGATCGGGGCGGAAAGTGTCCACAGTAACTAA
>CAYYGZ010000022.1:18807-31740 GCA_964471275.1 uncultured bacterium | reverse complement strand
GTAGCGACTACGATAGCCTCAGTGAGGCGCGTGACGCCATTGCAGACTATGCCAGTTACTATAACCAGGAGCGGCTGCATCCGTCGCTCGACTACCGAACACCAAACGAAGTGAATGAATCAACTCTAATGGCAGCTTGAAAACGTCTCGCTTTGGGAGGATCACTACGGGGATTGGCCATTAGCCATTGAAGGGGGGGAGACAAGGTGGGCGACGAAGAAGGGATATGTGGTGGGTTGGCGAGGGTGGCGCTGTGTGCGTCGTTGCCGACGCCGTTGCAGGAGATGAAAAGGCTGTCGGGCCGGGTGGGGGTGCGGTTGATGGTGAAGCGGGAGGATGCGACGGGGTTGGCGTTTGGTGGGAACAAGATTCGGAATCACGAGTTTATTTTTGGAGATATCCTGTCGCGGGGGTGTGATGCGGTGATCACGACGGCAGGTGTGCAGTCGAACATGTGTCGTGCGACGGCAGCGGCGGCGAGCCAGTTGGGGATGCACTGTGTGCTTCTGCTGCGTGGGAGTGTTGAGGAGCGGGGGCAAGGGAACCTGCTGCTGGATCGGCTGCTTGGGGCGGAGGTGCGGTTTATTCCGACGCAGGATCCATATGATGAGCGGGTGCCAAGGTGGTTGGAGGAAGTCAAGGCTGAACTGATCCGTGAGGGTCGGAAGCCATACGTGCTTCATTTGACGGGAGAGACCTCGACACTTGCGACGTGCGCGTATGTGTCTGGGGGAGAGGAGCTTGCGAGACAGTTCAGGGATCTAGAGGTCGAGCCGGAGTGGATCTACGCGACGGCGGGCTCGGGGATCACGGCGGCGGGTTTGGCTCTCGGACTGAAGCATCTCGGGATGCGAACGCGGGTGGTCGCCGTGAGCAGCAGTGCCGAGGCGAATTTCCTTAAGGAGCGGATTGAGGGATACGCGAACGCGGCGGCCGAGATGCTGGGGCTGTCGACCCGGATTACGGGTACGGATTTCGGAGTGCTGGACCAATATGTGGGGCCAGGATATGGGATGAGCACGTCCGAGGTGATCGAGACGATTCGGATGGTCGCCCGCGAGGAGGCGATCGTGCTGGACCCGGTCTATACCGGGAAGTGTATGACCGGGCTGATGGATCAGATTATGAAAGGAACTGTGAAGGCGAACGAGTCGGTGGTGTTTCTGCACTCCGGAGGCGGGCCGAATCTTTTTGCGCAGGCAGAAACTCTGATGGGGGTGGGAAGCGTACAGAGCGGGGGATCGCGCAACGGTTGACACAAGGTGGTAGCGAGGATTGATGTCATTGCGATATGTCAAAGCGGGCTTGCTGATTACACATCCAGATCAACCCGGCATCAAAGATGCCGTTGTGGCGATTGTCGGGGATCGAATTGGTGAGGTTGGGTCGGTAGAGGAGAGTTCGATTCCGCTCGGTGCGCACGTGATCGATTGGTCTGGGTGGACGGTGATGGCGGCGATGGTGGATCCGCACACGCACATCACGATCAACAATGCCTACGGAATCCCGCTGAATGAACACTTCGATCTTGACTACACGACGGCAGTGCTTCGGGGAGTCGACAACCTGCAGCAGGATCTGCGGACCGGTGTGACGACGATGCGGGCGGTAGGGGATCGAGAGGGGATCGAGACGCAGTTCAGGGAGGCGGTCTCGAGAGGGGAGTTGATGGCGCCACGGATTCAGGCGTGTGTGAGGGCGCTCCGTCCGAGCCACGGTACGGCGCCGTTTATCGCGTTCGCAGCGGATGGGCCGGAGGAGTTGAAGCGGAAGATCGGCGAGAATATCGATGAGGGTGCGGACTGGACGAAACTGTTCGTCACGAATGTCCGAGACGGGGATTCATTCGAGGACTACCTGCGAGGCGACCTGACGGATGTGCCGGCGTATACGCGACAGGAGATCGAGACCGCGATCGCCTTTTCTCACGATCGAGGGGTTCCCGTGTGCGCGCACGCAATCGGTGGGGAGGCGATGCGGTGGGCGATGGAGGCCGGAATCGATTCGATCGAGCACGCGAATCTGCTGACGGAATCGGATGTCGAACTGTTCGTGAAGAGCGGCGCCTATCTGAGCGATCCGAACCTGCAGCTGTTCTTTGATTCGGAGACCGGTTTCGAGTCGTTTGAGTCGTGGGCGTGGGACTGGTGGCGGGACCGCGTGGAGATCGCCCGCGAGCTGACAGGAAGATGGATTCCGGAAGCGGTCAAGGCAGGCATCAAGGTCTGCCTGGCGACCGACAGCACGCACGCGACACTGTGGCGAGATGCGAAGTGTTTTGTGGGGATGGGCTTGTCAGAGGTGGAGGCGCTGAAGGCGGTGACGGTGAACGGGGCGGAGATGCTGGGTTTGGATGACAGGTTGGGTGATGTGAAGCCGGGAAAGTTGGCCGACCTGATCGCGATCGAGGGAAATCCCCTGAAAAAAATCGAGGCACTGCGAGAGGTGAGGGGAGTGGTGATGGAGGGAGAAGAAGTGCAAGTGACAAATGACACGTGAGAATGGAAAGTGGGAGCGGGCGTCCCGATCTCTTTTTGAGATCGGGTTTTTTGGTATCTTTCTCGGCCAATGAATGATTCGAATGATAGAAGTCGGCTGACAACGTCCCAGAGATGGGGGCTGCGTGCGATCATTGGGCTGAATGTCTTCATGATCGCAAACACGCTTTATCTCCTTGTGAATCGCGCGATCGATTCGTTTGGCTGGCGAACGGTGTCGGCTGAAGCGTCGTCGCTTCCGAAGTGGTTCCAGTTTCAGATCCTGTCGCACACGGGTGTGGGGCTTGTGCTCGCAGCCATGGCGACGGTGTTCGCGCTGTGGCATCTGACGAGCGTCTGGGTCCGGAGACGCAACCGGCGGGCACTCGTGACCGGTATCCTCGTGCTGGCGCTGGGTCTTGTCCTTTCGGTTACGGGCTTTTTGATCCTGTCGGAGGCGAACAGTCTCGGGAATCGCCAGGCATATTGGCTCCACGTCATCACGGCCGTTCTGGTTCCGCTGCTGTATGCCCTGCATCGTCGTTTCTCGATCTGGAGACCCGAATCCACCGTTCAGCGACACGTGATCAGGTTGATTGGAGCTGGTGTCGCCCTCTTCCTGTTCGGTCACTGGATCACCGATGGGGAGACCGACCTTACGGTTGAGGCAGCTGAAGCCCTGGCTCGGGGATCGCACACGGGTCCAGGGTCCAGGGCCCGGGATCGATCCGCCTACACCGATGATGTCGGCTTTCTCCCGGCAGCATTTGTTCCCGATGACAGCCCCTTTTTCCCGGCCGCCGTTACGACAACGACAGGCGGTCATCTGCCATCCCGAATCATTACGCGCGGCGATATCGGCAATCGTGAGGCGCTGGAGGCAGATCTCGACACATTGGGTTTTGTGTCCACCACGCAGATTGGTGCCGATACCTGCGACCGGTGCCATCCGGATGCAACAGAGCAGTGGTCCGTTTCGGCACATCGGTTCGCGTCGTTCAACAATCCGTTCTACGAAGCGACTGTCAATCTGTTGCGTGAGACGGCCGACAATGGGTTGGAGAAATCGAAGTGGTGCAGCGGCTGTCACGATCCGTCGCTGATGCTCGCCGGGGAGATGGGAAAGCCGGTCGACAGACGGACCCCGCAAGCGCAGGCGGGTCTGACGTGTCTGGCCTGCCACGCGATTGACGCGATTCACGATCGCACGGGTAATGCGAACTACAACATCGCCGACGAGCGAGAAGACCCTTACGTGTTTCCGAATGCCAAGGGGGGGCTTGGACTGGTAATGCACGACACGGCGTTGAAGTCGAGACCGCTCGTGCACAAACAGCAGATGCAGAAGCCGTTCTTTCGCGAGCCGGAGTTCTGCGGGAGCTGCCATAAGGTCAGCCTGGATGAGCCGGTAAACGGGTACCGATGGCTTCGCGGTCAGGACGATTACGATGCCTGGCACAACAGCGGCGTATCCCGAAACGCATCCAGCACCTTCTACCTGCCGCAGACGAAGCGTATCTGTCAGGACTGTCATATGCCGCTCGAGCCGGCTCCCTTGGGTGACGTATCCGCGAAGCAGGGACTGATCAAGTCACACCGGTTCACGGCTGCGAACACGGCCCTGCCGTACGTGCGCGGCGATACGGAGACGATCGGGCGAATCGAGCGCTTCCTGCGTAAGGAGAAGCTCAGTGTGGATATTCTCGCGCTGCGTCGCGGCGCGTCCTTCGACCGCGTGACTGCACCGATCGACAGGATAGAGCCGACGGTGAGTGGTGGTGAGACGATTCAGCTCGATGTCGTCGTGCGGAATAGGGGTGTGGGGCACACGTTCCCTGGCGGGACAAACGATTCGAATCAGGGATGGCTCGAGTTTACGGTTTCCGAGACGGGCGGACAGGCACTTTACACGAGCGGGCTTGTGGATGAGGATCATTTTGTCGACTCCGACGCACGGTTCTACCACGCCGTGATGGTCGACAGGAACGGTGAACGGATCCATCGGAGAGACGGCCACAATATCCACACCTCCGTCTACACTCGGAAGATTGGTCCGGGGTCGGCGGACATCGGTCGCTTCCGGTTCCGTGTTCCGGAACGCGTCCCGGGCGGCGAGCTGACTGTCAAGGCTCGGCTTCTCTGGCGAAAGTTTGACCGTGCCTACACGACGTTTGCGTATCAGGCGAACCCCGAGGGGTTCAAGGCTTTCCCGGACATGCCGATCCTGCCGATCACGGAAATCGCGGCCGACTCCGTTCGTCTGTCCGTCGGCCGAAATACAAATGTGATTGAGGTTCAGACCGAACCCGAAGACTGGATGCGGTTCAACGACTACGGGATCGCCCTTCTGATGCAGGGAGATACGCGAAATGCTTCCCTCGCATTCGATGCCGTGACGCGCGCGGATACAGGTCGCGTCGATGGCTACCGGAATTTGGCCCGGATCGCGGTCCGAGACGGGAACATCCCGTCTGCATACGCGTTTCTTGAGAAGTGCGAGTCCCTTGCCGCCGGTGATCCACAGACGGCCTGGGTCTGGGGAACGGCGCACCAGAGAGCGGGTAGCTACGAGGAAGCTGCAGGTGCGTATGAGCGCGTGTTGAAATCCTTTCCCGAAGACCGATCTGCGTGGCGTAACCTGGGTCGTGTCCGCTACCTGAAAGCAGATTTTGAGCAGGCACTCAGTGCACTCGATCGCGTGTTGGCGATCGATCCGGAAGACCGGGCCGCACATTATCACCGGATGCTGGGGCTGCGTGCAACGGGAAGACTCGCAGAAGCCGCGGCTGCCGAACGGGCGTATCTCAAGTATCAGATCGATGAATCGGCGTGCGAGGTGACACAAAAATTTCTGCTGGAGAATCCTGAGGTTGAACGAGCGGCGCAGAGGATACAGGTGCATTATCCCCGGGCGGTTGGGCAAGAGCAGGGATGATAGATCAGAATCGAATCGCCCTAGGCGTTTCTACAGGTTATCTTGTAAACATTCTGCCTGGCCAATATCCACTGTTCCTGTGACGTAGCTGTTACTCATCATTAATACACGCCAGACGCAAACCCCGTACTCTCGATCGGACCTGAAGACGTTTTGTCACGAACAGCCTGTATCCAATCGGTCTGGTCGTCCTTATTCCTCGCGATCCTCCTGCTGACTCTCAGTTGCAGCCAGGAACCTGTTTCTAAACAGGTCGATACTTCCTCCTACACGAAGACCGAAGTTTCGGTCGACAGCACTGTTGTCGAGCAGCCCCGTCTGCCGACCATTCTGTTCACCGATGTGACCCGTGAATCCGGGATCGATTTTGTGCATCAAACGGGAGCGTTCGGTGCCAAGTGGATGCCGGAGAGCCTGGCGAGCGGGGTGGTGATTTTCGACTACAACGGCGACAATCTGCAGGATATCCTGTTTCTGAGCGGGACACACTGGCCCGGTCACGCGGGAGAAGGGGTGATACCCACCCCACGCCTGTATGAAAACTTCGGTGGGATGCGATTCAAGGATGTGACCAAAATGGCGGCACTTGACGTTCTGGTCTACGGTATGGGTGGAACGGCGGGAGATTACGATGGCGATGGTGATCCGGATCTGTATCTGACGGGCGTCGGTGACAACCTGCTGCTGCGGAACGACGGGGGGAGGTTTATTGATGTGACAGCGGCGGCCGGTGTGGCGGGGGGACATTGGGAGACGGACGACGGGAAGAGAGAGCCCGAGTGGTCGACCAGTGCAGCCTGGGTGGACATCGATCGTGACGGATGGCTGGACCTGTTTGTTGGGAACTACGTACAGTGGTCGCCTTCGACGGATCTGTTCACGTCGATCGATGGGGAGAGCAAATCCTATGCGACGCCCCAGGAGTATCACGGTTTGTCCTCCCGACTCTACCGTAACCTGGGGGATGGTACGTTCAGTGACGCCTCGAAGGCATCGGGCATCCATAACCCCGACGGTAAAACGATGGGAGTAGCGATCGCCGACTATGACGGTGACGGCGATCCGGATATCATCGTCACGAATGACACACAGCCGAATGCGCTGTATAAGAACGCGGGAGACGGGACGTTCGAGGATATCGCCCTGATCGCGGGGGTGGCCTACGACGAAGGAGGGCGAGCACGTGCGGGGATGGGCGTCGATGTGGCTCGCATCGATACGTCGGGGAGCGTGGGCATCGCGATTGGTAATTTCTCGAGGGAATCGCTTTCGTTGTATGTCCAGGCGTGGGAAGATCTGTTCATCGATTTTGCTGGTAAGAAGCGTATTGCAACTCCCACGCTTCTGAAGCTGACATTCGGCGTCACCTTTGTGGACGTCGATCTGGATGGGTATCTGGATCTCGTCTGTGTGAACGGCCACCTCGAGCCAGATATCAATCGTGTTCAGAAGGAGATCACCTACCGTCAGCTGCCCCAGATATTCCGGAACGACGGGTCGAAACGGTTCGAGGAGGTCACGTCGACGGCGGGTTCCGGTTTTGCGCGACCGATTGTGGGACGTGGTCTGGCCTATGGTGATCTCGACGGGGATGGCGATCCGGACCTGGTGATGGTAGAGAACGGCGGGACACCGATCGTAGCCCGGAATGATTCGAAGACGGGGAACGCGATTCGTGTCGTACTCACGGGTAAGCCCCCGAATACCAGAGTCATCGGTGCAAGGGTCCGCGTTGTCGCGAACGATCGGTCAACCGAGCTGATGGTTCGAACAGGATCATCCTACATGAGCCAGAGCGAGACTCCCCTGACATTCGGGATCGGTCAGGCTCTCGGGGCAGATACGCTTGAGGTGATGTGGCCCGCGGGCAAGATGACGATACACCTGTCGGTGAAGGCAGGGCAAACGATTACGATTTCACCAGAAGGTATTGTTTCGGAGGAACGCTTTGTCGATTCACAATAGACGTGGATTCTCGATACTGGCGGCGATGCTGTGTATCGTGCTACCGATCGATGCACAGCTACCCAGCCTTGACGTGGAGCGCGCGAAAAATCTCGGGATCGCATATCTCGAGCAGGAGCAGCCCAAAGACGCCTTGGTGATGTTCCAGGAAGTGATTGCGCTCGTCCCGGAAGAGCCTCTCGGTTATGCGAACCTAGCCGTGAGCCATCTTCGCCTCAGCCAAGTGGACTCCGCCCTTTACTGGCTGGGCGAAGCTCACAGCGTCGCACCTGAAGACACGCACGTGCTCTACCTGATGTCCGAGGCCAACAGCGCGGCGAATCGCTGGGAGGACGCGCTTCAAGCTCTCGATCAGGCGGTAAAGCTGTCGCCAGATGACCCAATCGTTCGCTACGCCAGATATCGAGCCAGTCAGTCCGCCAGGTCCGATGCACGTGATGCAACCGCCGCCGAGGATATGGAGCGGCTGGTTGTGCTGGTGCCGGACAACCCGGCGATCCGTATGAAGTACGCGAAGGATCGAGCCGCGAGCGGCGATTTCGAATCTGCCCGGGAAAGCTTTGCAGCGGTGAAATCGCTTCTCGACGATGCAGGTGTTCAGGAACGTGTCCTGGCGCTTGTTGAGAAAGGTCTCGTTTCGGGGAACTCTATGCTGGCAGCTCGTGGATTCACCGTTCTCGAGAATGTGCTCCGGCCATCCGAGAGATACAAGCAGGCGCTCGAGAGCCTGCAGAACCCGGTCGTCGGTCTGCCCGTTCTCCGGTTCAGCGATCGCTTCCACAAGACGCTGCGTCGCGAAGTTCCTGCTGAAATCAGCGTGGAGTGGGTGGGTGGAGAAGAAACATACCCTTTGGGTGGGTCCGGTCGTCACGGCAGCCTAAATTTCGCTGACGTAAACGACGACGGGATCGAGGATTGGGTGGCTTCGATCGATGGCGACCAGGGCGGGTCCTGGCTCTTTCTGTCGGATGGCTCTCGCCATACAAATGGGTGGAGCGGGCCTGCCGCTAGGGAGATCTACATTCTCGATTTCGACAACGACGGGGCCTTCGATCTGCTGAGCATCGGTCAGACCGGTACTCGGATGGTCAGGGGCGACTCGACCGGATCTCTCACGGATGTCACAGCAGGAACCGAGATCGTTTCGGGTGACGTGAACACCGTCGCGATTGTGGATATGGACAACGAGGGCGATCTGGACCTGGCTCTGGGCGCGTCCGATGGTTTTTACGTGTGGCAGAACCGAATGGATGGACGTTTCCGGGAGGTGAGTGACCGAATCGGTATTGACGATCTACCCGGTATCCGTTCCGTTATTTCGGTTGATCACGATGACGATGACGATCCGGATCTGGTGGCGATCGACGGCAGCGGTCGTCTGAGACTGTTCGACAATCTCAGGCTGGGCCGGTTTGCCGAGGTAGATCGCGGGTTTGGCGAAAGTGTCTACCGGTCCGTGGCATCTGTCGATGCGGATAACGATGGATGGATGGATCTGGTTACGGTGACCGAATCCGGTGCCCTGGCCGTGAGATACTGGCGGGTGGACCAATTCGCGAGCGATGTGGTCATCGACGAAGGACCCTTCAGCCAGGTAAGCCCGGGTGACTATGACAACGACGGTTGGACCGATGTTGCGGTGAGCCGCGATGGCGAACTGGCCGTCTACCGAAACGACGGTCAGGGAGGGTGGGTCTACCGGGAGATTGCCGGGTCCGGTGGGAATGCGGTCGCGATTGGATGGTCGGATATCGAGAATGACGGTGATTTGGATCTGATTGCGCTCCGTCAGGATGGGACGATCGAGACGGTCCGGAATGATGGGGGGAACGCGAATCACTGGCTTCGCTTGGGCCTCGTCGGTCTGCAGACGCGCGGAACGAAGAACAATCTGAACGGGTATGGCAGCCGGGTGGAGGTGAAGGCGGGTTTCCATTACCAGCTGCAGTATGTCGATCGGCCTGTCATGCATTTCGGGCTTGGTCAGTTGACACAGGCGGACCTGGTTCGGGTGACGTGGAGCAACGGTGTGCCGCAGAACGCGTTCCGGCCCGAAGCCAACCAGACGCTCAGGGAGAAGCAGGTGCTGAAAGGTTCGTGTCCCTATCTGTATGTCTGGGACGGTGAGCGATACCGCTTTGTGACCGATCTGCTTGGCGCAGCACCACTCGGTCTCCAACTGGCCGATGGCGTGATCGCATCAGACAATCCTCGCGAGATCGTGAAGATCGACTCGGATCTGATGGCAGAACAGGATGGCGAATACGTCTTCCAGTTCACGGAGGAGCTCTGGGAAACGATCTACCTCGATGAGGTCGGGCTGTGGGTGGTCGATCATCCAGAGGGGGTCGAGGCCTTTACGGATGAGCGGTTTGTGCCGCCTCCGTATAGTGATCCCGAGGTGGTGACGACCCGGGGGAGGCGCTACCCGATGACAGCGCTGAACACGAATGGTGAGGATGTTGCAGAGCGTCTGTCGGCCTACGATTACCGGTATCCCAACGTGTTGAAACCCACACGCTACCAGGGACTCGTCGAACCGCATACGCTGACGATGGCGTTCGGTGATGTGTCCGACCTTGCCAACCCCACATTGGTGATGCGAGGCTGGATCTTCTGGACGGATACGAGCATCAATGTGAACGTCTCGCAGGGCGAAGCGGTGAAACCGGACTTCCCGATGATCGATGTGTGGCGAGCGGGCGCGTGGGTGACGCTCGATCGGCCTTTCGGCCTTCCGAAGGGGAAGGACAAGTGGATGGTTCTCGACCTCGAGGATCAGATCGATCCCGCTGATGCGCGAGTTCGGATTCGTACCAACTACCAGATCTACTACGATCTCGCATTCCTTGCGGATGCTGTGGCTGAACGGGGAACAAGGGTTACACGCCTGAAACCCGTGTCAGCAGACCTCCACTACGGCGGATTTTCGGAGATGGTCCGGCCGTCACCAGAGGGTCCTCACCTGTACAATTATGCCAAGAAGGTTTCATTGCCCGTCTGGAAGGATATGACGGGACTCGTAACACGGTTTGGGGATGTCACGAACCTGGTGAACGCTACCGATGATCTGATGACCGTATTCACGGCGGGCGAGGAAATCACGATTCGCTTCGACGCATCCGCTCTGCCGGAGTTGCCGATTGGGATGACCCGGAGCTTCTTCTTCCTGAGCGATGGCTGGGACAAGGATTCGGATCGGAATACCGTCACCGGTGACACGGTGCTTCCGCTGCCCTTCCACGCGATGACAGCCTATCCCTATCCGGAAGGTGAGACGTTCCCAGATACCGAGGCACATCGACGGATGATTCGCGAAACACTCACACGTCGTATTGGGCCAGCCGCCTACAGAGATTACGTCCGGTCGAAGACCTTTACGCAGCGGCCAGAGCCCCTCCCGTGGGAGAACACAAAGGACATCGCTGAAGGGGGTATGGAGTAGGGAGGTAGAGGAAAAGGCAGATGGCAAAGGGCAAAGGGCGGAAGGCAGACAGGTGAGCTCTCACCCGGTCGCGGGCGCGACCGCCCTTTCCCTTACGATGGGAGAGGGAATCTCTGTGCCACTGGCTCTGTCTTGGAAGCGTGGCTGGTCTCAAACAGGAAGAAGGGCATGACCACGGGCAACCCCCCCACGACATCGTTCATAATTTCGTGCCACCATCCAATGTTGTGGGGATAGGCTCGAATGTCTCCGTTGATGTTGACGCCGAAGACTTTGTCATCGGGCAGGAGATAGCGTGCCAGTTCGTCCCTCGGGCCGACCATCCTTCGATCGGTGGTCGCCGGGATCTCGTCTCGCTCTACAATCGCGAACAGATGATCAAAGGGGAACAGAATCGAATTTAGATGGTTTCCCCCGCTGGCCGCCTCCCTGTTCGTCACGGGGTTGACTGTTTCTCCGATGACGGTAGGGGGACTGTCTCAGCCGCAGGCTGTCAGAATCAACGTGACCGACAGGACCAAACCTCTGTACGGGTCTTTCACGGGATCCTCCATGTCATTTGCTTATTCATCGCCGGGTTTCCCAAAGGCATCTGAGCGTATCAGGGGGTGGCAGAATCGACGTAAGCACTCGCATCGATTTCAAGTCCCGAATCAAGTGTACCAAACTCTGGTGCGTCGAACCCGCCGCCCGATGTTTCCGCAAACGAAGGGCAGCCGTCCTGTGGATACTGAGCCCTTCCCGGGTTGACCCGGGTCGCGACAAATACGGCCGTGCCGGTAATGTGAGTGAGGCGATTCATCCGAACTTCCCGAAACGCAGGTGGCTCTGCTTGAGATCGGCAATTAGCGTGCCGCTCCATCTGCTGGAAGCCAGTGAATCGTAACAGATTGTTTTATAGGAAATTAAAGGAATGAGTCGAGAGGCGTATCGAGTGCGACGGCTCCACTGACTGCGTGAGGAATTATGATCTGCCACAGGATAGCGTAGGATCAGCCTTGTCCGTGAATGGCCGAGTCCGGTCTATAGGTCTTCCAGGCATACCAGAGGACGTAAGTGGCCGGGATGGGTTGAAGCGTCTGCCCGGAGAGACTGCCGTTGATTCCCTGGCCCGTGAGGAGGTTCCATTCCGTTCCGGTTTCGGTATCGACCAACTTTCCACCAAACCAGGATCTCTCGAATGTCAGCGTGCGACCATCGACCCGGCGGTCATAGATCTTGGCTGTAGAGAGGTCGTCAGAGAGAGCAACGAGAATAGGCACCTGTTCGAACGAGTCGTTGACGACGGGATCTTTCGCAAGCTGTTTGATGGGATAGGCCTTGGCGTCGATATGTCCCTCGAGCGCAAGCACCAAGTCTGTCTGCGTTAGCTCTGAGCTCTTGTCCTTTGTGGCTAATTCGCGTATTGACGCGGCTGTAAACTGGGACTGATACGGGACACGTCGGTTGACGTAGACAGTTGTTTCCGGATGGGATTCGCGCCATTGCTCCCAACTGGTCAGGGTGGACGGCAGCGTGCGAAGACGTTCGCCTTCCATCTGCCCGCTTACGGCTTTCCCTACGAGTTGATTCCACCGTGAACCGGTCTGCCGATCATAAAGGACCATCACTCCGTTGTCCATACCCATGACACCGAAGTGATACGGTCGTCCTTCGAACTCGCGATGGTAGACGACACCGCTGTAGTCGACCGAACACCAGGCGACGGTGATGTTCGACTTACCCACGTGATCGTTCACGACTTCGTTGACCGGTCCCGTCATGAAGTTGACCGGATAGGCTCTGGCCTCGCCATCCAGATTGACTCCAATGACGATGTCTTTGGCGCCAAGTTCGGCCTTGTTCGCAGGAACGAATTCGCGATTGTAATTGATCTGGAACCCGCCCGGCTTGATGTATGTGTAACCGGTCCTGTCCTCAGGCAGAGGAGCGATGTTGACGTCCGATGGGTCATCCTGAGCGGAGCAGGCGAGCAAGGCCAGCGTAAAGATTATTCGAATTTTCATGGGTCAGAGGGGCTCATTGGTCTTGTGAGTATTTAGCGAACGGAGTTAATCTACAAGATTCGACTGCGCGTGAAAACCTTCTGTATTGGTTTGAGTTTGCCTAAA
>CAYYGZ010000022.1:4274-18797 GCA_964471275.1 uncultured bacterium | reverse complement strand
GGCTGGATCGACCCAAACCGATGGTCTGCAATCCTATCTCGAGTGCGAAGAGATCGACACACTCACCTACATAACACTGGTGATCATGCCGTACGTCGTGGTCCCCGTATACACGATCCTGATCCTCCTACGTCTCTGGTTCTGGATGAAGCTCTACAATCCTGCCCTGAAGCTGATCCCGGGCCCCAGAAGCACGAGGGCAGTCTGGGCACGCCAGTATCGACCGACAATCGAACTGTTCCCGAATCCGGTTGATACGGGAGGCGTGCGTCTCTGGCGGGATTTCAAGGGTTTCATCCTCTTCGCGGGTCTGTTTCGGCGCGACAAATTGCTCTGGCTCGGGTCCTGGCTGTACCATGTATCGCTGACGCTCCTCTTCGTGCTTCACCTGAAGTGGATCCTTCCGCTGTCAGAATGGGTGGACAAGCCGTTCCTTAGGGACATCGGCCGAACATCAGGCTGGATTCTCCTAGGCAGCGCGGCAGTGCTTCTGGTTCGCCGGGTTCTGGTGACCCGTGTTCGCCAGATCACTTCGCTCACGGACTATCTCTCCGAGATCCTACTTGGTCTCACTGTCGTGACGGGTCTCTGGGTCGCGTATGACCCTCCGGACGGCGCTGCCTTCTCTGCCTATCTGGAGAGCCTTGCCGTGTTTGCGCCTGCCGCACCCGCATTGGGCCCGAACCTGGTTCTCCATCTTCTGACCGTTCAGCTGCTTCTGGTCGTGATGCCGTTCAGTCATCTCCTCCACTCCGGCGGCATCTTCATCAGCAGACGGTTCCTGGCATCCCCTGACTCGTTCTCGGGTGATGTGGATTGATGACCTGGTTTGCGTCTTCTTCGTGGCCACACAACATGGCTTCTCGATACGCCTTGCACGACGTGTAAACCTGCTCGAAGTCACGGATCAAAGCAGAAGTGCCCATATTTGAGGGATAGCCTCGCTAGGACCCAGTCGCCATTTCCGTATATTTCCTTGCCGACTTGCCGACTTGCCGACTTGCCGACTTGCCGACTTGCCGACTTGCCGACACCCGACACCCGACACCCGACACCCGACACCCGACACCCGACACCCGACACCCCTTGCCCAACTTCACAACACAGACAGATCGCGACAAGAAATTCATCCCGCCTGGAATGGTCGGCGCCTACATGCGTCGTGTTGCCGACCCAGACCCGTTTGTCCGCGATATCCAGGATGAGCCCTCCGCCTTCATGCTCTACGCGGACATTTGCACAAAGTGTGGGATTTGTGCAGAGGAGTGCCCGGTCTACTATGGGCAGCCCACGGAACGCATGCATCCAGTCGAGCGCTCTAGCCAGGTCATCCAGCTCTATCGGAAGCACGCGACGTGGTGGGGGCGTCTCAAGAATGCGATCTGGCCCAGACCTGATTTTGAGAACGACGATGCTGAACTGTTTGCTGAACGAATGTACGAGTGTCTGGCCTGTCGACGATGCGCAGCCTATTGCCCCGTCGGGATCGATCACTCGGTCGTGACACGTGTAGGCAGGTCACTGGTCGACTACATGGGCCTGACACCCCCTGCATTAGCGCAGGGCACGGACAATTCGTTCGATACGGGTAATCTCGAAGGCGCTTCACCCGAGGCGATGATCGATAGTGTCCAGTTTCTGGAAGAAGAACTGAAGGAGGAGACAGGCCTCGACATTCCGATCTCGATCGACGCGGAAGGCGCGGAGATCTACTTTGTCCCACCGTCCGGTGACGTACTGGTCTACGCGGAGAACCTGATGGGGATGGCAAAAGTGTTCTACGCTGCCGGCGCCAGCTGGACGATGAGCAGCCGCGCATTCGATGGCGCCAACTTCGGTTTTACGACAGGCAACAATTTTTCGATGCGCTTCGAGGCCAAGCACTATATCGATGAAGCAGAGAAGATCGGCTGCAAGACGATGGTGATGGGTGAATGCGGACACGCCTACCGGGTAATGAAGTTCATGGCCGCCGAGGGGCTATGGTGGGGCTCGCTTCCATTCGAGATCACGAGCGCTTTCGAGTACACCTCGGATCTGATCGAGAATGACACGATCCAGTTGGACCCCGAGCGAAATACCGAACGTGTGACTTACCACGATTCGTGTCAGTTTGCGGCGGGCTGCAACATTGTCGAGGAACCGAGGGCGATCGTGAAGGCATCCTGTTCAGACTATGAGGAGATGGACGCCTGCGGCCCGACCCAGTGGTGCTGCGGTGGCGGCGGTGGACTCTCGGCCCTCCGGTCGGTCCACGATTTCCGGATGGACATTTCGGGTAAGAAAAAGCTCGAGCAATTGCAGGCGTCGAGCGCCGAGGTGGTATCTACGTCCTGTCTCCAGTGCCGCACGCAGTTGAAGGAACTGGTCCGTCACTACAAGCTTCCGCAGAAAGTGACGGGTGTGCACGAACTGGTGTATTCCGCGATCGTGCTCGAAGGTGAGGAGAACGCGAGTGGCTGACGAGCTGATCTACTGCGACAACGCGGCGACGACATTCCCAAAGCCTCCCGAGGTGATGGCTTCGGCAATGGCGTGGTATGGCCGCTACGGGGTGAACCCCGGGCGGAGCGGAACGGATCTGGCGGTGGAGGCAGAGCAGATGGTTCGGTCGACTCGCGAGCGGCTTACAGCCTTCTTCGGCGCAACGGGGGATCCCGATCGGCTGGTGTTTACGCAGAACGCCTCCGATGCGTTGAACATCGCGATACAGGGGACACTGTCGTCCGGTGATCACGTGATCACGACCGACCTCGACCACAATTCCGTTCTTCGTCCGGTTTATCACCTGACCGAATATGACGGGATCGCATCGACCTATCTGCCTTTCGATAAAACGGGACGGGTCGACCCGCAGGTTTGCAGCGAGGCCCTGCGCCCTGACACGAAGGCTGTGGTGATGTCACACGGTTCGAACGCACTGGGTACCGTGCAGCCGATTGCGGATATCGGTCGGATCTGCCGTGACGCAGAAGTGACGCTGATTCTGGATGTCGCCCAAACGGCCGGGATGATTCCGATCGATATGGAAGCGATGTGCGTGGATATCGTCTGTTTTACAGGCCACAAGTCGTTGATGGGACCGAGCGGGATCGGCGGGATGTATGTGAGAGAAGGCATCGATGTTGCCCCGCTTCGATACGGGGGAACGGGTGTCCGATCGGAACAACTGGATCACCTTGAGGCGTATCCCTGGCGGCTGGAGTGCGGGACGATCAACCTTCTCGGGATTGCGGGGATGCACGCCGCCCTGGACTGGATCGCAGAGCGGGGACTCAACACGATCGAGGCCAGGGAGCGGTCTCTGACACGTCGTCTGCTGGACGGACTGGCAGAGACGGATGGTCTTACCGTCTATGGCGACACTCGCAGTGAGGATCGTCTGCCCGTTGTGTCGGTGAATGTCGACGGGATGACCGCCAACAACGTCGGCACCCTGCTGGATGTGAAATTCGGGATCGCAACGCGAACCGGACTTCTGTGTGCGCCGCGTGTTCATCAGCGGCTCGATACGGTGTCGCGAAAAGGAACGGTGAGGATTTCGCTCGGCCCGTTCAACACGGATGAACACGTGGATGCGCTGCTCGCGGGGCTGAGAGACATCAGTACCCGGCACGGAGATTGAAAGAAGAGGCGTTCCAAAACTGAAGGAAGAGCGTTCCAGGTTCCAAGGGCCCAGGTGCGTCAGGTCTTGTGGAACCTGGAACGTTTCTGCCCTTTTGGAACGAGTTGGCGCACATATCTGGACTGGAGAATTACGTGGCAGTTATGACGACGATGCTGGGGGGCAAGGAAATCGATGTGGATGACGAGGGGTTCATCCAACAGCCTGAACGCTGGGATGAAGCGGTTGCTCGGGATATCGCGAGGGGAATTGGGATCGGGGAGATGACCGACGATCACTGGTCTGTCGTGAACTATATCCGAGAATACTACCTGAAGTTCGAGATCGCGCCGCTGATCCGGCGTCTGTGCAAGGTCACCCAGAAGGATATCGATACGATCTATGATCTGTTTCCCGATGGGCCAGCAGACGGTGCGTGCAAGATTGCCGGATTGCCAACACCGACAGGGTGCACGTGAACGGCTGATTGTGCGGGGATCGGTCGTTGTGTACTGCACGCGATCCTCCCAGGCCATACCGAAATCGTGAGATGATCTCACTTGAGCAGAAGCCGCTCAGTTACGGAATGACATCCGTATTGGGCGGCTAAATTGTTTGTTAACAGTGCAATAGCGCCGCATCTGGACATTCCTGCCTAAGTTGGGAAAACTATTTGCACGACCTTTCCCGGAGGTCTGTCTCGAATTGATAGCTGGAGGATTCTATGACGAGAGTCGCCATTCGTTGCTTCCTAGTTTGTGTGGTGTTGTCACTTACTCGTCCCATTGCCGCATCTGATCTGGCGCCCGATTTCAATCTTCGATCACCCGAGGGTAGACGCGTCCATTTGAAGTCGATGCTCGAGGACGGGCCTGTACTGCTCGACTTCTGGGCAACGTGGTGCAAGCCCTGTGTCAAGGCAATGCCGAAGATTCAGGAGATCCACGATCAGTATCATACACGGGGTCTGATCGTCGTAGGTGTCAACGAGGATGGACCTCGAGGTCAGCCGACGGTGAAGCCGTTTCTGAGGGCACGGAAGCTCACTTTTCCGATCGCACTCGATCTGGATGGCGGGGTCCGGAAGCGGATGCGTGTGTCCGCTTTGCCCAGCACGGTGTTGATCGATCAGGACGGTGAGATTGTTTTTCGGCAAACCGGTTTTGTGAAGGGCCAGGAAGATCTTCTGATCGATGCGATCGAATCTGTTCTCGGTCTCGAGACATCTAAGGAGTCTGCCTCCGAATGAGAATGCTGAGCCGAATCTGTCTGATCATTTTTCTGGTGTCGTGGGTCCACTTGCCCGAACGGGTTGCCGGACAGCTATCGGTAACGAGTGTTACGGAGGCACAGCGCGGACGCGTGCCGAACGAAGATGCCGAGGATTTCTCGAATGTGTATGAGCAGTTCAGCGTCGATTACACGATGGGTGCAATCCAGGCCGGGGGCCGGTTCGAGATCTACCGGGCATCCGTCGAGGACAGAAGGATGACGTTTCTCAGCGAACGATATGTGTTGTGGTCTAATGGACCCGCATACGTTACCGGTGGGAATTTTACCGGAATCCTGGGTCGCGGGCTGACGATGCGTGCCTTCGAGCTGTCCGGTTCGATCATCGAAAGCGCGCTATTCAGGCAGCGGTATACGAACACGCAGGATATGGAAGGTGGGTTGGTGTCGTGGTCTGATGACCTGTTCGAGGTCAAGGCGCTGGCCGGTCGTCCCGTTGCCGGCGACATCTCACCAGGTTATCCGGACTCGATCAGTTTGTTTGAAAAGCTGGTAGGCGTTGGGAGCGACCGTCGGGAAGACTGGATCCTGGGTGGTGAGGTCCACGTGCGGCCTTTTCCAGCGCTGAAGATCGGGGGGACGGCCGTGAACCTGCGCCCGGATGGGGTCGACAACAGCTACGCCTGGTCGTGGCTGGCAGGGCTCGAACTCGGCCCCTTGTTCGAACGGACTGGGCTGACTTCGGTGTGTGGCGATCTGTATGCGGAGCTGGGTCGTAGAGAGAAATTCACGAGTGACGGACACGGTCGCTACCTGGCAGGCAATTTCGGAATCGGTTCTTTCGGCTTCAGCGTCGAATACAAGGACTACGACAATTTCGATTTGCTCGCCAACGATCCTCCGCAGCTGGTTCGTGAACACGCCGCCTATCTGCTCAACCGGAACACGCACATTCTACAGACGTTGAACGAAAAGGGTTACCAGATCGAAGCGGTATACCCCATTCCGGGGATTGTCACGGTGACGGGAAATGTTAGTCGAGGGAAGAACCAGCTGTCCGCTCGGGTATCGACGGTTTTCGAGGAACGGTATATAGGGCTCGATCTGGATTTCCTTCCTTCCGCGCAGAACGCCTCCGTCTTCATTGATTGGGGCAGGGACGAGCTGGAGGCGCTAACCGCGCACCGCACGGGTGGGGTTCTTCTAGGGACAACGACGTCCGCGGGGCAGTCCTTCGAGTTGAGCCTGGAACTCCAGAGAGGCAAACTGCCCTTTGGCGTGGAACCGTGGTACTGGGACACCTATGCGCAGTTGTCCTGGCAATCTCCCGCCGGGTTCGGTGCGGCGCTTGTGATGGATCGCTCGACCAACCTGTCGGAGACCGACCTGCCCGAGACACTGGCGTTCGAGACGGAACCGGTTCGGTTCTTTTCCATCCATGCGAATGCCCGATTCAACCGCTATGAGGCCCTGCTCTTTGCCGGCGAGCGACGGGGAGGGACAGCCTGCACATCCGGAACCTGCTACGAGGTGCTGGCGTTCCGGGGAGCCGAGCTGCGCATTCTGACCCGTTTCTAGGTGCGCTGCTCTTCTGCGACCGCTAGAGTCTGCCGGGGGGTCTCACGCTTGCATCCGATACAGGTATTCGGCCGCCTGATCTTTGATCCCGGTTTGTGTCCCTAAGATTTTTAATTTCAGGTGGTTACAGTTCTGAGAGGAATTCCGGAACGGTTTTGGCATACTCGGAAAGCGTTCTGCTGAATTGACGATATTTCCCCGGTGAAAGCAAAGGACCTTCCGGCTTACGGGGAGTTAGTACTACGGAGGATAGAATGAGAAAACTGACAGCCGGGGTACTGCTCTTCCTTGCGGCCGCGGCCCCCAGTGTCGGTCAGACGCTTGTGGGCCAACCGATTCACGATTTCACGCTGCCCGACCTGAACGGCACCTTCCGAAGCCCGTCGCAATATCGAGGGAAGATCCTGGGTATCTTTCTTCTGGGCCACGACTGAGGCGTCTGCAGAGCGGCGGGTCCGTTCGTGCAAGAAGAGATTGTCGACGTAACGCGAGACAAGAATTTCGAGATGGTGGGCGTCGATCTGTGGAATGGGTCGGCGACCCAGCTGAACGCGTATCAGTTTGTCACCCAGGTCAAGTTCCTGCTGCTGCAGAATGGAACGAGCGATGGGATGCCCTGGGGACTGGGTGTCGAGAATATCATCGTCGTCGATCCTGGCGGAATCGTTCGCGGGATCCTGAGCGTCGCGGATCGAGACAAGGTTGTCGATCTGATCGATCTCATCAACGATCCGATGCCTGTGTCTGAGTTGAAGCCCAAGTCGCTGTATTGGGGGACGAGAGGTGAGGTTGGTGTTGAGCGAAAGATCGAGATTACCGTCGAGAACACGGGTTTGGTAGACCTGGAGGTGACGGCAATCCGACCCTCATCGGATCAGGTCACCGTTGACCGCACCGCATTCACGGTGAGTCCAAACGCCAGCGAGCAGTTTACGATCACGCTGAGCCCGACGCGAGAAGGAACGCTTACCGGATCAGTCGAAGTCGTGACGAACGAGAAGAACTGGTCGCTCCCGATCTCGAGTATTCTGATCGAAGGCGGTTTGCCACCAGCGATCGCATTACCGACCGAACAGGTCGACTACGGCACGATCGAGGTGGGACGATCCCTGTCTCGGACAATTGAGATCCGGAACGAGGGTCTCGGACCGCTGACGGTTACAGATGTCCAGAGTGATCTGACAAGCCTGACGGTATCCGACCAGGCCTTCACGCTGGGACCGGGAGAATCGAGAACGATCACGGTTACCGTGCAGCCGTCGGGTGAGGGAGCGTTCACCGGCACCGTTACGGTTCTGAGTGACGACCCAGATAAGGCTTCGGTCGCGGTAGACATCACGGGTGCCGGACAGGCCATCCCGGCGGATACGCGAACAGACTTCGATGGCAGCGGCTCGGTGGATTTCGTTGATTTCCTCGGTTTCGCCGGTGCGTTTGGCACGACCGACCCCGTATACGATGTCGACCAGAGCGGCTCGGTGGATTTTTCTGATTTCCTGACTTTTGTCGAGAATTTCGGGCGTTCGATCGCGGAGTAATCGAATCAACAGGCAGGTGAATGGCCCCGTCACCTCAACGTATCGGGGCCATTCCTGTGTCATTCAATAGAGAGATCAAGGTCTCTTTCGCAGATAATCGATGACAAAGGCGAGTGTCAGCAGGGCGAGGAAGCCGGATATCGAGGTTACAACCCAGTGGGCCTCATCGGGCTGTCGCCAGAACTGGATCGCCAGTGGAATCAGCGACAGGGCGAAACAGAATACCGTTCCGATCAAAGCCATCTTTGCCCGTGTAATCGGATCGAGATCCGCGACTGAGGGTTTTGGGGGCTCTGAGGGAGGGGGGGGCGCAGACCGTGGCTGTGCGGGTGTCGGAACCAATTGCTCAGGACGATCTGCCTGCGAATCGCGTAGCTTCTGCAGAACAGCCTTCTGGAATTCATCTCCGGCGTTGACGAACACACCAAGGAATGCCTCTATCTCCGTCGTTCCGTCCTCGGAAAATTGGTCGACAAAGGCTTTCCGTCTTGCTGACGGGAACGTGACCTCGCTCGACCGGGCAGCCTGTTCGAGGTCACCGGCCAGTGCGGCCAGGTCGTGACCGTGACCGATAACCCAGGGCCAAGTTCCGTGTGCGACCAGCTGCCAGTCAGGTGATGGCCCATCGATTTCGGCGAGATAGGCACTGATCAATTTTGCGTGAGACAACTTATTGCCTGCGCCCGGGAAGTGCTTTGTCCGGAGTTCGCTGTTCGTCCTGAAGGGGTTGTCGAGATGGATGCGGTTCGATGCATTCAGGATTCGTTCAAACGGGTTGCTCGACTTTTTTTCTGCCATCTTTCTCCGGCTGTGTCTTCAGGTGGATCCCCAGTCGAGTCGATATTAATGATCGCGCACAGAGCGCGTCAAGGGGATTCGGGTCGCTTGCTTGACAACGCCACTGCGCGTGGGTTACTTTTTCGCATTATCTTGTTGTGTTTTCGGAAGTAGCGTCCCGTTCTTCAGACCTCCCTTCTGCTGATCGTACGCCTCCGCAATCTCTTTGGACCCCCAATGCCAGACGTGTCACATTCCGCCGATGAGCTTGTCGATCGAGGACTGGCTGTGCGCGATCAGGGCCGGTTTGAGCAAGCGCTCGCTGATTTCCGGTCCGCGCTCGAACTCGATCCCGACCACGCACAGGCTGCGGGCGAACTCGCCATTACGCTGGGTCAAACTGGCCAGCTGCCAGCCGCACTCGAGGCGCTCGACGGAGCCATTTCCCGGAGCCCAAACGACGGCTGGCTCTACACGAACCGGGCGATCGCACGCGGGCTCGCGGGCGAGTTCGACGCCTCGATCTCTGACTTTGATCGTGCCGTTGAACTGGCGCCTGGTGATGCGATCGTGATCGCCAGTCGGGCGGACACAAAGCGTGTGATGGGCCGACTCGAGGAAGCGGCTGATGATTTTACGACCGCACTCAGACTTGATCCGTCGATGACCGGCGTGCTTGTGGGCCGGGGGGACATCTTCAGAGAGATCGGCGAATACGATAGGGCGCTCGCCGACTTCAACGCCTCCATCTCACGGGACCCCGGAAACCCAGAAGCCTACGCGTGCCGGGGAGAAGTGTACCGGATCCAGGGCCGATGGGAAGAGGCCGAGGCTGACTTTACGCAAGCGCTGTCGATTAACCCGGAATACGACGGCGCTCTTATGAGTCGGGGCATCGCATATCGACAGTCCGGACGACTTGACGAAGCACTCGATGATTTCTCCCTTCTAATCGAGACATTTGGCGAATCGCCAGCAGCCCTGGCCGGGCGCGGCGAAACCTACCGACAGCAGAACCAGTTTCAGTCCGCGCTCGAGGACTTTGACCGTGCGATCGCTCTGGATGCAGAGGATGCCCCGGCGTTGGCCGGTCGTGCGGAAACCTACCGCAGGATGTATGAGTTCGAGAAGGCGCTTGCCGACTTCGACCGAGCGATTGCGATCGACGGTCAGGACAGTTGGATCTGGGCCCGTCGAGGCGAGACCTACCGACAGCTGGATCGCTGCGAGGAGGCACTCGAAGACTACAACCGTGCGATCGCTCTCGATCCCGAGGACATATTCGCGATATCGGCCCGCGGTGAGGCCTATCGACAGCTGGGACGGTTCATCGAGGCAGCGGCAGATCTTGAGAGGATGGCGCCAGGCGGAGGAGCACGGGGGCAGAAAGGGTGACGGCAGCTGATCCCATCTGCTCGACCCCTGTCGATCACGAGCACAGCCATATCGTTAATGCGGACCGGACCGTGCCGTTTCAGCAGACGATCCGGGACTTCCAGGCAGCTCTGGGTCGACGGTGCAACTACAAGGTGCGTGCCCGACGGTATTACGGTACCGTGTGGATCTCGGATTGCTACACGGACTACGAGAACCCCGAGATGTTCCGGCAGTATGAAGGACCGCTCATGGAGGGCGAGGCCATGCGCACGATGGGCAAGGGTCTCAACAAGGATCAAGTGTCCGCGGGGGCACTCGCGGAGGCGATCGAACGTCTCTCCCTGTTCATCCGGCTCGAGCAGGGCGGGAACGCTCCCGTATATGAGCTGACAGACGATCTGTCGCTGGTGCCGGCGACGATGCCCAACGATGTGATCGAACACCTGAACGAGACAGCGGACGGGGTGTCGGCTGGCAACAATGTGCTCGAGTGCGTGCTTCACGGCCTGCTCGAGATGTATGAACATCTCGATGTCTGTCTGCATCTGGGGAGATTCGGGCTTGCCCATCGTGAGTTTATCGACCCGGGACTAACGGAGTTTCATCCGGTCGTGTCCGAGAAGATGCTCGCGGTCGCCGTGCCGGGCGAGAATCCGAAGGTGACGACAATTCACGCGATCGTCTGCCCACGAGATATCGGGCCGTTCGTCCGGTCGTGCGCTCACCTGGACGGTCAGATCGCCTTGCAGCGCGCCTTTAACGAGACACTGCAAAGTCACAAGACGCGCTCGATTCACGACCTGCAGACGTTCGTCCCCGAGTCGTTCCACGTGACGGAGCTGCAGGATTACCATTCCGATGACCTGGAGACAAATATCCGGACGATTCTCGAATCGCTCCCGGACACGGTGTATGTCCAAGACTGGACCGATCCGATCATGCGGGTGCCCGTGATGCGACCGTTCACGATGCGGATGCTGGAGACGAAACCGGACGAGCACCTGATCAGCGAGTATGTCCAGACGCTGATGAACGAGAGCGCGAACTATATCGATTGGAATGCCTGAGAGTCAAAGGCCCTCAACGCAGAGTGCGCGGCGGGCGCAGAGAGAGATGATGATGGGGACTCGCCTTCTCGGAACCGACTCGAAGCTCGGCGCGGAGCCCACCACACGTATGCACCACAGGATGCCGGACGACACGAATACGCAATGACGACACGCATCTTCACATTGGCCGTACTAATCCTGACCACGGCCTGCTCAACAGAATCGCCGGACGACACGGGGCCGTCGGAAGCTGCACGCGCGCTGGCAGTCGAGGGCTATCTCGGCGCGGAATCGTGCAAGGAATGCCACCAGGAGGAGTACGGGCTCTGGTCCCGGACGACGCACGCGAGGGCGATGACCGAAGCAACACCCGAGTTTGTGCGTGGTGATTTTGAGCAGGATACGATCCACACGTTCGATGACCAATCCTACGTGATGTTCCGTCGTGGCGATTCCTTCTTTATTCGCGCTCCGACGAGTGACGGCAGGACCGCGGATTTCCCGGTTCACTACACACTGGGTGCGCGCCAGCACGAGACCTATCTGACGCGATTTCCGGACGGTCGAGTACAGATACTCCCCGTTTACTGGGATCTGAACGAAAAACGTTGGTATGACGCGGCGGAAGGTACTCTGGGTTTCGGGCGGGCCTTTATCCCACAGGACTGGCTGTTCTGGGCAAACCAGGGCAGAACGTGGAATGATCGCTGTTTCGATTGCCACGCCTCCCAGATGCGCAAGAACTACGATCTCGAAACCGATACCTACAGCACACAGCTCGGAGACCTGTCGATCAACTGTGAGACGTGCCACGGGCCGGGGGAAGCGCACACGCTCTTCTGGCGGGAGGCATTACAGGATCCGAACCCGGATCCCGCAGCGCGGCAGACCGCATCACTGATCCGTCTTGCGAGCCTATCGTCGGCCAAGCAGGTGGAGGTCTGTGCGCAGTGCCACGCGACAAAGTCGTCTATTCGTTCGGGTTACAAACCGGGCGATCACTTTCTCGACTACTATGAGATCAACCTGATCGACGACGCGGATTCGTTCTGGCCAGACGGTTTGATCCGTAAGCTCGCGTATCCATACCTGCAGTTCGCCGGCAGTGCCTGCTTTCGGAAGGCTGACCTGACCTGCTCGGGCTGTCACGCGGACCACGGAAGTGAGAGGCCGATCGAGTTGACCGCGGAGCCTGGGGGCGGCGCGCTCTGCGCCCGCTGCCATCCGGATGTGATGGCCGATATCCGGGCACACACCTTCCACAAACCCGCGGGGAAGGGGAGCGACTGCATGGCGTGCCACATGCCCAATATGTTCCTGAATTCCCTGATGACAACAGACCATCGTCTGACGGTTCCCGTGCCCGAGAACACGAGCCGTCTCGGCATACCAAACGCGTGTAGCCAGACGGGCTGCCACAGCGAGGAGACGTCCGAGTGGGCCTCCCAGAAGGCCGAGGCCTGGTGGGGAGACTACCAGCCGGATCACGTCGTTCGTGCGCAGGCGATTGCCTGGGGACGCGAGAGGGATGCGCGTGGTCTACCCGAACTGAAGAAGATCGTGGCTGACCCGTTCGAAGATCCGCTGTTGCGTGGCGGTGCCGTGACGCTTATCGGGATGATCGGCGAGGAATCTGCGCTACCCCTTGTGATGACCGCGATGGTGGATACACATCAGGTCCTTCGATCGAGGGCCGCGCTTGCCGCGGGAGCGATTGGTCATCCCGCCGCGATCCCGGGCCTCAAGACACTGGTTCGGGATTCGGTCTACAGCGTGCGTATCCGCGCCGCGTTCTCCCTCGTGCAGCTGGAGTATGTCCCGCCGACGATCGCCGATCGCGAGGCCCTTGCAAAGGCGCTGACCGAGCACGAGGCATCCAGCCTCGGAATTCTGTCGGACAGTCCGAACACGCACGTGACGATCGGCCAAGCTCACGAGGGGCTCACCCAGTTCGACGCAGCGGAGAATTCGTATCGGCGGGCACTTCGCGTCAACCGTGGTCACACCGAAGCGCTCGAACGGATGGAGCTCCTGGATCTGGCCGACGCGAAGTATGAGAAATTCCTGACAATGGTGACACCGCATCTGGATACAGATATCCGGTTGAAGGTGGCCCTGGGGATCGCCAAGATTCATCGGGGTCTTACGATGGAAGGAGTCAGCCTGCTCGAGGAGGTCAGAAATCAGAAGATCGACTCCGAGCTGGTAGAGACGGGACTGGGAGACGGCTACCGTCGCGCAGGGGACGTTGCCAGCGCGGAGCGACACTACAAGCGGGCGATCAAGATCTTCGATAAGCACGCCAACGCATACCGGGGCCTGGCCCTTGTGGCGTATTCTCAAGGCGACTCGGAAGCGGGATCCAGATACTGGGAAAAATTCAAGCAGTATGAGACAGCGGCCGGGGATGCCGACAATCGGATGTTTTGATTACGGGAGTCAGGTCGATGTTGAAGCGTTGGTTCAGAGAGGTCGCTCACGCGGTGGATGGCAGGGCCGGGCGATCTGTGGCGATCGCGATGCTTGTCTGTGTGGTCGGGTGTGACGACGTGCCTCCCGTGGCCTTCGAAATCGAGGAGACCGTGTCTCTGACGCCGGGGGGCACCGAACACGTCGTGGTGCGGGTGCCGGGGGGGGTATTCACGATGGGGAGCGAATCCGGTACAGATGACGAAGGCCCGATTCACCAGGTTCATCTCGACGATTTCTACATCGACAAGCTCGAAGTTTCGAATGAGAAGTATCTGGTCTTTGTCGGGGCCACGGGGGCGGCAGAACCCGTGCATGTCGTGAGCGATCGGTTCAACAAGCCACAGCAGCCGGTTGTCGGTATCGTCTGGGAAGAGGCCGCGGCTTACTGCGACTGGGCGGGTCTGCGCTTACCGACCGAGGCCGAGTGGGAGAAGGCGGCCAGGGGATTGGAAGCCCTGACCTATCCCTGGGGAGACGACCCGCCGTCGTCTTCACTCGCCCGGTATCAGAGCACGGAGGGCCCGTCTTCGGTCGGGAATTTTCCCACTGGACAGAGTCCTTTTGGCGCGCTGGACATGGCCGGCAACGTCTGGGAATACGTCCGTGATCATTACGTTGCCGATTACTATCGCATCAGCCCTGACCGAAATCCGATCGCCATTGTAGGGGATGGTGAACCCGATCACACGATCCGGGGCGGCAGCTGGGCCTCATCCCCAGACGAGATGCGGTCGACCAGACGGTTCCGTGCGTTCCTGATCGAGGCCGATCTGCCCGATTCCCAGGTAGGATTTCGATGCGCCAAGGACTGAGCCGGCCGGTAGTGCCCCTTCTAACGATCTCACTACTCAGAATCCTTCTCCTGTCTGTTTTGCTATCGAACGTGGCTGCCGACTCG
>CAYYGZ010000022.1:2675-4264 GCA_964471275.1 uncultured bacterium | reverse complement strand
CGGTTCACTGATGTCACCGACGAGAAAGGCATCTCCTTCGTTCACGAGAACGGTGCGAGCGGAAGGAAATTCACGATCGAGACATTCTGTGGCGGGTGCGGGATTTTTGACTACGACGGGGATGGCGATCTCGACATCTACTTGGTGAACGGTGCACGGCTACCAGGTTTCGAATCGGATGCCGTGCCGACGAATCGATTATATCGGAATGACGGGGCGGATGCCGATTGGACATTCACCGACGTGACGGAGGAGGCAGGTGTCGGAGATACGGGGTATGGCTTTGGGTGTGCTGTCGGCGATTTCGACAATGACGGCGATCCCGATCTGTATGTGACCAATTTTGGCGCGAACGTCCTGTATCAGAATAATGGCGACGGTTCGTTCACGGATGTGACGGGACGAGCCGGGGTCGGAGACGTGCGGCTGAACACTTCAGCGGCTTTTGTGGATACGGATCAGGATGGTGATCTCGATCTGTTCGTCTGTGCGTATACGAATTTCGATCTGGATGACGGCCAGGTCTGCACTCAGGCAGACGGTTCGGTGATCTACTGCGGCCCTGAGAACTACCTCGGCGCACCCGACAAGCTGTATCGGAACAACGGAGACGGCACGTTCTCCGATGTCTCTGAAGCTACCGGCATTCACTCGGACGAGGGCAAGGGACTGGGTGTAATCACGACGGATCACGACGGGGATGGGGACGTCGATATCTTCGTCGCCAACGATCTTGTCGAGAATTTCCTTTTCGACAATGTTGGCGAGGGGAAATTCGACGAAATTGCCCTGATCTCGGGGATGGCCTACAACGAGACTGGGCGTCCCGAGGCGGGTATGGGGATCGATTTCTCGGATGTCGATGGTGACGGTCTGCAGGATGTCCTGATCGGACATTTCGATTTCGAGACGTCGACCCTGTACAGGAACGATGGTGGAAGCCTGTTTACGGATGTCACACCCCGGACCGGTCTCGGACCTCCCTCTTGGCCGTATGTCACGTTCGGACTGAAATTTCTGGACGCAGACAACGATGGCGATCCGGATGTTGCTGCGGCAAACGGTCACGTGATCGACAACATCGAGCGTGTCGATGCCAACCGGACATATAGACAGAGAAACCAGATCTACGAGAATGTCGGTGCGGGGAAGTTTGTGGACGCGACAGACACGGCTGGTCCAGGATTCGAGTCCATCAAGGCCAGCCGAGGGCTCGCGGCCGGTGACATCGACCGCGACGGGGATATCGATCTGCTCGTTCTCAACGTGCTCGAGCGTGCGGACCTTCTGCGGAATGAGAGCGAAACCGGGAACCACTGGCTTGGGATCAAGGCCGTTGGTGGCGCCCGTGGGCTGTCGAAGAGGGGCACACCGAGTCTGACGAACCGTGATGGAATCGGGACACGGATCACGGTGAAGGCCGGAAACCTGAGACAGGTCAAAGACGTGCACTCGGCGTCAAGCTATTTAACAGCGAATCCACGCGAAGTTCACTTCGGATTGGGTAGTCGGGAGCATGTCGATGAAATCGAAATCCGCTGGCCGTCGGGTGTGATCGATCGTCTGGGGGATGTTTCTGCGGATCAACT
>CAYYGZ010000022.1:0-2665 GCA_964471275.1 uncultured bacterium | reverse complement strand
AACGAAGGACAGTCCGGGACAGGACGGTAAACCACGTGCGTGTATTTGAACACAGACCGATATCCGATACCCTCGCGATCGTGGGGGCCTCGCTCAGACTCATGGTGTTGGGGGTTCTTCTGCTCGCCGTGGGCTGCGAGGAACCTTTCGACAAGCAGGCGGTCCTTCGTCAGGCGCAGAAAGCGACTGGGGACCGAGAATTCGATGACGCGATCGCGCTGCTGAAGGAGGTTATCGCACGTGAACCGAATGACGTCGAGTCCCGTTTCCGGCTCGGGGTCGTCTACGGTCTGACCAACCGGCCATTCGAAGCACGGCTGGAACTAATGCAGGTGATCGAGATCGATTCGATGCGGGCAGACGTCCACGAGCATCTGGGGATGCTGGCGTTTGGGGCTGAAGACCGGATGGAGGCGATCGAAAAACTCGAGAGAGCGGTGACCCTTGGGTCAAGAGGAATACAACTCTATGATACGCTCCAGTATCTGCACTTCCAGGAAGGGACGATTGAGGAAGCAAAGAAGTGGGCGCGACGTGCGATCCAGGCAAACCCAAGAGATCCAAGGTTCCGTCTCAAACTTGCGACGTTGAGCAACTTTGTCGGTTCTCACGAAGATGCAAAGGAGGTGCTCGAGCCGCTCCTCCGTGACTATCCGGACTACTGGGATGCCCTGCTTCTGGCGGGGAAGGTCTATCGACAACTGGGCGAGCATGGGAAGGCGCTCGCTGCCCTGAACCAGGCCGGGGAGAAGGAGAAAGGCCACCCAGATTATGCACACGAACTCGGTATGGTCAGGCTGAAGACGGGTGACGCACGGGGCGCTGTGGAGGCGTTCGACGAAGTGATTCGCTACAATCCGGAGAAGGCTGAAGCCCACTACGGTCTCGGTCAATCGTATATGAAGCTGGGTGAGCGAGTGAAGGCGAAAGCAGCACTCACAAGGTTCCGTGAGATGCAGCAGAATGACAAAGTCCTGAAGGGCAAGCAGGCGAAGTTTGTTTCGAACTGGCAGGAGGGGTTGGCAAAGGATCGGGACGGAGATTTCGAGGGTGCATACGCATCCTACCAGGAAGCCCTGAAATTCAAGCAGGGGGATGTGTCGATCCAGGTGCTGATCTGGCTGTTGCGGAGACGCCAGGGGAACGAGGCGGAATCGGCGCGTGCCTACCGGACGGTGGAACGACTGATCAAGGCGCAGGGACGGCAGTTCAGCGAGGTGACCTTCACGCTGTCGGAACGGCTGATCAAGAAGGGATTCGACGCGGCGGCCGTCTCGGTGCTTCTCGAATTACTGCTCAGGGAACCCGACAACAAGGCTGCGAGATACCAGCTTATCCGCGCCTATTCGCGTCTGGGTAAACGCAAGGAGCGCGAGGAGCAGTTGGAGATCTTCCGGACGGGCAACTACCCCGCCCCCATCAAAATCGAGACGGGCGAAGCACGGGAATCCGCTGCCACTTCGTTTGAGGCAGGATACCTCGGGGCGGAGGCGTGCGCCGAGTGTCATAAGGACAAGTACGAGGGTTTTCGGGAAACCGCCCACCACCGGACCTCCGCGACCGCGCTTGGTGGGACGATTCTGGGCAGTTTTGCCCAAGGGGACAACAGCCTGGAGGCGAGGAGCCAGGCGCTGCGGTTCGAGATGACGCAGGAAGGGGATTCATTCTACCAGACAGCCCACTCGCGCGATCCGAGTGGGGCGGAACGATCCCGGAAGGAAAGATTCGATTTCGTACTTGGATCCGGAAAGCTCGGTCAGATGTATCTGTATTGGGATAAGGACCGGTTGTATCAACTCCCGATCTCGTATATGACGGCTAGCGACAAGTGGATCAACAGCCCGGGCTATCGTGATGGGGTGGCTAACTTCAGCCGTCCGATCGCGCCGCGGTGTCTGGAGTGCCATACGACGTACTTCGGGGTGGATTCTTACACGACCAACGTCTATGACAAGGAGAACTACCTCCTGCGCATCTCCTGTGAACGGTGCCACGGGCCCGGTTCAAAACACTATCGCAATCAGATTGAGGGTGAGGAGAGTGAAACTAAGGGAGGGCCGTATATCGTGTCACCGGCAAAGCTGACTCCCGAGAGATCGTTGGAGATATGTGCCCAATGTCATTCGGGCTCGGGTGTCGAGGCATTCGGCAAGCCGTTCAGTCATCGTCCCGGGGCGGACATCCGGAGACACTACAAACTGAAGGATATGGCGACTCAGAATCAACTGGGTGTCCACGCTACCAATCAGATCTCCCGGTTGAGTGAGTCAAAGTGTTTTCGTGAGAGCGAATCGATGACCTGTGTGAGCTGCCACGACCCTCATCAGCAGGAACGGGGTAATCTCAAGCTTTTCTCGGAGCGCTGTATGAAGTGTCACGAGACGATGGAGGTCTGTGGTGTCTCAGATCATATGGGGGCGGGCATCGCTGACAACTGTGTTGACTGTCACCTACCGCAGATGCACGACCTGAACATGGGCCTCGACGCCGCACAAGGCTTCCAGTTTCAGGAGATGCGTGACCACAACATCGGGATCTACCCGGATGTCAGTTCGCGAGTGTCCGAACGAATTGGGAAGCCTCTTCAGCTGCTGCACGACGGCGAGTGAGCGTTGGACACCCACAAGGCCCATTCCTGTATCCCGAGGTGATTCGCGTCCCCGGG
>CAYYGZ010000021.1:0-31915 GCA_964471275.1 uncultured bacterium | reverse complement strand
ACGGGATGCATGAAGATGGCCGCCATCGCTGAAGCGGCAGGCGTCAAATGTGAGATGCACATGAGCGGTTTCGCAAACCTGCAGGTCCTCGGCGCCACGAGCGAGGACGTCTGTGAATACTATGAGCGTGGCTTGCTTGCCCCATCGGTCGAGTATGATGTCCCGCAACCCTACCTGCACGAGATCTGCGATCCAATGGACGACAAGGGTCTGGTGACAGTCCCGACCGAGCCGGGAATGGGCTACAAGGTCAATTGGGACTACATCGAGGACAACAGGTCAGAGAGGAACGAGTAGGATTGGTCATCAAATGCACGGCGTCAGGTGGAGCGCCAGTCGAGAACTCGCCAATAGCGAAAGACCAGGTAGAACTTCAGGTGGCCCTTTCCACATTCTTCCTCGTGTCTTTGGGGACCGGGTCCTTGCCGTTTTGATGCCAAGCGATGCAGGAACCCCGCGAGATGGGTGTGGAGCTCTTCCTGCTGAAGCTGGGTGAATATGAGTCCTACCTCACCAGACCCGGTGGGCGGATCGTATTCAGGCAGCGATTCACCGTTATCGATCCTGGAACACGTCTCGAATTCGTCTTACCTTCTCAACAACTTTTCCAGCTCAAAATCCACCCGGTCATCCAGGTGACCCCAAACTGAGGACACATCTTGATATGGGACCGCTGACCGAAGACGAAATCCGATTCTTCAAGACCAACGGCTACCTCGTCAAACGAGGCGTCATGGACCTGGAGCTCTGTGCGCGCGCCCGAGAGCGCCTCTGGGATGATCCGCCACCGTCGATGAAGAAGGACGACCCTGACACATGGGTCGGACCGATCAAGGAAGAAGAAGAAGATCCGGATGGAATGAACCTCAAACGCGGGTTTAACTGGCGGTATCGGGTGTTAGGTCGAGAGCAGTTCATGGTCGATATGCTGCCCGGCAACGAATTCGTCAACGGCGTAGCTGAGCAGCTTCTTGGCAAGGACAGATTCATCCCGATCGAACGTGTTCGAGGCATCTACAGCACGCTTCCCCAACCCAAAAACGCGGAGCGCAAACCGATGCATCTACACGTTGACGCGCACCCCTTCAATTTCGCGATCGCCTCCTACATCGACGAAGTACCGCCGGATGGCGGCGGTTTCACGGTCTGGCCCCGAAGCCATCGACTGTTCTGGAACGACTTCCACTCCCGCTACCGGCCCGAATACGGCCCGAAGTATCAGGAGCACGCGCAGGAAATCTCCCGAGACTACGTATACGATCAATCCTACGGTCACGCAGGAGACATTGTCTTCTGGCATCATCGGATCGGGCACATGGCATCGATCAACTACTCCCGGCAGATCCGCAAAGCCGTCATCTGCGACTACCGATTGAAGAACATCCACGTGCTGGAAGAGGAACCACCGGGAGACAACATGTGGGTCGATTGGAGCGATGAAGTGAAGGATGTCGACGCGTGGAAGTGAACGTGCGTATCGCGGAGGTATGCCCCTGACAGGGGCGCAGGATCGTAAATCAGGAACGCCACTCTCTGGATAGGCAACCGGATGCGCAAAAGGTCACCGCAAGATCTCTGCAGTGTCGGAGTGTAAATGTTGGGGAGTATCGCAGGCTCGATCTGAGGCCCTTGCGGGCCTTGGCGGATGACGCCCTGACTACCTACGGCCCGGAGGAATATCGGTAGCTGGGACATTCGTCAGGAACGATTGGCGCTCTCATCCATCTCGGATCTACAGTAAGCCTGAGCAGGTAGCCTGCGGAAAACCAGCTACGGGTTCTCACCAGATCCTGCCCATCCGAGCGTAAGACATCCCGACTTGGCCAAGCCGAAACCACAGCAGACACCGGCGAAATGGGGATCCCGGTTCAATCTCGCCCGCGACTTCGCCGTTTGGTGCCTCACGATTCGATATGTGCTGATTTCGGCTTGTCCCATCAGCGTGCACACCCTCAATCGGCCCAACCACCTATTCCTAAACGCGTTACACAGAACTTGATCCAGCCAATATGCAACAGTATATTATGAATCCCCTACGAAGTGCTCAAGCAGTCCCCAGGCAGAATTCAAATCCGCCTCCCCTGGCGGAATCCAATATCTTTATTAGCAGGTGTCCGTTGCGGCACACGTCGTTTGACGTAGTCTGTCCGCTACTTACGGCCTCCTCTCCCCGTTCGACGGAAAGTGCATATGCCAGCCAAAGCTGCACCCGGAAGCGAAGATCAACTTGCGCTCGCTGTCACACCTACCAAGCCCAAATCAAACGGAAAGACCAACGATCACACCAAGTCGGGTCGAAAGAACGGCGCGCACACTTACGATGAGAGCAAGGTCAAGACGCTCAGTTCGCTCGAGCACATCCGTCTACGTACGGGGATGTATATCGGCAGGTTGGGCGACGGTACGGACATTGATGACGGTATCTATATCTTGCTCAAGGAAATCGTCGATAACGCGATCGATGAGTTCATCATGGGCTACGGGAAAAAGATCGACATCAAGGTCGAGGACTCGGGTCGAGTGACCGTCCGCGACTACGGGCGGGGTATCCCCCTCGGTAAGGTTGTCGAGTTTGTCTCACAAATCAACACCGGCGCCAAATATAACGATGAGGTATTTCAGTTCAGCGTCGGATTGAACGGGGTCGGCACCAAGGCGGTCAACGCCCTGAGCGAGGACTTCAAGGTCGTCGCCTATCGCGCGGGGAAGTATTCCGAGGCCACGTTCTCACGCGGGAAATTGTTGAAGGAGAAAAAGGGGAAGGCTCCCGAGGAGCCGGATGGAACCAACTTCGAATTCCTGCCGGACTACGAGATATTCGACGAATACACATACAACGCCGAGTATATCGAACGTCGGATGTGGAACTACGCGTGCCTCAACAGTGGCCTCACGCTCATCTACAACAAGCAGAGATTCGTAACCAAGAACGGACTTCAGGAGTTCCTGGAACGCGAAGTCGGTGATACGGCCATCTACGAGGCTGCATATCACAAGAGCCAGTATATGGAGTTCGCGTTTACGCATACCTCGAACTACGGTGAGACGTACTATTCCTTCGTAAACGGTCAGCACACGAGCGACGGTGGGACCCACCAGAGCGCCTTCCGCGAGGGCATCCTGAAGGGCGTCAACGAGTATTACAAGAAAAACTACAACGGCGCGGATGTCCGTGAGTCGATCACGGGTGCGGTTGCCGTGAAGCTCAAGGAGCCGGTCTTCGAGTCGCAAACCAAGAACAAGCTGGGGAACGCCGACGTGCGCGCCTGGATCGTGTCGGACACACGTTCTGCCGTCGTCGACTGGCTGCACAAGAACCGTACGACCGCGAAGAAGCTCGAGGACAAGATCGTCCACAACGAGAAGCTTCGGAAGGAATTGAACGCAGTCAAGAAAGAGGCAAAGGAAGCGGCGAAGAAGATCGCCATCAAGATTCCGCACTTCAAGGACAGCAAGTTTCATCTTGACCACAAGAAACACGGTGAGGACTCGACCATCTTCATCACGGAAGGCCCGTCCGCCGCAGGTTCCATGGTCTCGGCTCGCGACGTCTACACCCAGGCCATATTCGGTCTCAAGGGCGTCCCGATGAACCTGCACGGCAAGACACGGGCGGCCATCTACAAGAACGTCGAAATGTTCAATCTCATGTCGGCACTCGGTATCGAGGACAGCGTCGACAGCCTTCGGTTCAACAAGGTCGTGATCGCGACGGATGCAGACCACGACGGCTTCCACATCCGCATCCTGCTCCTCACGTTCTTCCTCTCGTTCTTTGAAGAGCTTGTCCAACGGGGTCACGTCTACATCCTGGAAACACCGCTCTTCCGCGTCAGGAACAACAAGGAAACACGCTACTGCTACAGCGAAAAGGAACGCGATACCGCGATTGCCGAGATCCGTGGGTCGGAAGTCACGCGCTTCAAGGGGCTGGGCGAAATATCACCCAAGGAATTCGGCCAGTTCATCGGCGAAGACATGCGTGCCGTCAAAGTCAACCTGCGCAGTCTACAGGAAGTTCCGGATATGCTCGAATTCTACATGGGCCGAAACACCCCGGAACGAAAAGACTACATCATCGAGAACCTCATCTAGCCAGAAGTACGCAAGAGGAGAGCAGGAGAACTGGCGAAATCTCCTCCCGCTCGCCTTTGCGCCTGCTCTCCGGCTCGACACTGAGCGGACATAACGGAGTATCATAGTGCCCTACGTCGATAAACTCTACGAACAGAATTATCTCGAATATGCCAGCTACGTCATCAAAGACCGCGCCATACCCGAAGTCGATGACGGTTTGAAACCGGTACAGCGACGTATCCTGCACTCGCTCGCCGAGGTGGACGACGGTAAATTCCACAAGGTCGCCAACATCGTCGGTAACACGATGAAGTATCACCCGCACGGTGATCAATCGATCGAGGGCGCCCTCATCGTACTGGCACAGAAGGACTACCTGATCGAGAAGCAGGGCAACTTCGGTAACATCTTCACGGGTGACGAAGCCAGCGCTGCACGATACATCGAGTGTCGACTGACCGAGCTTGCTCGTGATGTTCTGTTGAACGAGTCCATTACCGAGTATGTTGACACCTATGACAGTCGCAACAAAGAGCCGGTCGTCTTTCCGGCCAAGATTCCGCTGCTCCTGATACTCGGAACGGAAGGGATCGCCGTCGGGATGTCGACACGCATCCTGCCGCACAACTTCTGTGAAGTCCTTGAAGCTCAGATTGCCCATCTCAAGGGCAAGAAGTTCAAGCTCTACCCCGACTTCCCGACCGGCGGACAGATGGACGTTTCGGAATACACCGACGGGAACGGCAAGATCCTGATTCGTGCGGTCCTCGACACCAAGGACCCCAAACGGATCGTCGTGCGCGAGCTTCCATTCGGCTATACCTCGGAGAACCTGATCACGTCCGTCGAGGACGCATCGAAAAAGGGCAAGCTCAAGATCAGTTCGATCTCGGACTTCACGACCGAGGGTGTTGAAATCGACATCCATCTGGCCCGCGGTGTGAAGTCGAAAGACACGGTCGACGCGCTCTACGCCTTCACCGGTTGCGAGAACTCGATCTCGGCCAACCTGCTGGCCATAAAGGACGACCGTCCGCACATCATGAACGTCACGGACGTCGTCAAGCACGGGACCGACAAGCTTCTCGACGTGCTCAAGCTGGAGCTCAAGCTGGAAGAGCGGGACCTTGGCGACAAACTGCACGCGAAGACGCTCGAACAGATCTTCATCGAAAACAGGATCTACAAGGAAATCGAGGAGCAGGAAACTGCGGAAGCCGTGAACAAGGCCGTTCAGGACGGGCTCAAGCCCTTCAAGAACGTCATCAAGCGCGAGGTGACAGACGAAGACGTCGCCACGCTGTTGCGAATCCCGATCCGCCGTATCTCGCTCTACGACATCAACAAGGCATCAGAAGAAACGATCGAGATGCGGAAGCGCCTGCGCGCAGTGCGTAAGCATCTCAAGGCACTCAAGGATTATGCCGTCGACTACCTCCAGGGCCTGCTCAAGAAATATGGCAAGCAGTTCCCGAGGAATACGGAGATCGTCGATCTCGAGCAGGTCGACGTCCGCGATGCCGCTCAGCGCAACCTGATCCTCAAGTATGATTCGGCACGGGGATACCTGGGCTACGACGTCAGCGGCGCGACGCAGTTCGAAGTCAGCCCTTACGATCGTGTTCTCGTCATCAAGAAGACCGGTACCTGGTCCGTCCAGGACGCTCCGGATCGTCTATTCATCGACAAGGGGATGCTCTTCTGCGGCTTCATCGATCCAAAGCGGGTATTCACGCTGCTCTATCGCGACGAGAAGGGCAATCCCTGTCTCAAGCGCTTCACGATCGACAAGTTCATCCTCAAGAAGGGCTACGATCTGGTGCCGTCGGGGTGCAAGCCGATAAAGCTGACCACCGAGAGGGACCAGATGGTTCTCGTCGACTACAAGCCCAAACCGCGTGTCCGGGTGGTCCAGGAAGAATTCGAAGTCGAGGAATTCCAGGTGAAGGGCAACAAGGCAAAGGGCGTTCGGTTGGCGAATCGGGAGGTGAAAGGCGGCAGATTCACGGCCGGGGAATGAGACTCGGAACAGCGTTCGGCCACACGACCATAAAGAGAAGCGGGAGCGCCGACAGGGCTGCTCCCGCTTTTTGTTCTCCCACTGGCTATCCGGAGGCATCAGTTGATACCCGATAACTGATATGTTGCCACTCCCTAGGATGACTAACCTACCTTCCGCAACCTCACGTCCCCGTTCGCTCTGCTTGTCCGCCGAAGCCTGTGCGAAAGTGGGAGTGACGTCGTGGCCGAGCAGATCCCTGTTTCCTGAATCTGTAGGGAATGTACACCTCTTATCGAAGGGTGATCGGCAAGTGTGTCCGCACGGACGGGAGCGCCCTTCGATACGGCAAGCCCTATACTGCCTTCATCACAACCGACTGCCAATCAGCGATATGCCTACTCAGGGAAATCGGTGGCCGCAACCGAAACGGCAACTCGACTCGATCTCTGGCACACCCGACGCTAAGCAAGCTGAAGAGAACGAATGCTGCCTCTGGCACTTCGGACATTCGGCACGGCAGCGGGGATCGCGATCTTCGCTGTCGTGCTGCCGTACGAGTGGATGAACGCGATCCATACCAGGATCGGAATGGGCAGACGGCGAGGGTACTAACCGGCCGCTCGAAGTGAGCTGGATGATGAGAGAGGGTTGGCCTGCAGAGGATGCCGTGCTGAGGATTCAAGTAATCAATGACTGAATGTCAGGTCGATATCGATGAGCCTTCGTCCATCTAGGGCGGGCACATCTCTCGTGGAGCACACCCAATAGAGGAATTCGTTGAATGGTGATTGGAACACAGTATGAACCGCGCGATGCGGGGCCGGATTACTACCAGCATCTAAAGCAGTTGGGAGTCGACCACATCTGCAGCAATCCACCGGGTAAAGCATCGACCTGGACGGCAGACGTGCTTTCAGCTCATCGTGAGAAGATGGAATCGCACGGCCTTTCGCTGAGTCTGATTCCACTGGCTCACATCGGGATCGCAGCCCACGACGAGTTCCCGGAAATCATGCTGGGTGGACCCGGACGCGACGCAGAAATCGATCGCGTCTGTGAGATTATCGAGGCCGCCGCTGAAGCCGGGATTCCCGCGATGAAGTACTACCTCAGCTATCTCGGCATCGTCAGTACCGGTCGTGTGGTCGGTCGCGGTGGGTCGTCGAACCGGACATTCGTCTACGATGACGCCGAACAAGAGCCCCTGACCGAGGCCGGGCGTGTTGATGCGGACACGATGTGGGAGCGCATCACCTACTTCCTCGAGCGGGTGGTACCTGTAGCCGAGCAGCACCGGGTCAGACTCGCCTGTCATCCCCACGATCCGCCCGTCCCAAGCCCGATAGGTCTGCGTGGGGTCGATCGCGTGATGGGCAGCGTCGAGGGCCTCAAGCGATTCATCGATATCTCACCGAATCCATACCACGGGTTGAATTTCTGTCAGGGCACCGTCTGCGAAATGCTCGAGAGACCGGGCGAAGAGATCTGCGACATCATCCGCTACTTCGGCGAGCGAGACAAGATCTTCAACGTCCACTTCAGGAACATAACCGGCGGATTCTGCAATTTCGTCGAAACCTTCCCGGACGAAGGCGACGTCAAGATGCTGGATGCCCTCAGGGCATATAAGGAAATCGGCTACAAACACATGCTCATGCCCGATCACGTCCCGCAGATCGCAGGCCCTGAACCGCAGCTGGTCGCTTTCGCCTACACAATCGGTTATCAGCAAGCCCTGCTTCAGGCCGTCGGGTAGGAGGCAAAGGCGCTTCAAGCTCCAAAAGAACACAAACTGCGTTCCAAAAGACTGCAAAGCACTCCGCTTCTGGATTCTTTGGAACCTGAAACGCCTCCGCCCTTTTGAAACGCCCTTTCCTCACCCGTAGCCTCAACCACAATTCAGCCGAGTGCACGCAAGAATGCATATCGACGACCACGACAGATCAGTTCTCCGGAATTTGGCGGAGCACAAAGCCGAGATCGCTGCCTTACCGATCCACACGGAGACGACGGAGCTCTGGCGCAGGACCAATCAACTTGCACCAACCCGGCCTCCAGTGTGGATTAACGAATTGCCCTGGCATGAGATCGAAAAGGAGAGGGATGAACTGCAGCTTCAGTCCCACGATCCCGGTGTCCGATCGCTGGAGCGACAGCTCCGACAGGAATTGTATCAGTGGTCCCACTTCCCCTGCGATATGATCGTCGAACCTGTTATCTACTCATCGATCGTGATAAACGACACCGGATTCGGGATCGAAGAGTTGAGCCAGAAGATCTATGCGAACGAGGGATCCGTGGCGTCGCGCGGGTTCGAACCGCAGATCAAGGAACCGGCCGACATCGACAAGATCCAGATGCCGGAGGTCAGCGTCGATGAGAGCGAAACGGATCGACACCTGGAGGTCCTGGCCGAAGCGGTCGGGGACCTCATTCCGGTCACGAAACGGGGGATCCCGGGTAGATGGTTCGCGCCCTGGGACGAGTTGATCAGATGGTGGGGTGTGGAGAAGGCGATGCAGGACCTGGTCGACCGGCCCGATATGGTCCACGCCGCGATGGATCGACTCGTCGATGCTTACATATGTCGTCTCGACCAGTGGGAGGCGCTGAGCTTGCTCTCTTCGAACAACGGACCGGTCCGGATCGGGTCGGGCGGCTTCGGCCATACCGACGAGCTGCCTCCAGCCGAACCGGATGCACCCCCTCCGGGACTGGCGGACATCTGGGGATGCGCGACCGCTCAGATCTTCTCCGGAGTCTCACCCGCAATGCACGACGAATTCGCGCTCCAATACGAACGGCGCTGGCTCGACCGCTTCGGTCTCACCTACTACGGCTGCTGCGAGCCCCTCCACCTGAAGATCGAAATCCTCGCTCGCGTGCCCAACCTTCGCAAAATCTCGTGCAGTCCCTGGGCGGATATTGCCGTGATGGCCGAGAAAGCCGACAGTCGCTACGTGATCTCTCACAAGCCAAACCCCGCCATTCTGGCCGAGGATGACTGGAACCTCCAACGGGCCCGTGCGATGCTTTGCGATGCTCTCGAGCGATCTGATGGGTGTCCGCTCGAAATCATCCTCAAGGACGTCAGCACTGTCCGGTTCGCGCCCGCTCGTCTCGACGATTGGGCGCGTATGGCGATGGATGTTGTCGGCGCAGCGTAGCGTCTGCGTCTGACACCACTCTCGGTCGCCAGCAGGCCGAAATTTGCGTTTCAAGCCGGTCGGTTCGGTATTAAGATGAGTGCTCACTCATCGAAAGGATCGACATGCGTCTGATCGTTGTTGGCTGCGAATACTCCGGCGTCAGCACATTGATCGACGGCATCAACAGGTGGGGCCTGCAGCGCGGCATCCATCACCACCTGGACGATCACTTCACGATCCCCGATGCCTTCCATCTCATCCCGGATGAACAGCAGGGCATGCTTGACATGATGCCCGCGATCAAGGAACGCTTTCAGCGATTCCAGCTCGTCTATCACATTCGCTTGTTCCACAAGTATGATCACATCCTGATGGGCGGCTTCCACATTGAAGAGATGGTCTACGGGCCCAAGTACTACTACCCCGGCAAGAACATCCAGATTCGCGAGTATGAGCCCGATCTGCCCGATGACGTGATCCTCGTCCATTTGCACACCACACCCGACATCCTCCGTTCCCGAATGACGTCCGATCCTCACCCCCATCAACTCGTCCCATCCGATGATGTTGAGGTGATCCTCGATCGCTACACCGAGGAAGTACGGCTGAGCTGGTTGAAGCGGAAATTCGCGATCGACACCTCGGAGCTGACACCCGAGAGCTTGTTGCAGGAGTTCCTGAACCGGTCGGTGGGCTACTTGAACGCCGAGGATGGAAACACGAGGGTGTTAAAGGGCTAGCCAGCCATCACGAGAAGAGCCAGAACTATCCTACTGAGCGGAGTCGACACGCAGCAACTCACTGATATATCGTGGCGCACGTTTACCGGCCGCAGAAATGGCGTCGAGTAGGGTCACTTCGTGTATCGCTCCCCTCTTCGAAGAAGCCGAGACCTGAACAACAGATGACTTCCATCAACTCGCACAGCGACCGCTCACGAAGTGATTCTGGCCAGGCTCCGCGCCCAGCGGCGACTTTCTTCCCCGATTCTTTGGTCGGTCAAAGAATCGGGTCGGCGCAGCGGGCGCCGAAACCGGGGGTGGCTGTGCCCAGACAGGGGCTGTTGATCAACCCGAGAGGCTTCAGCCATCCATCGCAACACGAGCATCTGATCGGGCCGATCATACTACCGTCATCACCCAGGATTGTTGGCCACTTTTCCAATTCTCCCTGTAGGGTCTCATGAGAATAACCCACATAGGCGCCACGCTCCTTTCCCCCTTCCCCTGGGTCCTTGTCAAGGTCATCACCGACGAAGGCCTCATCGGCATCGGAGAAGCCTACCATGGCGCAGGCGTTCATCAGATCGTCGTCGATCCACGTCTCACTGTATCTCTGCTGGGAGAAGATCCTCGCAATGTCGACAAGCTTTACAAGAACATGCAGCGCCGTATGTCCGCTTCCGGATTCTACCAAGGAGCCGTGATGAGCGCGATCAGCGGCATCGAAATGGCGCTCTGGGACATCACGGGGCAGGCGGCAGGCGTCCCGATCTGGCAGCTGCTTGGAGGAAAGTTCCGCGACCGTATCCGTGTCTACAACGACTGTCACGCGGGTGAGACCGATTCAATCGAGACCTGGATCACAAAAGCGAAGGAAGTCGAGGCGCGCGGGTTCGATGCAATCAAATTCGACATCGACCCGCTGCCGGATCAACGTGACCGCTACAACCGCGGGATATCCAATGATCATATCGCCTACTACATCGACGTGGTTAAGGCATTGCGCGATGCGCTTGATCCGAACACGGATCTGTTGATCGACGGCCACTGGAAGCATTCGCCAGCCGATATCCTGCAGGTTGCCAAAGCCTACGAAGATCTCGGACTCTTCTGGCTTGAGGACCCGATTCCGCCTGAGAACATTGACGCGATGGCTCGCTTCACCCAGGCGACGACAACACCCATCTGTACGGGTGAGAACTTCTACACGGCGCACGGATTCCGCGACCTCGTAGAAAAGCAGGCGGCCGACATCATATCACCCGATCTCGCCAAAGCCGGCGGGCTGCTCGAGGGCCGTAAAATCGCTGACCTCGCCGAGCTCTACTACATCCCGTTCTGCCCGCACAACATCTGCAGTCCGATCGGCACGATGGCGGCCACGCACGTCTGCGCTGCCGTACCGAATTTCCAGGTGCTGGAGTTCCACCACCTGGACAATGAGCTCTGGGCCGGTCTCCTCGTCGAACAGAACCTGATCCAGGAGGGTCATATCAAAGTAACGACGTCTCCGGGTCTGGGCGTCACCCTGAACGAGGAAGCCGCCAAGGTCGCATCGGTCGCTGACCTTAGGTTCTTCCAGGATTGATCGATGAGCGCCGCGGAAGAACATATCGTAGCCTACCGCCAGCGAGGCTACTGCCTGATTCGGAATCTCATCCCCGCAGACCTGATCACCGCCGCCCGATCCCGAATCCTTGAGATCGCCGCTGACCGGCCCGACTGGCCTTCGAAACACTTCCAGATACTCGACCCCTCCATCTACACGAGCAAGACAGGCAAACCAATCCCCGTAGGCCTGCAGCGGCCGGGACTCAACGAGCAGGTCTTCGCCGATATCTCTGAGCACGAGAACATTGTCTCCGCGATGTCATCGCTGCTTGGTGGTGAAGTCGATCTGTTCACGGAGCAGATCGGAATCAAGCACGGATGGATCGAGCAAGAGCAGGGCGGTCGCAGTTATTACCACCAGGACTCGTGGTATTGGAAGATCGACCCGGAACTCGGCTGCAACTGCTGGATTCCGACCGACCCCGTGGACACGGATGGGATCGCCCTCGCTGTCCTGCCGGAGAGCCACAACGCGTGGGCGCTGACTGATCACAAGTCCTACTACGACGATCCCCCGTGGGGTCGAATGTCGGACGGTTTCACTCCCTTCAAGCGGCACCGAATCCGTGAAGAAGACATCGACTATTCGCGGGAGGAATTGGTCCCGATGGAACCCGGTGACGGTCTGTTCTTCACGAACTACACCTGGCATCGCAGCGAGCCCAATCGGACAGGTCAGACCAGGGCTTTCTACGCGATTGCCTACCAGCGACGAACGCGGTAGCCCTTTGATGTCAGGCAATCCCATTCTCTGGCGCACCGTCGCCATACCCGATTCGCTCCAGGTATCAACTGAGATCGACGGTGTCGCCCACGCATACGGGGGTGACATCCGAATGGGGAGCCTGCAGCGTCCGGGATCGGTCGACTTCCTGGTATATAGATCCCTGGACAATGCACACGACGGTGGTGGGATGAAGCCGTGCTTTATCGGGGCCTTCGACATGGATGGCGGTCTGCTCTGGCAGGTAGGTGGGGGTGGCGAGCAGCCGTCACGGCCTGGATCAGTGGCCATTCACGACATCGATGGCGACGGCGCGGCGGAGGTCCTCTGCTTCTACAAGCGATCCAACGTGCACGCGTCACCAGACTCTCTTTCGGATGTTGAAATGCAGATTCGAGACGGCGCGACGGGGGATCTGAAGCATAGCTCGGCACCGTCTGAGCTAACGTCCTGCTCCGGGCGAGGAGCAAACTGGGTCCATCAACGAATCCTGATCGCCAACCTTCGCGGTCTGGAAACACCCCGTGATTTCATCATCAAGCTCGGCTCAGTCGTCCTGGCGTTCGATCAGAATCTCGATCTGCTCTGGCGATATGTGTGTCCCTGGTCGGATTACGGTCACTGCGCAGCGTACATCCCTTCGGTCGGCGACATCGATGGTGACGGTTGCGACGAAGTCAACGGCGGCTACTTCCTCCTCGACCACGACGGCTCCACCCTGTGGGAAAACGACTGGGGCCCGCACATGGATTCTGTTGCCATCACCGAGTGGGACGACGGCCGGAATCGCGCGATCTGTTCGGGTCACGGTCACGTCATCGATGCTTCGGGAGGCGTTATCCTGGTGCTCGGGGATAATCTCGTTCCGCACGGTCAGGAGGTACGGATTGGCCGGTTTCTCGACGACGACGCGCGTCCTCAGATGGCAATTCGCCGGAACGGACACAACACGGACGTCGTCCTCATCGACACAGCCGGTGACTGCATCAATCGCTTCCACGTCAACGAATCGCCCAACAACACAGGAATGGAGACGGTATGCTGGAACGGACAGAGCCAATCCGCTCTGCTCTACAACGGAGGGATGCTGTGGGATCCAATTACCGGGAAGAGCATTGAACTGCCAGGATTGCCCGCGCCCGAGCGGATTGGCCGGATGGCCTGGTATCACTGTATTCCAGCAAACGTCTGTGGCGATGATCGAGAAGAGCTTGTTCTCTACAACCCCTGGGATCCAAAAGTCTACATCTTTACACCCGGACCGTTCGACGAACCTGCATTCACGGGGTACACACCCGAACCTCGTCAGTACAACGCCAGATTGATGGACTGATGATCCCGATGTCGAGATTGCCAGGAACAGGACACGCCAGGTCTGCAGGGCGCCGACCCCCTGACCAAAGCGGAGTCGAGGGATGAAAGGACTTTAATCTTGAGCAAACTCAGAATAGCCAGCTGTCAGTTCCCCGTCATCGGTGATATCTCCCGGAACGCACGCTACATCCGACGCTACCTGAAACGTGCAGCAGAGAGCAACGCCCACATCCTGCACACGTCGGAAGCCTGCCTGTCCGGCTATGCACGGACGGATTTCGACAGCTTTCGCTCCTTTGACTGGGAACTGCTTCGGACAGAGACGCAATCTCTGCGCGATCTGTGCAGCAAGCTCGAGATCGGTCTGATTCTCGGATCGGGACACTTCCTTGATGGGCGAAACAAGCCAACCAATTGCCTCTACTGGATCGACAACCGGGGTCGAATAGTCGATCGCTACGACAAGTGTATGTGTACGAAGAGTGATCAGCAGGCATACTCGGCTGGAAACCGGCTCGTCGCCCACACCGTCAACGGCATCAAGATCGGTCTGGCCATCTGTTACGATGTCTGCTATCCCCAGGTATACACGGCCTACCGCGATCTGGGTGCAAAGATCATGCTCCATTCCTTCTACAATGCGCGTGGAAGAGGACCGAACTGTCTGGACGTACTCAACTGTCGCCAGGTTCCGACACGCTGTGCGGACAACCAGATGTGGGCAATCGCCAACAATTCCTCTCACCCCTACTCGCATTGGGCCAGCTTTGTCGCCAGACCTGACGCAACAATTGCCCAGAAACTGAAGATCAACCAGGCCGGCATGTTGATCCACGAATTCCCGGATGGATTGTCGGGCGGCGGTTGGCTCCACAATCACATCCCGATGAAGCTTGCGAAGGACGAGATACTCACCTTTGGCAAGCCGAGCCGTCACATTCGACAATCGAATGGAAAGGCGGAGCCGTAGATGAATCGTCCAAACATCATCCTGATTATGACGGACCAGCAGAAGCGCGACTCGCTCTCCGTCTACGGCAACCCCGTGTGCAGAACCCCGAACCTGGAAAGGCTCGCATCTGAGGGCACGCTTTTCGACTTCGCCTTCACACCTTATCCCGTTTGCGTTCCGTCGCGTGTGATGGCATTCACGGGGCGATACAGTCACACCACGCGATCCCGGGCGAACAGCGTCTGGATGCAACCGGATCAGAACCACCTTATCAAGCTGCTTGCCGAGGCCGGATACACGACAGCCTTGAGCGGCAAGAACCACTGCTTCCGCGAAGCCGATCTCGATCGATTCGACTACGTGTGGCAATGTGGCCACGGGGGGCCGACGGAGCCGCCGGATCAGGCTGCTCTGAGCGCCAAACAGTTCATCCCCGATTCACAGATCAACAGACGCTGCTGGGGAACCGTCACCAACCCGGGCGCATCCGAATCGCTGGGGACGGCCTTCACGGTCACGCACGCGGTCGACTTCCTTGACAACCACCGAACCGATCAACCCTTCTTCCTGTGGTGCTCGATCGCGGATCCCCATACACCGCTCCAGACCGCCGAGCCCTACGCGTCGATGTATGATCCGGCGGGCGTTCCCATCCCCGACCAGCTGGACGATGAAGTGAACAGCAAACCGGTCGCTCAACAACTCGACCATCTGGCGCTCTGTGGGGACAAGGTCACAGAGGAAGATATCCGGCGCGTCACGGCAATGTATTTCGGGATGAACACGTACATCGACGATGAAGTAGGCAGGCTCCTGAATCGTGTGGATTCGCTTGGGCTGACGGACGACACGCTCATCATCTACGTATCCGACCACGGTGAGTATCTTGGCGAACATCGGATGATTCGTAAGTCGAAAGCGCTGTATGACTGCCTGACTCGCATCCCTTTGATCATTCGGTGGCCGGAGCGTATTCCCGCAGGTGAACGTCGAGCTGAGTTCACCGAGATCATCGACCTGATGCCGACCGTTCTGGATGCCGTCGGTCTCGAACATCCGGATGGCCTGCAGGGACAGAGCTTGCTCCCCTTGGTGGAAGGTGGCAAATACACACCTCGAGATTCCGTGTTCGGCGAGATCGGCGTGGAGTCACCGGACGGTCGGCTGCACACACAAAGCCACGAGGACATCGAGGATCTGCCGACCTCACCGACATCGCCCGATTTCGCCCCACGACAGAAGAAGGGAGATCTCGGGCCGATCAAATCCATCCGGACCCGGGATTGGAAGCTCGTCTACTACCCGGGCAACGAAGAGGGTGAATTGTACGACTTGCAGGCCGACCCGGGAGAACTGGTGAATCTGTGGGGGGATACGGATCAAGCGGGAAGAAAGGCAGAACTGACGGCAAGAATCCTGGACTGGTGTATCCAGACGGAGGATCGTCGCCCGGTCATCCAGGCTGGCGGATTCTAGATCACAATGCCTCGAACGCGGGATATGTATCTATGCCGGACAGATTCGATCCCACGCTGTATTGCCCACTCAAAGGAGCAACAGCGTCCCGATCTTCCGGTTCACCTGGAACCTGCAACGCCACTTGCTTCTCTGGAACGCAGTCTCTTCTCCCTGAACTCTATTCTCGAGGTCTACCATGCGCGAAGTCCGATGGGAACGCATGTTCCCCGATGAACTCGAAGCGGCCTACGACGCTTTTCCAGCTGCCTACCTGCCCTATGGTCTGTGTGAACCCCACGGACCGCTCAACGCCCTCAGTAACGACGGGATCCGTTCACACGAGACCTGCATCCTGGCTGCACGTCGACACGGAGGCATCGTCTGCCCGCCCGAATACTGGCATTGTCACGAGGTCGGCGGATATGCCGTCTGGGGACACAAACAGATCGGGAACCAACGAACCTGGTTGACCGCGGTGCCGCCCTGGATATTCCTCAAGAACATGTGCTACCACATCCGCGCAATGGATGCGCTTCGGCTCAAGGCCACAATCATCTTCTCGGGTCACTCGGGCCCGCATCGTCTGGATGTGCCCGTCATCCTCGAAACGATGCAGCGGCACGTCGACACGCAGATAGACTGGTTCGTCAGCAGCGGGACAGATACAGATCACTTTGGAGATGGTGAGGGCACAGGCGGTCACGCCGGCCGCGGTGAGACGTCGCAGCTCTGGTCCGTAGCACCCGACTGTGTCGATCTGTCGCGGATGCCCGAACTGGATGCCCCCGGCCCATACTTCGCGATGGGGAAGCTCAACGACCGCGCCAGTCGGCAGGTTGGCAACGCGATGACCGAGGATGTGATAGACCGTATAGGCACAAAAGCAAGAGACCTGATCGGTCAATACTCGCCCTCCCGCAAGAAGCCCCTTACCTTCGGTGACGTCGAACAGATCTGGAGTCACGAGATTCAACCAGGGCTGAAGGACTTCGCATCCTTGCAGCAAGGCGACGAAACCCCGCCAGAGAATTCGCAATGGCGAAACAACTGGGAGATACCTGAGCTCTGAGTTCTTCGTCTGCAGATCGGTATTTCAATGCTATGCGCCCTACACTTCACTGGACTTCTGGATGACTGATAGACCCAACATCGTATTTGTCCTCACGGATGATCAGGGCTATGGCGAGCTCGGCTGCCACGGCAACCCCGTCATCAAGACGCCAAACCTGGACAAGCTGCACGCCGAGTCGGTTCGACTGACGAATTACCACGTCGGCCCCACCTGTGCCCCCACGCGCGCCGGACTGATGACGGGTCACTTCCACAACAGCACGGGCGTCTGGCACACGATCGGGGGCCGTTCGCTCCTGAGACAGGACGAGTACAGTATCGCCAATGCCTTTTCGGATGTGGGCTACGCAACCGGGCTCTTCGGTAAGTGGCATCTGGGTGACAATTATCCTTACCGGCCGCAGGACCGTGGCTTCCAGGAAGTCGCGACGCACGGTGGCGGCGGAATCGGAAACACACCGGACTACTGGGGCAACAACTACAACGACGATCACTACGCGGTAAACGGTGAGTGGAAGCCTTTCGAGGGCTACTGCACGGACATCTGGTTCCAGGAAGGGCTCAAGTTCATCGAACACCACAAGGAAGATCCCTTCCTCTGCTTCATCACGACAAACGCGCCTCACAGCCCCTTCATCGTCGACGACGACTACAGCCGCCAATACGACGATCAGGTCGAGACAGAAGATCGTGCCAACTTCTACGGGATGATCTCCTGTATTGACGAGAACGTCGGGGGTTTGCGTCGTCGTCTCGACGAGCTGGGTCTCACAGAGAACACCATCTTCATTTTCATGACGGACAATGGAACCGCCGGCGGCGCGAAGCCGGGCGAAGGTCAGTTTATCGACCACGGGTACAACGCTGGTATGCGCGGCATAAAGGGGTCGGAGTACGAGGGAGGACACCGCGTACCCCTCTTCCTGCACTGGCCCGCTGCCGGGCTGACTGTGGGCCGGGACGTCGACACGTTGACGGCCAACGTGGACATGATGCCGACGCTGATGACACTCTGTGGAATCGATCGCGACGACCTGGCTTTCGATGGTCGGACGATCGCATCGCTGATCCTGAACGAGCGGGTCGACTGGCCGGACCGCACGCTAGTCACGGACAGTCAGCGGATCACGGATCCCGTCAAGTGGCGCAAAAGTGCGACGATGACGCAGCGTTGGCGACTCGTGAACGGTGAGGAGCTCTACGACATCCAGGCAGATCCCGGACAGCAGAGCGACATCGCGGCCTCACATCCGGAGGTGGTTGGCAGACTTCGCTCGGACTACGACGACTGGTGGGACAAGGTCTCTCGACAATTCAGCGGGACGGTTCCGATTCCGATCGGATCACCCGAAGAACCGCGTGTCCGTCTCAACTCCCACGATTGGCGCAACCCGGATGCCGCGTGCGCGTGGAACCAGTCTCAGATCCGCGGAGCGATGGAGTGCAACGGATACTGGGAGATCGACGTCGCACAGCCGGGCACATACCGAATAGAACTCCGCCGTTGGCCAAAGGAAGAGGACCGTGCGATTGTGGAGGGTATCCCGGGTGACCTGCTGAACTACGGTCAGATCAAGGATGGTTACGGTGGGGGGAAGGCCGTCTCGGTTAAAACGGCCAGGTTGAAGGTGGGAGAGATCGAGCAGGAGTCAGAGGTAGGTCCGGACGACAAGGGCATCATCTTCACAGCTGAACTGAACTCCGGAGAAACGTTGCTGCAGTCCTGGTTTGTCGATGACCAGGGCGACGACATCGGTGCATACTACGTTTACGTTGATCCGGTCTGATCCAGGAGGAACTTTGGCATCACGGAAACCCATTCGATTCGCCATCGTCGGAGCAGGGATGATCAGCCAGCTGCACGCGAAGGTCATCGGTGACCTTTCCGATGCCGATCTGGTTTCCATATGCTCACGAGACCACGCGCGCGCCAAAGACATTTGCGATCGCTTTGGTGGGGACCCGACGACGGATTACCCCGGTATCCTCGAACGCGACGATGTGGACGCGGTATCCATCTGCACAGCCAGTGGCGAGCACGCGCTGTTCGGAATACCGGCGGCTGAAGCCGGCAAACACGTCCTGGTCGAGAAGCCGATTGAAATAAGCCTGGATCGGGCGGATGCGCTGATCGCCTCGTGCGGAGCCAACCGTGTGAAACTAGGCGTCATCTTCCAGCTCCGCTTCCTGGACGCCTGTCAGGAAGTCAAGCAGGCTCTGGATGCAGGCACGCTCGGGAACCCCGTGATGGCCGACTGCTACATGAAGTTCTATCGTCCCCAGGAATACTACAATGATTCACGATGGAAGGGCACACGGGCGCTCGACGGTGGCGGCGCGCTCATCAACCAGGGGATCCACGGTCTGGATCTGCTCATTCATCTTGCAGGAGATGTGGCTTCGGTGAAAGCCTACACGGATGTTCGGGCACACGAGGGCATAGAAGTTGAGGACACTTGTGTCGCCGCAGTCAAATACTCGAACGGCGCGTTGGGAGTCATCCAGGCAACGACGTCCGTGCATCCGGACTTCCAGCAGCGGATCGAGATTCACGGATCGGAGGGCACGATCATCCTCGATGGCACAGAGGATGTCTGGATCAGACATTGGGAGACCTTCGACGAAGGTGTGCGCGATATCGACGAGCGCGCACCCGTCGAGCATTCCGGAGCAGCAGCCGTTCTGGAGGAAGGCGGCGAAGCGCATCGCAGGCAGATCCAGGACTTCGTTGACGCGATCCGTGAGGATCGCGAACCGGTGGTGAACGGCGCTGAGGGCAGACGTTCACTCGACGTCGTCCGAGCCATCTACCGTTCAGCAGAAACGGGTACCGAGGTCAGGCTTCAGACCACGTGATGACAACCACGCCGATTGATGTCGACACCCATCGCCAACTGCCTTTCGACGATCGCTTCATTGACCGATCGGTGAAGATCCGCCACGTCACACGCTTGTAGGAGGGTCGCAACAGCATCCTGCTTTCTGACCGTGCGTCTGGCGTCAATCCCTGCGTCATCATCGACCTTTCAGCGCCGGACACCGAACGCTGCAAGAGGATCACACGCGGCTCTTGCCCGGCAAAGATGCCCGGTATAGCGAAAACAGTGAAGGGATCGCAGCTTCGTCAAATCGATGTGTTTCGACCGATCGAACGAGAGGTCCAGATGAAGATCACTGATCTGAAGTGCGCGACGATCGGCAACAACCCCGTCGTTCGCATCATCACGGATGCAGGCATCGACGGATATGGGCAAGCCGAGTACAGCAAGGGATACCTGAAGCCTCACGTCCTCTTCTACCGGGAATACATCCTGGGACAAGACCCAACGGACGTCGAGCGTGTGATGTCCCGGATCCGCAGGCTCGGAGCATTCAAGCCCTGGGGCAGTGCCGTCAGTGCGATCGAATTCGCCCTCTGGGATATCGCCGGGAAAGCGGCAGGACTGCCTGTCTACAAACTGCTCGGTGGGAAAGTTCGCGATCGCGTTCAGGTCTATAACGGAGCTGTACGGTTTCCTCTGGAAGGCTTCGAACCCGAGAACTACGCGGAAAACATCGCCAGGATGAAAGCCTCGCCGGAGGGATTCACCATTATCAAGCAGGGCGTTGCCTTTCACGGCCCCATGGCGACGAAGATACTGGGCTTCTACCACGGTGACGTAGTGAATGCCAGTCGTCACCCCAATCGCGGCCTGCTGACCGAGAAGGGATTCAACCATCTCGTCGCCTGTATCGAAGCTATGAAGGATGTGTGTGGTGACGAGGTCGGTCTTGCGCTGGACGCGGGCCCGGGAATGGTCCCGACAGACCTGCTCCGTCTGGCGAAAGAGTGTGAACGGCTGAACCTGATGTGGATTGAAGATGCACTGACCGGCGACTACATTCCGTATGTCAACCCGGACGTATACCGGGACGTCACGATGCAGACCACCACACCGATTCATACGGGCGAACAGATCTACCTGCGGCAGAACTTCAAGGACCTGATCGAACAGAAGGCCGTGAATGTAATCGGACCTGACCCGTGCGACATCGGTGGGATCGCCGAACTCAAATGGGTGACCGAATATGCCGATCTACACGGAATCCTGATGGCCCCCCACGGAACAGGTGACGGTCTTTTCGGTCTCGCGGCGCTCGTCCAGGTCTGTGCGACGCTCCCGTCCAACTACATCGCCTTCGAGTATCCCACCGGGAATCCGGAATGGTGGTACAGCATAGTCGACGGCCTCCCTCATCCGATCGTCAGAGACAGCCATATCGAGGTGTGGGACACCCCGGGCCTGGGCGTGACGTTCAACGAGAAGGCACGGGATTATCTGAAAGAAGAGGACAGGGATTTCTTCGATTAGGCAGAGGCGATACGACCACAGATCACCCTGAGTAGGCACACAGAGTGGCGGATATCTCAATCCTCCGCTATACGAACCCCAGCCGTGCCGTATCGAAGGGCCACCGGTTTGGCATTACCCCCCCTTCGCCACACAGACCTAGAAGTGCAGACTGCGGTACGTAAACTCCCCGTCGATCACCCAATCCGGCTTGTGCTTCCGGAACGTCTCGATCGTGGCGCAATCCCAGCAGATCGGCTGGTGGGTGTCCAGCAGCTTCAACAGGTCTACGGGGTGAACGTCCTTCCATTGGATGACCTCATCATCCAGACTGAGGAGGGCTGGCTTCTTGTCGTACGATACGCGTGCCGTGTGATCGTAAGAATCAACGTTCGCAAACACGCTTCCGCACTTCACGCACGACTTTCCGTGATACCATACCCGCAGACGTTCCCGAACCGAACACTGCTCGGGTGCATCTTCGATCGAAGTTGTGCAGACCTGATCGCAGCCGGGTTGCCCTGGCCACTGATCACACGACTCGATCTCCATCTCCCAGGTTCGGCGAACCGCTGACAAGGCCAGATGGCGGGCATCTACGCGTGTTGCCACGGCTTGACCCGTCTCGGGACACGCCACGACAAGCTGACCGCGAAATCGCCTGTAGGCTTGAACCGCCGGCGAAAACACGTACCATGCAACGACGAGAAGAGCACTGCTTACGAGGGCAACTGTCAGGGCTGTCATCGTGGCCTCCTGACTAGAGCGTTCACAGCGAAGGTTCCCTGTAGGTACGTGGGCTCCTGTCATTCTCGATCGTCAACCGGCATATTCTGGCCGTTCACGGGAAGTCCGCTGAAACACTGGGAGAAGAACTGTGAGAATCAGCCCCCTCGATTGGCTTCGGGATCCCGAAAACCCCGTACTGCCTCCCAACCCGGACAGTGACTACGATTCCTCGCGCTGCATGAATCCCTGGGCAATCCGAGTGGACGGGGAGCTTAGACTCTACTACTCAGGCGGCGATGACGATGGACATCAGCGGATCTGTCTCGCGACGGCTCCGACCGATCGCCCTACGGAATTCACACGCCAGGGAGTCGTCCTTGACCTGGGTAGACCCGGCTCCTTCGACAGCAACTGGTGCGTTCTTCCGCTCGTCAGGAAATTCGGCGACCGCTGGCATCTCTACTACACGGGAAGGGACGACAGTCCTGCGGGTCTACAATCCTTCTGGGGTATAGGCCTCGCCACAAGCGAGGATGGCATCCGCTTCGAACGACATTCCACCTACCCGCTGATCACGGGCAACCAGACCGAGCAGTTCCCGAATAACAAAGGAATCGCAGGTGGTGGCACCATTATCGAGGATCTGCAGCCGGATGGTTCGACGACCTACAGACTCTACTACACCCTCGCGACGGGATCACCGGACCCCGAGGATATCCGTGTCGACCAGGAAAAGCACTGCGCGGTCTGCCACAGCGTCGACGGTTTCCGCTGGACAGACCACAGAGTCGTCCTCAGTCCGAGACCGAACATCTCGAGCGAAGATGCAGCAGTTGCCGCTCCCTGGGTGTGGCGTGAAGGGAACATCTACCGAATGCTTTACTGCGGAATTGGGACAAGGTGGGGCTACTATTCGATGTCGGAGGCCTTCAGCGACGACGGATACGAGTGGAACCGGGGAACAGGCGACGAGTATCTGAGCCTCACACCGAATCCGAACTGTGAATGGGAATCACAGATGGTGGAGTATCCCTCGATCCTAGATGAAGGAGACCGGCTGCGACTCTTCTACTGCGGGAACGGTTACGGAATGACGGGAATCGGCACTGCAACTGCGACCTGGATCCGCTGAGGAACTCACACCGCCGCAGGATCGGGAGGCTTTCGGTAGGTACAGGGATGATGCGATTCTGAAAAGTACCCCCGGGGGCACTTTTCAGTTCAACACAACCCGTCAAACTCGTAACTTAATTAACAACAACAGGTTACGTCGAAATAGCGCCGGCCAGCTAAGCCCGGACTACATCATTGGCGGCGCGATATACGTGTAGTAGCCTGACCCCACCTGTGCCCGCTCGTGGAGATAGTTTGCGTCCCCGGTAGGCGACAGCGCTCTGCATCCAGCCGGCAGTGGATTCTGCGCAACGATGAACGTCCCATACTCGTAATCCACGCATCCGAGATTCTCCCGGAAATCCCCGACCAGATCCATCGCCAGCTGGACGCGTCCGAACTTGCAGCCCGTTGGCAGATCGCTCCCCGGGATCACCACCTCCTCGCCTGCTGCGGTGATACGCACGATGTGGCACGCGTCTCTCCGGGCAAATGCGACCGTCCCGTCCACATTCCACCCCACGGCGGCGAACCGGTGAGCTTGCCGCTTCGTCAGCTGCATCCACTCCTCGCCGTCAGGTGTGAAGATCGGGAAATACAGCAGTCTCCCCTTCTCCGCCGCGTGAATCATCAGCTGATCGCCGTGTCCGGCGTAGCGCCCGATCCACGACCAGTGCGCGTGACCGAACGGCTCCGCTTCCCATCGGATGGACCCGTCGTGATTGTAGCAGATACCACCACAGATCACCTCCATCCGCCCATCCCCGTCGATGTCATCGATATCCAGGTTGTGCCCCGCTCCCCTTGCCTGATCGGCCTCCCATTCTACCTGTCCCGTCGCCCCGTCGTGCGAAATCAGTCGGACATCCCGATAGGTCTCATCGAGCACGACAATGCTCAAGGGCGCGTCGTCGCCATTCAGACTTCCCGCCGTCATCATCACACGCGCCTTCTGAGCCGGCCACGGCACCTCCCACTTGATATCTCCCGTTTCCCCGTCCACACAGATCAACGCCTCGTCGGGTCCTGCGCCCGTATACCGGTTGTCCTTGAACTCAACTCCCGGCCCACGATGAAACACGACTTCCGAACGGTCGTCGCCATCAACATCCAGAATAATGACCGGCACGTGCCACGTTCTGCCATCCCAGCCACCGTTCGACGGCAAGCCGGCGTCATAGTGCCACAGATGACGACCGTCCTGTGCGTAGGCACAGACCTGGATCCGTCCGTTCTCGGACTCGACAATCACGTAACCATACCGACCGTCGTTCGTCAGATCTCCCGTGGCCATCCGTATCGGGAACGGCTCGGGTTGGTACCGAAGCGGGAAGGAGATCGCGGTGCAGCTCGGATCCAGACTGCTGTCAACAGAAACAGACTCGGATACACGACCGCTGCCATCCACGACACGGTAGTCGAATGTGCCCGGTACGGGGGTGTGGTCACAGAAGTCCGTCGAACCCAGGATCGGCTTCGCGTTCACCCGTTCCCACTGGTTGTCTCTGCCTCGCTCAACGTGAAAGGGTTCTGCTGCACCATCTTCAGTCAGAAGCCGCCAGGACAGGTAGGTATCCGCTTCACCCCGGGGCAAGACGGCAACGTGTCGATCGATCTGCTCACTCATCCGGTTCCTCTGTCACAATTCGATGGTAATCGGCTGTTCACGTCGGTAATATACGCCGTCAGTATCGATTCGTTCCCGGTTCTCTTACGCCTTTCGTGATAGGTTCCACCTTGAATGTCCTCCTGATCATCTCCGAAGACAACGGCCAGCACCTGGGCTGCTACGGTGACACCAACGTCGCAACACCCAATATCGATCGCCTCGCCTCCGAGGGTGTCCGATTCGAGAATGCCCACACCACGCAATCCGTCTGCAGTCCCGGACGGGCGAGCATATTTTCAGGGCTCTATCCCCACCAGTGTGGGCAGATCGGACTCGCCACGCACAACTACGCACAATACGGGGCCTTCCCTAATCTCTTCACCCTTGCCAAACAGACAGGGTACCGCACGGGCTTGATCGGGAAACTCCACGTCAACCCGGATACCGACTTCCCGATCGATATGTGGTGGAACGATCGTGACTTCATCAGCTTCGGTAACCGTGACGTCCATCGGATCGCTGATGTCGCTGGAACGTTCATCGGAGATTCGAGCGATCCCTTCTTCCTGACAGTCGCCTATCCGGATGCACATCTTCCTCTGCTCCGACAGCAGTGCGGCATACCCGAAAAACCCTACGAGGCCGACGAGGTATCTGTTCTTCCTCAGGTGGGTGTGGACTCACCCAGATTGCGGCAGCACGCTGCCGACTACTACAACTGTATGAGCAGACTGGACACGGGCGTCGGTCTTCTCCTGGACCGTCTGGATGCGTCCGGCAAGGCCGATGAAACGCTCGTCATCTTCACAACCGACCACGGCGCCCAGTTCTCGCGTGGCAAGGCCTGCTGCTACGAGGGCGGGCTGAGGGTCCCACACATCGTACGCTGGCCCGGGCAGGCAGAAGCTGGGGCTGTCCGACAGGAGCTCGTATCACACGTCGACATCCTGCCGACGATCACCGATATCCTGGACATCGAAACGCCGCGGTGCTCCGGACGATCTCAGGTCTCGTTGCTGAAGGGCAAGCCAACCGACTGGCGGGGATACCTGTGCGCTGAATGGACAGGTGCGAACCCGCCGTGTTACTATCCGCAGCGATCCGTTCGCGGCGAGCGATACAAGCTGATCGTCAACTACACGCCCGATCGACCGAACCCGAACGCGGCCTTCTATTCCGGTCCCGACCAACTGTGGGAGCCGGGAGCTACGGTTGAGGAGATCGCCGCCAGCGACAGACGCACAAGACAGGCTTACGAGACATTCCAGAATCCGCCTCGCGAAGAACTGTATGACCTCCAGAATGATCCGTGGGAATTCGAGAACCGGGTCGATGACCCGGAGACGGCAGCGATTCGAGACGCACTGAGGGCGAACCTCCTGGAGTGGCAGGTAGAGACGGACGATCGAATTACGGATCGAGAAGTGCTGGACCGCTTGACGAGTGAACACGATGAGATCTCCAGAACCCACTATCGGGAAAGCGCGTGGGGATCGTCGCGCGACTACGAATGGACATACGGAAGCTACCTGCACTAATCAATCGGGAGGAATGATGTGATCCTGTCCGGCAAGGCAATTGCCGAACGCATCGGAAGCGATATCGAGATCGATCCGTTCGACGAGAGCCGGCTCAACCCGAACAGCTACAACCTTCGCCTGCATAACGAGCTTCTGGTTTACGACGACCCGGTGCTTGACATGAAGCGGGCGGCATGGACGAGTGAAATCCAGATCACGGATGCTGGGTTCACATTGGAACCAAACAGACTCTACCTTGGCAGAACGGTCGAGTACACGAAGACCGAGAATCTGGTTCCGATGCTCGAAGGGCGTTCTTCGGTGGGCAGGCTCGGCCTGTTCGTTCACGTCACGGCCGGGTTCGGTGATGTGGGGTTCGCTGGTTACTGGACACTCGAAATGTTCTCGATCCAGCCTGTCACGATCTACCCGAGCGTCGAGATTTGCCAGATCTACTACCACACGATCGAAGGGGAATACGAACCCTATTCGAGCGGCAAGCACCAGGACAACAAGGGCATCCAGCCCAGCCTGATGTATCGCGATTTCGAGGAGGAGAAGTCGGGCAGTGGATGAGCAGAGTCTACTGACGGGCGACACGGTCGACCAGCACGGAGCCGCGCCTCGACCCGACGGCCATCCATTGGAGGGGCAGTCGGTTCTGCTGAGCCCTATCGCACCGCAGAGTGACGGAAAAGACCTGTATAGAGTCAGCCACGGGACGGCCAGCAATGAATCGCTGTGGACGTACATGGGCTACGGCCCGTTCGACTCAGAATCAGGGATGGCAATCTGGCTTGAGGGGTGCGCCTCTTCGACCGACCCGTTGTTTCTGAAGGTTGTGGACCGTGTGTCGGGATCACCCGTCGGGATGGTCAGCTACTTGAATATCGTACCGGATGCCTGGCGGCTCGAGCTCGGAAATATCTGGTACGCACCCTCGGTTCAGCGATCGAACACCAACACAGAGACCATCTACCTGATGCTGTGCGAATCCTTCGATCGGCTCGGATACCGACGTGTGGAGTGGAAATGTGACGCCCTGAATGCGCGGTCGAGAGCGGCTGCCTTACGGCTCGGCTTCCAGTATGAGGGGACCTTCCGCCAGCACCTGATCTACAAGGGCAGAAATCGTGACACGGCCTGGTTCGCTATGCTGGACGCCGACTGGCCTCGGATCAAGACCCACTTCGAGCGCTGGCTGTATGCCAACAGGGATGGAAGTCTGTCACTGACAGAGATGAACGCGTCAGATGCCTGAATCGGACCGACTGGACAAGGTCACCACCTTCATCGTCAGCAGAATCAATGACGTGCCGCACTTGCTCGTGTTCGAACACGTGGGCATCCAGCTCCCCGCAGGTACGGTCGAACCGGGGGAAGACCCGACCGACGCGGCGATCAGAGAGGCGAAGGAGGAGACGGGTCTCTTAGAATTGAAGCTGGAGCGAAAACTCGCCGAAGCCCCCGAAGACCTGGAGTTCGATGAGCGTCTCATACATCAGACAACGCTCGTCTACACGCGACCTGATACCTCCAGTCCGTCTTGGGCAGAGCTCAGGCGGGGACTCCGTGTGTGGCAGCTGCGCACACACGACGACTTCACTCACATCGAATACGCAGAACGAGACCTCGACGCGGACCCACCGTATGTCTCATACCAGGTCACCGGATGGGTCCCGTCATCCACGGTCACTGACAATGTCAACCGCCACTTCTACTTGTTCAGCCACACCGGTGACACACCGACCGAATGGACTCACGTGGACGAAAAGCACACCTTCCGCCTCTTCTGGGCGCCTGTTGGCAACCTGCCAAAGCTGCATTCATACCAGAACAGCTGGCTGCGATTCCTTCCCAGGCTTGGACCTGATTCGCATTGAGTTGCAGGAAACGCCTGACCTCTCCTTGGTCCCCGCACACGGTTACCTGCTCACCGTATCAGGCGATCCCCGGACACAAACCGGCCTGTCAGACGTCTGTACAGGGAGCCGGGCCAACCATGCTCGAAGGGATCCGTATGATTCAAGGCGTCGTCAGATTCCGCAGAGACGTGTTCCGTCTCCCACTGTGGGTCCAGCTCTCTATGGGGATCCTGATGTCAGCCAACGGGATTGTTCCACTCTAATACTTCGCCTCCTACGAGGCACGCGTCGTCCTTATCGTCTTCGACACGGCCGACGTTGTGCGCTATCTTCGAGGCGACCGGAACGAGAGGGTCGAAGGTCTTGACTGACCTGCGATCGAGATTCCCTGGCCTGGCCAACACAATCGAGTGAGGGGTACATTGGCAAACCACATCAACCTGTCGACAGAAGGCTCAGACAGAGCGACCGCATACAACATCAGTCGTAAGCTCGTTCGGCGTGGCGACGAGCTGATTGTCGGGTGGCTTGACGGACCCGCATCGAAGGATGAACCGGTAAGGATCCGACTGGGTATCTGTGACGGGGAATCGGGACGGCTCAAGACTGTCGTCTCCCTGGGTGAGGGCGTCGATAACCACTGTGGTCCGACACTCACGCTCGACGCGAACGGCCGGCTTCACACGCTTGTTGGTGCCCATCACGGCGACTTTCTCTACCGCTACAGCGACGATCCTTCCGATGAATCATCCTGGTCCTCACCCGAGCCGATCGGTCCCCACCACAGCTATCCCGCCTACATCATCGACAGGGACGGGACCTTTCATCTCGCCTATCGGGAACGCGGCGAGCGCTGGCAGCTCCAGTACACGCGGAAGCGGCCGGGCGGCAATTGGGAGACACCCATCCCTATCGCGGAAAGTCCCACACCCGGATATAACCACTTCATGCATTCGTTGACGATCGGCCCGACGGGTCGACTTCATCTCACGTTCCAGTTCCATTACTCCGAGTCTGGAGTCAACCTCGACTGTCTGACGAAGGGGATGACCCACATCGCCTCCGACGACGGTGGCGATACCTGGACAAATGCCGGAGGTCCGTGCGTCTTTCCGCTCACGATCGACACGACGCGCTGGATCAGTTCCTGCTTCGACGATCCCAAGGCCACGATGCGCATCGGTACGCACGTCGTCGACCGGAACGATCACGTCTGGGTCTTTGCCTCGCTGCCGGGCCCGGATCGCGGCGTCATGTGGCATCAGACCGACACTGGCTGGGAGAACATCGATCTCTCGACGGCAATTCCGGATCTCGACCTCTCTGGGGGCAAGTCGACAGCGATTTCATACGACGCCAGAGACCGCATCCACCTCCTGGTCGCCACCGATCCTAAAGGTGAGATCCCGGGGTGGTACGACCCATCCATCGAGCTCTACCAGCTGGTGTTCGAGAACGACGGTCAACGGGTCGACTGCAACCTGCTCACTGAAACGGACCCGGAACGCGCTCACTGGCTGCCGGCCATCGAGCATTGGGACTGGTGTAGCCCGGGGCACACCGGCACCGACGGACATTGGTATGCTTACACATCCGGGATCAACGCCGGACTGATGAGTCAGTCGGACTACAATGACGTCCTGCGCACGGATGTCTGCCTGGCGCGACTCCTGCCGTAGACCGGACACAACCGGCGGCATCAGGTCGTGCGCGAATCGGTCTCCCCTGTCCGCCGTCTGACGACAACGCAGCAGATCCGCCTCTCCGGTAGCCAGGTTCGACCCGCTAGGCCGTCTCGAGTCCATTCCTTACCTTGAGCACGGACGAGGCAGACAACAGACACGTTCAGGAGACACGATGGTGACCATCAACGAAAAAGACACCGGGTACCGCGGCATCTGGTACTTCAACCAGCCATCCGGAGACGAATACGTCTACAAATACAGCGGAGGCCTCGCAACCTACTGTGCAAAGCACCGTCCCTTCGCGGTCTACAGACCCGAGGTCGACAAGACCTTCTTCTGCTATGGCGGGACTCCCCCCGACGCGCACCTGAAACACTCGAGAGCTGAACTGGCCAACGACGGAGCCTTCTCCACCGAACGGGAAGGTTTCTTGATCCATATGGTCAGTTGTTTTGACCACAAGACCGGCGAAGTCCCACGGCCGACAATCCTCCTCGACAAGGAAACGGCGGATGCACACGACAACCCCGTCATCTCCGTCGATGACGACGGCTACATCTGGATATTTTCGACTTCACACGGTCTGTCACGACCGTCGTATATCCACCGTAGCGTCGAACCCTACTCAGTCGAGGCGTTCGAAAACGTCAACCCGACAATGCTCGTCGATGGCTCACCAGTCTCGATGGACAACTTCTCCTACCTCCAGGCCTGGCATCTTCCGGGCCGTGGATTCATCTCTTTCGTCACCCGCTACAAAGACCCGTCAGACCGAACGCTGTTCTTCATGACCAGTGAGAATGGTGTCGAATGGTCAGAATGGCAGCGTCTGGCTGCGATTGACAAAGGTCATTATCAGATCAGCATTCATTCGGAAACGAAGTGCTGCACGGGGTTCAACTACCATCCGGAGCCGCAGGGCCTCAACTGGCGGACCAACCTGTATTACCTGGAGACACTCGACTTCGGAAAGTCCTGGCAGAACGCCGCAGGGGAAACCGTGGACCTCCCGGTAACGACACCGGACAACAACGCGCGGGTCCACGACTACGCTACAGAGGGCCTCAAAGTCTATCTCAAGGACATTCGGCTCGACGACCAGGACCGACCCGTGATCCTCTATGTCGTCAGCAAGGGATACGAGTCCGGTCCCGAGAACGGTCCGCGAACCTGGATGATCGCACAGTGGACGGGATCCGAGTGGTCGATCAATCCAATCACCGAATCGGACAGCAACTATGACACAGGATCGTTGTATCTCGAACCGGATGGAACCTGGCGGATCATCGCGCCCACGGAGCCGGGACCTCAACCATACAATCCAGGCGGCGAGATGGCGATGTGGGTCAACACGGATCAGGGCGGCTCGTGGAATCGGACGAAGCAGTTGACCGAGAACAGTGAACGAAACCACACCTACGCCCGCAGCCCTGTGAATGCGCATCCTGATTTCTATTCACTCTGGGCAGACGGCAATGCCCGACGGGCATCCAAGTCTTGCCTCTACTACAGTGACCGGGACGGAAATGTGTTCCAACTCCCGGAATCGATGGAAGGCGACACGGCGAAGCCGATTGCCCTATGACGGTACGGATCGTAGAGACACAGGAGGCCGACGTGATCGCACCGCTCAGCAGACCGGTGCAGACTGACCATCACGAACGCCGTCCGGATTGGTTCAAACCCTATGATGCCGAGATGGCCGCCTCGGAGGTGCGCAAAATACTCGCTCAGTCGGGGGCGCGAGGCCTTGTCGCATACGTGGATGATACCCCGGCCGGATATGCGATCCTGACCACCCGGGAACGTCACGAGTCCGGTTGCCGACACGCGGACAGAACGCTGGAGATAGATCAGATGTCCGTCGAACGGGAATTCAGAAGAACCGGAGTGGGATCCGCCCTCATTGATCGTGCACGTCAGATTGCCGAAGACGAAAAATATGATCGGATCAGACTGACGGTCTGGTCGAACAACCCGGAT
>CAYYGZ010000020.1:0-31993 GCA_964471275.1 uncultured bacterium | reverse complement strand
GTCGGATTCAGGTCGTGCGTGCCTGTTGCCGTGAGACCGTAGAAGAACACGGTACCGTCGAACTCCTTGCGAGTAATGACCCTGGCCGCTTCACCTTCTCCGTGCAACCCCTCGGTCTTCACGCGATCCAGGAAGAACAACGGGTGATGACTTTCGCTCAGCCCGTCCCGCTTCAGGAGATGGCGAATGACTCCGACGTTGTGGTCGATATCCTTGATCTTCAATCCCGCCAGCCGGGAGGCCACGTCCGGCAGTGACAGGTCCGGCTCCTCTGTCAGTATGCCTGCGATGCGCAGGTTCGTCCCGACTTCGCTGAAGAAGGGGGCGAATACCTCGACAACGGGTGCCAACTCCTCGTCGGGGATCCCCATGCTGCTCAGGAATTGCTCGACCGTGAGATCAGGACTTTCGACCAGTGCCGCTTCAATGCCCGCGCAGTCCATAACGACATTTCGGTAGTTCAGGAGAAGCTCAGGGCCCAGATCCGCGACATCGGCCGACCGGGCCGCCTTCAGATACAGGTCGTCGTCCATAAAGACGTTCTCATCCTGATGCAGTTGGGTTTTCGCAAACTTCAGAGCTCGGTTCTGCGGTTCATTCTCGGCGAATTCCAGGATGAGGTTGTAGGGGAGGTGTCGGTAGGTGCCGTTGAAGGTGCCCGCCCAGTTGACGAGCATTTCGTAGTGACCCATCGTCGGGATCCGGACTTCCCGGACCGTCTGTCCCTCAACAGTCGCGTTCGGAAGACCGATATAGTCCTCCTCGAATCTCACGTTTGTCAGCGGCACCTTCATGTAGTCGCAGGCCATAGCCAAACCGAGGGAGAAGTAGACTCGGCCGTCGTAATACAGCGCCAGCCGGTATCGTCGAACGATGCCGTCGTGGTCCGGATTGGGTAACGCAAAGCCTATTCCACGCGAGGATTCGATGTAGGACTGCAGTGGCACTTCGATGTCTGTGGCCAGGTAGAAGTTCTCCGCATTCGATTCGGGCATAGGTGCCGAGAAACCTGCAAGACTCTTCACCGAGTGATCCTTCTCTGGCGTGCGTGAGCGGAGATTTTCCTGAGTGAACGCGAGGGATCGGCCTTTTGCAATCTCGAAGGTCTGCGCGTTGACCACGATATTTGACTTCTTCGCAACTCGAACGAATTCCTTGTCGTGATCCTTGATGAGCGCGACCAGATCTGCCCGGTCGATCAGATTTCCCTCGAGTGCGTCGAGGTCTTCAGGAGACAGTTCCTGTCCGCTTGGCTCATAGAAGAAGATATCAAAGCCGATCATCTCGGCGCCGAGATCACTAAGGATATCCACGAGTTCTGCGTGCTTGTCGCGTGTGAACGGCCAGCCGTGCGCCTGGAGGGCCGCGTCATCGATATCGATCGTGGAGACAGTCTCCAGCTGCCTGGGCTTGCCCACCCATTCGTTTCTCTGGAGAAACCGGAAGTCGTAGCTGCTGGACTCGAGATCCTGGTAGAAGTGTGTCAGCGAGAGGAGTGCAACAGCGATACCCGTACCGATACCGATGAGGAGATGACTCCAGTCGCTGTCTTGGGTCTTTTTTTCTTCTTCGTCTGCCATATCTGCCCCGCTGTCGGTGGTGCGCCAAGGAATGGGCCGATCGTCTGCCCTTATGCTCAGGAATATAACTCCGGGAATGAGGGAGGTGCAAAAGGCCTTAAAAAGAAAAGAGCAGCGTCGGACTGAACCGACGCTGCTCGTGCTTGATCATTCTGGAGGGGTTGTCAGGATACGATCAGACTTATTCTTCGAATTTCTTGAGTTCTTCCTTTGCCTGTGCGGCGAAATCGGAATCTGCGTGGTTGTCCACGATATCCGTGTAGGTCGCCTTTGCGTCGTCCGTCTCACCAAGCTGCGAGTGACACTGAGCAATGAAGAACTTCTGTTCTGCAACCGTCTCTGCTTTCGGATCGGCCTTGATTGATTCCTGAAGCTGAGAGATGGCATTTTTCAGGTCAACCCGACTGGGATACCGCACGCCACCTTTGTAATAGAGCTGGTCGAGGACAGCGTCCTCTGCCTCAGCACCGCGCACACCGGCGACCGTTCGTGTTTGCTGTGTTTCGTGCGCGCGATTCTTCGCGACCTTCTGAATCTTCTTCCACCGGTTCAGGAACGCGCTCGATACTTTTACCTTGTCATCTTTCTTGACTTCGGCCTTGTCATCTTTCTTGACTTCAGCCTTGTCCGACTTGGTCTCTTCCGCGGGTGCCGGAGAGGCGAACAGGCCAGCCGAAATGAATCCGGCGATCGCGAGGGAGAAGATGAACTTCATGTTTTGTCCTCCTAGGTGTTCGGTGCCCGACTGAGAGTCGCATTCGAAAAATTATATCATCTAACTGATACAGAAAAAATACGGAAAACCCCACCAAGCGCACGTGATTCAGAACACGCCTAACGGGAAATTCTAAAACAATATAAACAATTGTATTTAAAGTATTTATCCGGCGGCGACGCGTAAGAAGATGTCATTCGTCACAGTTTCTACCGTACTATTTTTCCAGGAATTCCAGCTGTCCGGCGAGGCCACTATCCAGTTCAGCGGCCTTCTCGTAGGCCTCAAGTGCCCTGGAGGCATCCCCCTGGAGGTGATAGACGATGGCCAGATTGATGAGGAAGCCGCCGTTTTCGGTGTCCAGTGCGAGCGCCCGTGTGAACATGGAAACCGCCACTTCGTAATCTCTGCTGCGCGTTGCTGCGACACCCTTTCCGTTGAGTGCATCAACGTTCACCGGGTTCAGTTCCAGGGCACGATCGAACAGCTCGATCGCTCGGTCAAGTCTCTCCAGTCTGAGGAAAGCCGCGCCGTCGTCGTATGCTTTCTCGGATGCAATCTTCTGAAGAGGGCCAACGGTCTTCGATGAGGGTGCCGACTTGATGGCGATCGATTTAAGGGGCTGGCCACCGGTGATGAAGTCGAGCTGACCTTCAAAGTTCGGGTCGAGCTCGACGGCCCTCCTGTAGGCCTCTATTGCCACGTCTTTCTTGCCCTGCAGGTGGTAGGTGATCGCGAGGTTGGCCTGGTAGCCGCCGTTGTCAGGTCTGACGGTTGCCGCACGCCGATACAGGCTCAGTGCTTCCTCGTATTTCCGGTCTTTGGTGGCGATCACGCCCTTGGCGTTCAGGGCCTCGGCATTGCTCGGGTTCAGTTCCAGTGCACGATCGAGAGTCTCCGTCGCCTTATCCAGACGATTCAGACGAAGGAAGGCTGCACCGTCCTCGTAGGCCTTGTCAGATGCGATCTTCTGCAGGGGATCCGCTCCGCCGCCCGTTGCAGCTGCCTCGCCGGAGAGAAAATCAAGCACACCCGCGAAATCACTGTTCGAGTCGACTGCGAGCTGGTAGGCCTGCTCTGCATCAGCCGCCCGGCCCTGCAGGTGGTAAGTCAGAGCGATGTTGATCCGGAAACCCGCGTCGTTCGGGTTCAACTCCAGCGCCTTACCGAAGAGCTCGATCGCCTCCTCATACCGGCGCCGCTTCGTCAGAACCACGCCCAGGGCGTTGTACGCGTCTGCCAGCCCCGGGTCCATCTTGATCGCGTCCGTGAACGATGTTTCGGCCCGTTCGAGCTGTGACAGTCTCAGGTAGGCAGCACCTGCATCATAGAGACCTTCCGCACTGTCCAGTGAGACACCGGATGACAGCGCAATCCGGTCGAGCCGATTGTCGAAGAAGGCGAGATCGCGATCGAAGAGCTTTGCGATCTGTGACGCCGAAGGGACGTCTATCTCGGCATCTGGAACGACACCCGGACGGAAGGTACCCTGCGCATCGGAGACAAGGATCTCGTTTATGAACCCGCGTTCCTTGCGAACGTAGTACTCTTCAGCTCCGTTGCGCCACGCATCCGAGAACGACGATCCAAACAGCGTGGTTTCGACGGGAATCCAGATTCTGTTGTCCCACAGAACGTATTCACGCTCACTGAGAAAGAAGTCCCCAGCGTTCTGAACCGAAATCCCGCTGTCGAACATCATGTATATGTGGCCATACTGCGGATCGTTGACGTCTAGGATAGCCGTCGGGATGTTCAGATTCTCGAGCATCGAGCAGAAGAGGGCGGTGCAGTCGTCGCAGTCTCCGATCTTGGCCTGCAGATACTCGTATGGGTACTTGACCGTATCGAACACCGAGTCGTCTTCGAAGATTTCCAGATACGGCGTGGTCTGATCCTGCTGGTATCGAAGGCCATACGCACCGATTGCATCAAAAATCAGTGCCGCTTTACCCATGTTGTTGTTACCGAACTTCTCTCTCAGTCGGTCCGCGTACTGGCCGACCAGCCCCCTTGCAAACGAGTCGACCGTACGACTCTCCGGTGTGATAAAGGCAGCGATCCTGCGTGGGTTGCTCCAAGACAGCTTGCCTTTACCGAGTACGTAAACGCTGCTGAGCGTCTTGCTCGCCGTCTTCGCTCGGCGGCCCTGCTGATACGCCACCTTGACCGTCGGCTGGACCACGTTGTCGTAGTATGAGGGCTGTGTTGAGAGAAGATCCTGCGGGAACGTCAGCTTTATCCCGTATCGTTCCGTGCTCTGCGGCGGGAGGATAAAGGACTCCTCGTGCGGGGCATCCGTCAGCGTCGGTACCTCCACGATGACCGTTATGGGAAGCGGATCGGGGGACGAATTCCTCAGTACGACATCGACAAAATCGCTCGCCTCATATGTACGGTAGAGAGATTTGAAAATCGGTGCAGGCCGGATGATCGCGTCCTTGATGTTCACGACTGAAGCGTTGTAGGACAGCGCGAGGGTTGCGTGATGGGTGGCCGGCAGCACCGGGTGGTTCTCGAACGCGTAGTCAAGCTGGACGGAATTGTATTTGAGCCCAAACCCGAGCGCAAAAGCCAGGCTGTTGTCGGCACCATTCGGCTCGCGAAGCGACTTGCTGAGTCCACCGCGAACGATCAAAGACCCCATCGGTTGGTATTCGGTACCGAAATGCAGATCGTTCCTGTCGATGTCGGCTGCGAGCGTGATATCCCTCGTGACCTGGTAGGCAACACCCCCACGGACATTCTGTTCAAAGAGCTCCTCTTCGAACTGAGTGTTGTCGTCCTGCACCTTGGTGCCACCGACATCCTGAAAGGTCAGGCCGAATCGGAGTTTGTCGAAAGGCTTCGCCTTCGGGGCGAAGACCAAACCCAGGTCGAAGCCAAACCCGCTGGCGCTTCTGAGGCTCACGCCATCGAGCTCGATACTCTGGAAGACTGTCTTGGCACCGGCGCCCACCGAGAGCGCACGATGCAGCTGGAATCCGTATCCCACGTTGATGATGTTGAGCGCATCCTTCAACTCGTCATCACCAAAACTCTCACGAAGCCAATCGATGCCGACCGCGTGTCGTTCGAACAACGGGAAGACGTAGCTGGTAAAGCTGTTGTTAAGGCCAAGACCGAAACGATCCGCGTAGGAGAAGACGATCTCCTGCCGCTGGAGCATCGCGACACCGGACGGATTCCAGAACGTCGTCGACGCATCGTTGGACAGGGCTGTGACCGTCCCGCCCAGACCGATGGACCGGGCCGTCGTCGCCACCGACGGTCTGTCGGCGAAAACGGCCGACGCCGTGGCAAGAAGCAGTGCTGCCGTGGTCAGGAACCGTTTCACGGTGACACCGGCCCGAGGATGATACGCTGCAGGCCACCTGCCACGACAGCTGCGTTTGTCACGCTGCCATCCACATTCACGATCTCGATCCGGAGATCATTCGCCGCGTCTGTATTGCCCACGTAGGCCTCGAGGGAGTTGCTGCCGCCGCTGATGAGATGGTTTCCGATCAGCTGGCTGCCGTCATACACTCTGACCTGCATTCCGATCCCATCGCCGGAGGGTCCAGAGCGGACCGGAATGATCACGAGGCCGGATGATCCTGCCGTATCGTTCCGGTAGAGGGTCGATGCCTCAAAACCCGGGAAACTGCTGTTCACAACGTAGAGGTCGACGTCGAAATCGCCGTCAAAATCGGCGGGGGCCGCGCTCATCGCGTTCGTGACCGATGCACTGATTCCCGTGTCTGAGGCCTCGCTAAACTGTCCACCTGACTGCGTCAGGAGTGCGCTTGCCTGCCCCGACTTCGACTCTGCCCCATTCGCTACGAAGACGTCCAGCGTGCCGTCCGCATCGTAGTCGGCCCACGCACCGATCCAGCTGATCCACGAGGCGCCTGTGTTCTTGATGTCTCCGTCAGCGATGTTTGTGAAGCTGTCGTTGCCGTCGTTGCGGTAGAGCGCGTTTCCGCCGACGTTCACGACATAGAGATCGAAGTCGCCATCCAAGTCAAAGTCGATCCAGGCCGCACTCCTACCGATGTCCGTGTTATCGATAGACGCTTCGCACGCGATCTCGGTGAAGCTTCCGGTCCCGTTGTTCCTGTAGAGTGCGTTGTTCTGCTCACGGTTGACCACATACAGATCCTGGTCGCCGTCGCCATCGTAGTCTGCCCACGCGGCGCCTTCCGAGTCCCGGTTGTCGGCCACACCTGCCAGTTCGCCGATCTCGGAGAACGTACCGTTGCCATTGTTGTGGTAGAGCGTGTTTCTGAACCGTCGCTTGCAGACGTAGATATCGATCAGTCCGTCTGCATTGTAGTCTCCCCAGACGGCGATCGTCTCGTCGCCCTGACTGATCACGTTAACACCTGCGCTCGCCGTTACGTTGGAAAACGACCCGTTCCCGTTGTTTCGGTAGAGCTGATCCTGCAAGAAGAAATTGACGACATAAAGATCCAGATTGCCGTCGTTGTCGTAATCTGCCCACGATGCGGCGACGCTGTTTCTGCCGTCACCGACACCGGATGACCCGGCGACGTCGGAGAAGGTGCCGTTTCCGTTGTTGCGATACAACCGGTTGGCGGCGTTGCTGACGGAACTTGCCCAGTTAGTTACGTAAAGATCCAGATCCCCGTCGCCGTCGTAATCACCCCAAGTCGCTCCCGTCCCGACCTTGGGAAGCGTCGGTATGGAATTGGCAACACCGGCAGAGGTGGTTACGTCGGTAAACGTGGGCTGTCCCCAGGCTGGCACGAACGCCAGGAGGGTTGTGCCGATCACGGTCAAAGGTTTTCGAATGGGTTTGATCATTGCGCTACCGATTCACTACCGCGACGGTTTTTTGCTGCTGTTCACCACCGGCGTCTATCGAGACGATGTAGAGTCCGCTGCGGACGGGGTTGTCCGAGTGGTCCCTGCCGTCCCAGGTCACCACGTTCCGGCCCTCGTTCATCTGCTGTCCCGGTGTCAGAATATTCTGCAGCTGCCCAGCCCTGTTGTAGATCGCGATTCGCACGCTCGATGCGGCCGATAACTCGAACGAAATATCAGTCGTCTGGACCAGAACCGGGGCTCCAGCCTGAGGCCCTGCTCCTGGCCGGGTCAGCCTGCCGGAGGGCGAGAAAGCGCGGTTGCTGAATTTGATGTTGGATACGGTGCCCGAACCTGCAGCAGCCGAAGCATCCTCAAACAACCCGTAGATCGACAGGTCCATGATGGGCACCCGGATTCGGTTGCCCGTTACGGTGCCGCCAATGCGTGACCACGTTGCGTCCGGCCGGTGATAGATTGCCAGTCGCTCCCGGTTCGACCCTTGCGGCACACCGAATTCAAGTGTTGCCGGTTTCCGCAGCGGCAGGTCAGGATCGGAAGTGATCTCGTAGGCGCCGTAGGATGCCACGACTCCCGATGGCTCGGTCCCAACGGGAACGGCGTCGATCCTGACATCGGGGTTCTCCGTTAGATTCGCCGGCAAGACGTTCGGCGAAATTTCCAGCTTGATGCTCCCGTCGGGGCTTTCGACCACGCCGCCTCCGCCAGCGACAATCAGGGCAGGAATGGTTCGCTCGAAGGGGGCCATCGTGTTGCCCTTCAAGTCTCTCGCTCCTGTCACGCGGATCACCAGGCTACCGGAAGGCACGTCACTGGTGACATCCGCTTCGCCAATCCAAAGATCACCGCTGTAGCTGAGCTGATCGAGGATCAGGAGGTTTGGCTGGTTTGCGATCTGGACCGTCACTGTGGGTGTCACGGTGTTATCCATTCCGGCCGGTTCATCGTTGAAGTCGACGACCACGGACGCCCGCCGTCCTCGTGCCAGCACACGGGGTCTAACCTGAATGCTGTCGACCACGGGTTTGACCGTGTCCACAATGAAGCTGGCCTCTTCGGTGAAGTCAGACGAGAGCATTGCGGCGTCAATCGTCCTCGTGGACCAGAAATATCGTCCGCTCGGCAGGTCCCGTAGAACAAGGCTGGTCGTCCGGATCGAACCGAAACCGATCGCCGACACACCGGATCGGATGTTGTCGGATCCGGGTTCACTCCCAACGCGCGTTTCATAGGTCAGCGCCGAAGCGGGCGTCGCATTGGTACCCGCGTCCTGCGCGGGCGTCCACGTCAGCTGTACGTCCGCGCCGGTTGTTCCAGCCGTGAGTTCCGCCGGCGGGACCGGTTTGACGTTCGGGTTGAACCGGGATTCGAGGTTGTCGTTTGCCCGGGTCGAGAGCTCAAAGTTGATACCATCCTCAGAAGAACGACCGGCGCTGAGCAGATCTAGATCCCCATCACTGTCGATATCCGCCCAACCGAGCGCGCCGAAGTCTACACCTCGCAGCACGTCGATTGTTTGCGCACTGAACGTGCCGCCCTGGTTCCTGTAAACCAGAAGGAGCGGTGCCGAGGCGCCGTTTCCGAGGAGAGCCAGGTCGAGATCCCCGTCGTTGTCGAAATCGCCCCACTCCAGGTCTGAAGCCGCCCCCCCCGTGATCGATTGTCCGTTCACGGAGAGCAACCCAGACCCGTCGTTGTCGTAGATGCGGGTGATTCGGCCCACGGTGATGTCAAATCCGCTTGTCGCGAGGTCCAGGTCGCCGTCGCTGTCGTAGTCTCCCCAAGCCAGCGAGCTGGCAAACGATCCCGCCAGATCCGACCGTGTGTCCTGGGTCAGGATGCCAACCGGATCGTTCCGGTAAATCGTCAGATCGGCCTGGAACGTTTCGGATACCTGTCCGATCACGGCCAGATCCAGATCCCCATCGTTGTCGTAGTCTCCCCACTGCAGGTCGCCGTTGTCCGCGCCACCGAGGGTAAATGTCTCTTCCTCGACGAAGTCACCCGCGTCATTCCGGTAGACCGTGGCGATTCGCTGACCGCTGATCTGACCCATGGCCGCCAGATCGATGTCCCCATCGTTGTCGAAATCACCCCAGTCGATGTCGCCGGAACCCAGCTGAGCAAGGTTCTGGACGTTCATGATGTTCAGTGCGAAGTCTCCGAGATCGAGACGATTCCGGTAGAGATGGGTAAAGCGATTGCCCGAGGCGTCCGTTCCGACGAGTGCGAGGTCGAGGTCTCCATCGTTATCGTAGTCCCCCCAGGCCGCGTCGCCGCTGAGCAATCCCTGGAAGACCACGTCTGAGCGCTCGGTCAGGATACCGCCTTCGTTGCGGTAAAGAATGGATCGACCACGACTGTCGACGTCCCGTCCCGTGAGAATAAGGTCTGCGTCCCCATCGTTATCGTAATCGCCCCAGTCGAGTGCCGCATCCCGGAGCGGTCTGAGGTTCTGGGAGGAGCTGACGAGATCCTGAACCCTGAAGATCTCCTCCTGGCTTTCGGCGGACACCTCATAGCCGGGGTCGACCGCCTGTACCGCCCAGAAGTATGTGTCCCGAGCCAGCGGTATCGACAGGCTCAACGTCTTTGAGGATCCGACGTTGCCCCCGCCCACCGCGAGAGCACCCGAGAACACATCGTGTCCGCCGGAGGTCGTACCGATTCTCAGATTGTAGGTCAGTGCCGTGGAGGGGGACTCGGTATCCGACCCGTCGTTCCAGTCGAGCGACACTCCGCGGCTCGTGACGAACGGGCTGCCGAGGCGATCCGGTGGCTGTGGTGCTGTGTTTGCAGCCCTACCGCTCTGATTCTGGTAGAGTGTGGTTTTGCGTGTTTCCCCATCGACTTCGCCCGCCACCACCAGATCCAGCTGACCGTCGCCATCGACGTCCGCCCAGGCCGCATCGCCTCCGCGGGAACCTGTGAGTGTCTGGCTCGGGTCCTCGGCTAACGTGCCGGCAGGTTCGTTTCGGAGGACGAACGTCAGTCGCTCAGAGACGTTCGTCTGCCCGGCTGCGAGCAGGTCCAGATCACCATCGTTGTCATAGTCGCCCCAAGCGAGTGATCCGACGATACGCCTCGAACTGAACGTAATGTCCTCGCGGAGGATTCCGGCAGCGTTCGTGAAGATCTGGAACGTTGCCTCCCAGTTCGTGTTCCAACCCGATACGGCAAGATCGAGATCTCCGTCGTTGTCGTAGTCAGCCCACGCCAGGTCTCCACCCGAGAGTGCCGGCAGACCGCTGTTCCGGGTATCGAGCGTCAGTGTTCCAAGCGGTTCGTTCACATACAACGCCGCCTGCCGTCCCCCATCCGTGCCATAGCCGGTCAACGCGAGGTCAAGATCCCCGTCTCCGTCGATGTCGCCCCAGCCGAGACTCCCCTGGTTCAGGTTGAGGATTCTCTCGGAGTTGGGCTCGTCGACCCGCAGAATGGGAGATCCGCCGAGCGGGCTCCCCACACGATCAGCGTCGATCCTTCCGTTCTTGTAGAGGACGGTTCGCGCATTTCCTGCGGCAGTCACGCCCGAGGCGAGCAGATCGGGGTCACCGTCACCGTCGTAGTCTCCCCAGGCCAGGGCGCTGTAGCGCAGGGTTTCTGCCTGGAGGTCGGATTGTGCGAGATCTTCGGCAAAACTGCCGTTGGTATTGCGGAAAAGGACGACCATACCTGTTCCGGCTGAGCTGACACCCGAGAGTGCCAGGTCCAGGTCGCCATCGCCGTCATAGTCGCTGAAAGCGGACGCACCCAGATGAATGCCGGGCAGATTGCTGCTCTGTTCGGATAGGATCCCGCCGTCGTTCCGGTAGATCTGGGTAACGGGTTCGCACGAATTGGGAGGACCGGTCAGTCCGGTGAGGATGAGGTCGGCATCACCATCACCATCGATGTCCGCCCAGGTCGTGGTAGCCCCCCACACCCCCGTCAGATTCTGGGATACGGCGAGCGTCTGCGCATCGATGGGTGCGACGTTCAGGAAGGCGAGAAGTGAGGCCAGAAGGGGGAACAGGATCAATCCCGGTCGTTTCCCGGCTGGAGGAATAACGATCATGCGCCTCAGTCGTATTAAGGAGGAAAATCCAGATTCTTGTCACCCAAAACAAGCGCCGGAAGTCTATGCCCCACGAACACCGAAGTCAAGCGATTTCAAGAAGATGCTGCAATTCAGAAGGCCCGCCGGAAGATCCGATGAATCTGGTCTCAAAGTCGTGTTGTGATAGCGGCCACAGCAGATGTTCCCCGATGCCGAAGACGACATCTCAGGACGGATCTTCGACTGTTGAGTTGGGGTTAATCAAGGCAAAAGTTATATGTAGACGTCGATCATTCTGTGGTGCTGGTCCAGACCTGTAAGAAATCCCTCGCCGGGCCTGGGATGATGGGTGGACGGATCAACTAAACAGAAAGGGCCGACCAGGTTTTCCCGGTCGGCCCTTTCTGACAACTGGCGATATCTCCTTCAGCTTACTTCAGGAGCAGCATCTTGTGAATCTGTGAGAAGCGCTGTGTTTCGCCTGCGGCCTGGATCTTATAGAGATATACGCCGCTTGCGACTCCTCGTCCGAACGAATCCCTGCCATCCCACCGGAGCGCGTAGAGCCCTGGCACCTGGTGCTTGTCCACGAGTCGTGTGACTTCTTGTCCGAGGACGTTGTAGACGACGAGGCGGACCTGAGCGGCTTCCGGTATCGCGTAGCGAATCGTGGTTTCCGGGTTGAAGGGATTCGGGAAGTTGCGTTCGAGCCCGAATGTCTGGGGTACCAACGCCAGCCGTGCACCGAGGTTCGGTGTCGTGTTGGCGTTGAGCTTGCCGTCGATCACGAGGCCTTCCACAAAGTTGATCAGGCTGCCCTGCGGATGGTCTGCCGTAAGGACGAATCGAAGACGCGCGATAACCCCGTCGCCCGAAACAGCCCCGCCTTCTGTTATGGCTCCGGCAACAAACACGTCGCCCTTTGCCGCGTCGTGCTCGAGCGTGGCGAACATCTGTGCCTTACGATCGTCCGAATTCAGCAGTGCGTCCGTCCCCTGGTAGGATTCGACGAACTCCAGGGCATCCGTGTTATAGTTGAGCCGGAAGCCCGTTCCCATCAGATCCGTCGCATTCTTTGCGTGGACCTCAACGATCAGTTCGCTGCCTGCCTCACTAGACGTTGGGCGACCTACCATTTCGAGCCGTGTCAACGCATCAATACCGTATGTCATCGCGATCGTTACCCGCTTGGACGATGCGTCGTCGCCCTGCACGAACTGGGTGCCGAAGGCGCCGACAAAGGTCAGGAAGTCGGTGAAGTCCACCGCGCCGCTCCCATCAAAATCGGCACCAGCGACGTACTCCGCATCACCCGATGTCTTGTTGAAGGTACCGACCAGACTCAGGAAGTCACCGAATCCAACGGTGAAGTCACCGTCGATGTCACCCGGGAACGGCAGATCCGCACTATTGGCCGTGAAAGATCCAGTAAGGAAGTCACTGTCGAATGTGCCGTCACTGGCCTTGATGCGGTAGTGATAGGTGGTGCCGTCGTCCAGTTCACGGTCGACTGTCCAGGCCGTGATTCCCGACGGGTCGGAAGTACCGATCCCCGAACCTTCGCTCAGACCGGAGTCCAGCGAAATCGCATCCGAGAAATCGGACGACGAGGACAATTGGAACGTGTAGTTCAGAACATCGCCCGTGCTGAGCGGCGTGCTGTTCTTGACAACAAACGTCGGCTGCAGTGGGTTGCCCTGCTTGATGGACAGTGACGGTGTGGAGGGCCCGCCGCCTGCGGCAGGTGTGACGGTTGTAGAAGCTGTGGACGCGTCACTCTGTACCGAGTTCAGACCAACAGCACGGATCTGGTAGCTGTAGGTGGTACCGTTCTCGACGTTGTTGTCGATGTATGTAGTCACGTCTTCCAGCGTGGCAATCGATGAGAAAGTACCGTCACCAGCCTCCCGCTCGACGACTACACCCACCACGCCGCCGGACGTGCTGCCCGTCCAAGACAGTTGGACGGCACCGTTGCCAGCGGTTGCAGATACTGCCGTCGGCGCCGCGAGTGTGGGTGTTTCACCTTCTGCAAGTGTTGTGAACGTCTGCTCTGTGCTTGCCGTGCCCTGGTTCCCCGACCTGTCGATCGAAACGACCGAATAGCTGTAAGTGGTCGAGGGCTGAAGGTTTGTGAGGGCAATGCTGTGATCGAGCACGTCCTCGGACTCACCCGTGTTGAAGTCCAGACTGCCCGACTGTGTCCCGAACCGGACAGCACTGTCAGACAGCTCGTCCGTTGTCCACGTGATGATGGCCTCAGTGTCGGTTGTCGATGAGGAGACTGTCGACGTGACGGGCGGAGCCGTATCGGGTAACGCTTCCGTGCTGAACTCGAGCACTGAGCTCGTGGCCGGGCCGTTGTTGTTCTGGTCCGTCGAACTGACCGTGTAGTAATAAGTGGTGCCCGCGGTCAGGTTTGTGAGCGTGATGCTGTGGCTTGCGTTGAACTCCGAATCGTTCCGAACCTCAAGCAGCTGATCCGCCGAGGTTCCGAAGGCGACTTCGGAATCCGCTGCCTCACTGGTCTCCCAGCTGATCGTTGCCTGCCGGTCGTTCACGTAGATGACGCCCGGTGTGCCGGATATGACTGGAGCTGTCAGATCCTCGCTGGCCGCCGTCGTTCCGTAGACGATCGCACTCTTGGTCGCCCCGTTGCCCGATGCGTCCGTCGAGCCAACCTGGTACGCATAGGTCGTTCCGGTTGTGAGCTTGGTCAGGACGAGTCGGTGTGTCGTCTCGTTCGTTCCGGTGACTTCCTGCGAGCCAAGACCTGCGTCAGATGTGCCAAAATCGATTGTCCCGTTGGAACTCTCATCGGTGGCCCATTCGACGGTGAGGCTCGAGGACGTCGATGCTACAACCGTCGGTCCGCCCGTGATGACCGGGAACTGTGTATCTGCTTCCGTGGTCGTCGTGAAGCTCCCGAAGCCACCCGGCGGCTGCAGCTTTGTGGGGAGGGTGGGGTCTGTACCCGAGACCGTGTTGCCCGCCGCATCGGTCGAACTGACCTGGTACAGGTAGGCAAGACCCGGGGACAAACCGGTAATCGTCACCACGTGACGACGCGTCATAACATTGCTGTCCTCGACGAGCTGCGAAGCTTCACCAAAGACAGTAGCACCGTCGACGCTTGCGTTATCAGAGCCCGGGATGACACCGATGGCAACACGCGAGGTGGAGCGCTCATCCGTCCTCCACTTTAAGATAGCCAGGTTGTTCCTGATCTCGGCAAGTGGCCCTTCTGTGATGACTGGAGGATTCGTATCCGGCGCCGAGCGCGTGCGGAACCGGTGGTCTTGGCTGAGACCGGTCGTCGTACCGCTCGCATCCGTCGTAACGACGTTACCGGATGCGTCTGACGACTCGACCGAGTAGTGGTAGGTCGTCGCCGCTTCGAGGTCAGTGATCGTCATCGTGTGGAACCGCACACCTTCGGCGACTTCCGCCGTTTCGCCGTAATCGATGGTTTTGCCCCAATTCACACGCGTGTCGGCAGGCTCATCCGTTCCCCACTCGACTGTGGCTGAACTTGCCGTGATGTTTGTGACCCGAGGTCCGCGTACGATCGTGGGGGCGTCCGTGTCTGCGCCGGTCGAAGTCGTGAACTCGAGACCGGACGAAATCGACGTGTTACCTTCCGCATCACTTGTCTCGACCTCAACCTGGTAAGTGGTAGCTGAAACTAGCCCGGCTATCACCACTGCGTGTTTACGCGAAAACTCCAAGTCTTCAATCGCTTCGTCGAATTCCCCTACGGTCTGCTTGGCCGCCGCCTTCGCCCTGTAGCGGATAATCGCTGTGTGTGGTTCATCAGCCGCCCAGTTGATACTGGCGCCCTCTTCCGTGATGCCGATCGCTACGGGTCTTTGGAGGATGACCGGCGCAGCTGTGTCCGCTTTGCCACGCGTCGCGAAGGATAACTGACCGACGTTGTATGTCGGGCCATTCCCCGAGATGTCCGTGACGGCCACTCGGTAGAAGTAGACGGTCCCAGGATCCAAATTGGTCAGCAGAACCTCTTGCCGACGAGAAGCTGTCGATGTCGAGAAGGATTCACCCTCGACACCGGTCGTGTCGGTGGTTACCTCTATGTTGCTGCCGACCTGAACGGTTACAGTTGACGGTTCGTTGGTCTCAAAGACGATCAGTGCCTCCGTGTCACTTCGTCTTGCAACCACGGGCGGACGTACGATTTGCGGATCCTTCGTATCCTCTTCGCCACGGGTCTTGAACGTGAATGTCGGGCTTGTCACCGGGTTGCCTGACGCATCTACAGACTCGACCTGGTAGGTGTAGAGGGTGTCCGCTAGCAGGTTGGACAGCGCGACGTTGTGTGTATTCACAAGCTCGAGTGACCCAGCGGAATCCTCGAGCGCATCCTCGAATCCGAATCGGACCGTGCTCGTGCTGGGCTCTGTTGTAAGCCATCTGAGAACGGCGGAGTTGAACGTCGCCCCGAGAACGGTGGGTCGACCGATGATTCGGGGTGCTGACGCGTCGACGGTCGAACGAAGACGGAATTGCTTTGCGTTCGGTGTCGTGATCGCATTCCCGATTTGGTCCGTCGCCCTCGCCTTGAAGAAGATCGTTTCACCGGGTGTGAGGCCCGTCAGATGGAGCTCGTGGACCAGTTTTGCATCAGTGCTGCTGACAGTTTGATCCAATGTCTCTGCAGAAGATCCGTAGAGGATGTCGATTGTCGCGATCTCGTCTGTTTTGACGAGAATCGTCACGGCATCCGTCGTTACACCGACGGCGGCGGGTCCTTTCACGATCCGCGGCGGGGCCGTGTCCGACTGACGCCGCGTGACAAAGATGAGCGGTCGCTGCGGGAACGCATCGGATTCGTTCTCTGCGGAGTCCGTCGTGATGACCTTGTAGAAGTATCGTGTACCCAGGTTCAGGCCGCTGATGTCCACTCGGTGAAGCCTGAGGTCCGTTGTCTCGGTTGCTTCCTGATCGAGATTTCCGGGGTCCATCCCGTAGATCACCTTGCCCGTTCCTGGTCGGTTGGTTACCCAGCGAATTCGGGCGGTCACGTCCGTGATCGATACCGTCGTCGGGGGTTCGCTGACAGTCGGGGCCTTGCTCAAGTTCGATTTGACGGATACGACGAAGTTCGGCTCGATACTCGAAGGGACTTCGTCGGTGATGAACGTGATACGATTGAAATTGAGTTGCGTCTGCGTGAAGTCGGCAGTTGTAGCGAAGACAAACTGACCCAGACCGGCGTTCCCGCTTACGGGGATCTGCGACTGAAGTCTGAGCGTGAGGGTGTTTCCGCTGAGTGAAACGGGCGGTGCTTGGACGCCCCCCGTTGGGACGATCGTCAGAGCCGCGTCCGGGTTGCCCGAGACGCCGCTTGGGGGGAAGTCGATGCTGGTCACCTCAAGCCCAAGCCCGTTGAAATTCTCGGACAGCTCGATGCCCAACGTCGCCACGAGCTGGAATGATGCAGCTGCGGGGGCAAACAGGTTGCCCAAGCTGAGCTCGATCGTGTTGCCCGTGATACTCGGCTCCGACAGCTTGATGTTGAAGTGGGTGGATGGTGTAGACGTCACTGCACGGATGGCGGACGGATCGCTCACGGCAATCCGGACGGTTACACCGTTCGCTCCTTCATAGCCGGATCCGTAGATCTCGAGCGCGACCTTGGAGCCCTTGTCGGCGACGGTGGACAGCCCGTCCGGGCTGTGTGAACCATCGGGCATGTTCTGGATGTCAAAGGCAGCATTGCTGAAGCTCGAGGGAGCTGTCTCCGGCAGGCCTCCTGCAGTCCCGACTGCGATCTTGAACGGTGGATTGGGGATGAAGGTCGTACGTGCCGCTTTCAACTGATCCCCGTCGACCTCGACCTGGATCTCCACCTCGTCCACTTCGCTGAGACCCGTGACAAAGGTCTGTACCGGGAAATGCCCGCCCGGATTTGCGCGGCTGGACAGACTCCCCTGGTTCCCGGAGTGCGGGTCCATGTCCGCGATAAAGGTCTTTGGCAGTGCACCCGGGTTTGCGATGACGATGGTCATCCCCGGGTTGATTGTTGTCTGGGTCCCGAAGTTCATCTGCTCGAATGTCAGAGTCACCGAGGTGAACGTACTCGAGAGCGTGAATGTCAGGTTGCCCAGGAATTTCAGAGAATTGTCCGTCTCGGTGGGCAGCGCGCCGAAGGTCGAGAAGCTGCCGCTGTAGCGGTTGTCGTTGAATGCGGGCAGGACGAGATTATACACGGAGGCACTCGAGAACGAAGGGCTCTCGATAGCAGTGGGATCATCGGAAGTAAAGACAGCCTCCACTCCCCGCTGACCGGAGTATCCCGTCGCGAAGATCTCGATGACTACGGTCTCGCCGGCTTCCGCTTCGATCGTAGTCGCATCCGAAAGCTCCCTGTCTCCCGAACCAATCTGCACGTCGGCAGAGGCCTGCTGCGCAGACACAGGACTGCCGAGGAGGAATGGGATGACAAGGGTGGCGAGGGCAATGATTCCCACACGGCACAAATCATTCAGGCTCTTCGCCCAGTTGGCACACATGATACATCCTCCAAAGCTTGAGTGGTGGCCGGTCTGAAAGGACAGATCCCTGGCGGTCTCGACAAGAGACGCGCAAAATTAAGGAAGGTTTGCTATAACACCAGAAAAAAGAAACTCCCCGCAAACAGGAGTCTAATGTGAAAGATATTCAAATCTGGTTGAAAAACTGTGCCTCAAATCACACGGAGACACTTTCCCGCTGTGTGCTTGAAACGGCAGGATCACTGAGCGCGTGGGAGATTTCCTGCTCCGGCCGCGCTCTCAGGTTATCCAGATCCATGATCCCTATGCCCCCCTTTGCCTCGGGAGCCCAGTGGGGAATCTGATCCTGCGGGAATATGCCCGTCACGGGACGACCCATCGAAATCGCCAGGTGGAAGATGTCTGTATTCCCCGCGATAATCCGGTCGCACGCCTCCAGCAGGACCACCAGACGTGGCAGATCCTCATTCTGGAACATCAGCGCTTTTGGACCGAGCGCTTCCTTGATCTGGTTCGCCTCTTTCCTCTCCTCGTAGTTGAAAAAAATCAACACACGCGTGTTTGGCTGTTTTGCTGCCGTCTTCGCGATCGCGAGGAATTGCTTTGTCGAGGGTGTTTCGCCCAGAGCCGTGCTGATGTCCAGACCCACAAATCGTTCTCCTGCCATGCTCCCCACGAGGTATCGGTCCCGAATCTTCCGAGCCCCCTCTTCGGAAACAGACCAGGACACACCCTCATTCGATTCGGGAATGCCCAGGATGTCCAGCAGCAGCGATAGCCGATCCGGTTCGTATGTGGCCTTCGTCTTCGGCACAACCCGGATATTGAAGAACGCCACCTCGTCAGACTGAAACCCGATCCTGACACGGGCGCCGCTCTTGTAGCAATAGTATGCGGGGCAGAAGTCCTCGATGTTGCTGAAGCAGAAGGCCAGGTCGTAGTCGCGTTTGCTCAGGCGATCGATCACGTCACGCCGGCGAGACCCGATCGGCAGAACGAAATTGTTGTAGAGGATGGTTTCGTCAATGAACGGGATTTCGCGTGCGATGAACTCTTTCTTGTTGTGAGCTAGGAGATCGAGTGAAGCGTTCGGGTAACGTTCCCGAATCGCCCAGAACTTGGAAGCACCGATGAAGATGCCGCCCGGCTGGTTGTCAGGAATCACCAGGATCCGCTTGGGGTCTCGCAGGGCATCTGCGACCGAGAATGCCGGGGAATTATCGTGGGCATTCCTCGGGGTCGCAATCTGAAGCGCCAGAGGATGCAGAACCGACCTCTGTATCCAGTTCGATAGACCTACTGCCATCTCAGTCTTTCCAAAGCTTGGATTCGAGCCGAACGCCTTTGGACATCTTCTTGTAGGTTTTGCTGTCGTATCGAAGCTGTCGGTCGGTGACACCCATGTTGAACAGGATGTTGTAGATGCTGAGCGACACCTTCGAGTTTGGCTGCTCGAGCAGAAACGGACGCATGTTTTCGCAGGCGTCGACAACCCGTTCGTCATACTCGATGTGTCCGAGGTACTCCATCTCGACGCTGAGATATTCCCGGACCAGATACACAAAACGTTCCGCATCCTCGACCTGGCTCTTCTTGCGAACTTTGTTCATGATCAATTTCGGGCGGAAGTTGTCAACCAGGGACTGGGCCTTGTCGCCGAACTCGGCCATGTGGTTACCGAGCATCTCGATCAGATTCCGGATTTTGGTCGCTCTTTGGCCGCTGTTTCCGAACTTCAGGATCGTCTCCTTAAGAATCGTGTTGCGACCAAAGTTCTGGAGCAGTCTTCTGTAGACGGCATTCTTGACGAAGGCGTAGGCATCGATCTTCGCCTGCGGCTCCGGGTTACAGACGATCGCGCCCTCATTCGATATGATGAAGAAGTCCAGCGTGTTGTAGGCGGTACCCGCACCCAGATCGACAAGGACGAAGTCCGCATCAAGATTGTTGATGTGACGCTTCAGCTTCTCTTTGCGCTGATAAGGCAGGTTCGCCAGTCCGATCAACTCGCTGCCGCCGCAGATGATGCTGAGATTTGCGCTTGGTGTCGGGAGGATGACGTCCTCGAGCGACTCGACTCGACCGCTGAGGAAATCGTTCAGGTTGCGTTTTGGGACTGGCATACCGAAAGAGAGGTGCAGGTCTGCACCCCCGAGGTCGGCATCGATCAGGACGACCTTATAGCCAAGGATGGCTAGGCCGACGCCCAGGTTGGACGTCAGGACAGTCTTGCCGGTCCCTCCCTTGCCCCCCGCAACAGCCCAGGTCCGCTTCTCCAGACTAAAATTGTCGAGGAGAATCGTGGCAGAATCTTTCGGTTCAGATCCGAACATTCGGGGTATAGTCAACCGCTCTGTCAGGTGGGGAAGCGGGAGTCGCAAAACGACGGTAACGTAATGTAATTTATCGGGTTTGTCAAACGGACAAACTGCTCTCTTCCGGGTCAGGTCCTACCGATTTAGACTTGCCAGAGACGTAGGCGACGCCTATTATTCTAGGGTTCGGAAGGTATGATCGCGACCTCTGTGTCGTGTCCGTATTCCCCCTTTGAGGACAGAGATATGCCCCAACCCGACGATGGTCGTGGAAACCTGTATGAGCAGGTTCTTGAATACGCCAAGCGAGAGATGGACGAGGCGGCCACCAAGATGGAGGACATCAAGCAGTCGCTCCAGCTGCTCGAGGCCCGTGTAGAGGCAGCAAAGGCCGTGTATCAGGCGGTTGCCTCGAGGCTCAATCTCGAAGATGAGGCGGACGGCGCCGCTTTTGAGACATCCTTCCCAGAACTGCCCGCACAGGCGCCAGAGCCGCCACCCGCGAGTCTCCAGAATCCGGTCGATGCGGTCAGTGTCGAACCCGAACCCACTCCCCCACCTGAAGAATCAGCACCCAGCATAAACGGCTCGCCAGAACCCGCCGCACCCACACCGGAACCGGTGGCAGATACGAGCGACCTGGATGTAATTCGGCAGCATCTCGCAGCCAAAGCTGAGCGGGAGGAATCGGTCGTCGCGCCTCCCCCACAGACGGCGGCCGCACCGGCTGCACCTGCGGCCGGCCCGAGCGATGATGATTCGTTCAGTATGCAGCTGATCCGGCAGCATCTCGAGCAGAAAGCTCAGCAACAGGAGGCCGCACTACCCGCGGAGCAACCTGCCCTGGAGGCAGAACCCGCTGCCGAACCTGCCGCGGAAGCGGCTTCGGCTGAAGGCGGAAGCGGCCTGAGCGCTGCTGATCGTGAACTCATCGGGGCATACTTGAGGTCAAAGCAGAACTGATCGACTCCCTTGCGGGGATTGCTCGTTCACGGTATTCTGATAGCGATACGGGAAGAACAGGGACTGAAGGTTTGTTCCCTGTTCTTTTCTGTTTACAGCCAGTTCCGAACCCTTTTACATGCAGAGAGTCAGCCCGGTTTGACCGCTATACTAGAGAAATCACCCAAAGAGATGACCCCGCAGGAACGCTGTCTTTTCATAGATGGTCAAACCCCTGAAGGCGGTCTCTATACGGATGCGCAAAGACCGATTCACCCCGATGCGAACAGCAGCTGGCAGGTAGGATCCGATCCCTGGCGGCTTCCCGAGTCGGTGCTGAGTCACCTGGAAGAAATGGGTCAGCACCTGCACGCGTTCTACAAAGCGGCAAACCTGCTGTATAACCACAGTTGGCGCGGTATCCAGCCCGAGTGGGTTGCGGGCTATCTGGATCAGGGAAAACCGGAGTCCGTGGTTGCCTTGGGCCGGATGAATCGGATCAAGCAGCACCTACCGATGGTTATCCGGCCGGACATCATTCCGACCCGCGAGGGAATGATCGCGACCGAGCTAGACTCCGTACCCGGCGGGATCGGTTTTACGGCAAGTCTTGGAGCGCGTTACAGCGCTCTGGACGAGCCGATCGTGGGTGGCCCTGACGGGATGGTCGACGGATTCGAGCGGATGCTCCGCTCCTTCGCGGGTTGCGACGATCCAGCCGTCGGGATCGTGATCTCAGAGGAATCGGTCAGCTGGCGGCCCGAAATGGTCTGGATTGCCGATCGGCTGAATGCGCGTGGGCTGGAAACACACGTGACGACTCCCGAGGAGATCGTGTTTACCGAGGATGGGCTGTATGCCCCGGCTGAAGGTGACTTGCGCCGCATCGATGTGGTCTACCGGTTCTTCGAGCTGTTTGATCTGAAGAACATCCCGAAGATGGAGCTGATCCTGTATGCGGCGAAGAAGAACCTGGTCAAGGTAACGCCACCCTTGAAAAGCTATTTGGAAGAAAAGATGATGATGGCGCTGTTCCAGCACCCGATGCTCAGGGATTTCTGGCAGCAGCAGCTGAGCAGTGAGACCCTTTCATTTCTGGAGCAGCTGTTTCCCAGAACGTGGATCCTGGACCCTGCTCCCCTACCGCCACACGCGACAATCCACGGACTCGAGGTCAAGGGTCGGCCCTTTGCCGACTGGCGCCACTTGGGTCACCTGGGTCAGAAAGACCGCCAGCTAGTCATCAAACCGTCCGGATTCTCGGAGCTGGCCTGGGGCAGTCGTGGTGTCGCCATCGGCCACGATGTGTCGGAGCACGACTGGCAGGAAACGATCAATACTGCGCTGGATCGATTCGAAACCAATCCACACATTCTGCAGATATTCCACAACGGAGCAACTTTTCCCGTCGAACACTACGACTTTGAATCTGGCGAAATGAGAAAATTCAGGGGTCGCGTGCGGCTGCAGCCCTACTATTTTGTGGTCGATGATGCTCCCGTCCTCTCCGGAGTCCAGGCAACGATCTGCCCGCCAGACAAGAAGCTGCTCCACGGGATGGTCGATGCCGTGGTTCTGCCCTGCGGTCTGCTCCCACAACCGCAATCTGTCGGGAATCCGTAGGCCGATATGCTCCCGGAAGAAAAACTCGCCGCGTTCAACTCGATCTTGAAGCGTCTCGGGAATGCCGTCGTCGCTTTTTCCGGCGGCGTGGACAGCACATTCCTGGCAGCAGCGGCCCATCGCGTGCTCGGCGACGAAGCGATCGCCGTGACGGCCGTGTCAGCGAGCTACCCGGACGGCGAGATCGACCGGGCCCGGGCAATCGCGGACGAGATCGGTATTCGGCTGGAAATCGTCTACACAGAGGAGCTTGCGAACCCGGAGTATGTGCAGAACAACCCGGATCGGTGCTTCCACTGCAAGTCTGCGCTTGCCGACAAGCTCGAGGAAGTGATCCGGAATTTTGGCGGCAAGTACGACAACCTGCTCTACGGTGCAATTGCCGATGACGTGGGTGACTATCGACCAGGGATGACGGCCGCAGAGTCCAGAGGGATCCGGGCGCCCCTGGTCGAGGCGGGATTCACGAAGGATGACGTTCGCAGTCTGTCAAAGGATTGGGGTCTCTCCACGTGGGATGATCCTGCCGCCGCCTGCTTGTCCTCGCGGATTCCATACGGTACACCGGTGACCGTTGAAGCGCTCCGGATGATCGACCAGGCTGAAGCCTTCCTGAAGTCTCTCGGGTTTCCTCAGGTCCGTGTCCGACACCACGAGGAAATTGCACGAATCGAGGTAGATCCGGCCGATATCCCCCGGTTCTTCGTGGGCGGTCAGTATGAGCAGGCCGCCGAGGTGCTCAAAACCATAGGCTATCGATACGTGACGCTGGATCTTCAGGGATACCGTACCGGAAGTCTGAACGAAAGCCTTCTTTCGATTCAGGAGACCTGATCGTGCCGCTTCTCGAGATCAAGAAGCTGGGATGCGAGACCCTGAAGACGGCTGCTGAGCCCGTCGAGGTGGTGTCTGACGACGTTCGTCGGCTTGTGGACAACATGTTCGAAACGATGTACGCGGCGGAGGGAATCGGTCTTGCCGGACCGCAGGTAGGTGTATCTCAACGTATTGTTATCCTGGACGTAAGCCCGAGTGAGCCGGGATTCGAGGCCAGAGCTTTGATCAACCCTCGAATCGTCTGGGAAGCCGGTGAAATCGTGGGTGAAGAGGGCTGTCTGAGCCTTCCGGGGATCGCCGGCGACGTGAAGAGAGCGGCACAGGTTCGGATCGAAGCCCTCGACCGTGAAGGTGTTGTCCAGACGATGGAATTTGACGGGATCGCGTCACGAGCCGCCCAGCACGAGATCGATCACATCAACGGTGTGCTCGTGATCGAGCATTTCAGCGCCATCCGTCGGAACTTGCTGAGAAACCAGCTCCGGAAACTCCGGAAAGAGGGACTGGGTCAGGACACTGGACCTGTCGAAGTTTCAGCCGAAGCATTGGGGTCCTGACGTGACTGGCGGTATCGACCTGCACTTGCACTCAACCTGTTCCGACGGGTCCTTTACGCCCGAGCAGGTCGTTGAACGGGCGGCGAAAGTGGGGCTGGCGGCGATCAGCCTGACGGATCACGATTCTGTCAGCGGTGTAGCATTGGCCCAACAGACGGGAGCACGGCTTGGTGTCGATGTCGTGCCTGGGTCCGAGCTCAGCGCCCAATTCAATGGACGCGACATACACATTCTGGCCTATTTCGTTGATACAAAGAACGAGCGATTGGTCGAATCACTGTCGATGTATCGTGACGAGCGCCGGAAGCGAGCGGATCGGATTGTCAAGCGTCTCAACCGGTTGGGTGTGCGTGTCACCTTTGAGCAGGTGTTGGCGAAGGCGGACGGAGCGGCTATCGGCAGACCCCACGTGGCCGACGTGCTCGTCGAGGAGGGATTCTGTTTCTCCCCCAACGAGGCTTTTCATAAGTATCTCGGGCTCGGCAAGGCCGCCTACGAGAGCAAATACTTGATGGCCCCTTCCGAAGCCATAGAGGTCATCCACCACGCGGGCGGGATCGCTGTCGTCGCGCATCCGGCATTGTATCGCTCTGACGAGATGCTCCCGGGTCTTGTCGAGGAGGGTATCGACGGTATCGAGGTCTGGCATATCAAGCATCGAGCCAATGATGTCAGCCGATATTCTGCGTTTGCCGATTCACACGGGCTGCTCAAGTCGGGTGGTTCGGATTGCCACGGGGACAGCCGCGGTGATGCGATCATGGGTCGCGTCGGCGTCCCGATGGACGTGCTCACCGCTTTGAAGGCTGGGCGAGACGCGTACCACTCGGGTTGACCCTGTGATACGCGACCTCCAAGGTATCCCAGGAAGATCGATATGACAGTTCGTCTACTACTCTTTGCCCAGTGCGCCGATATCGTTGGGAGCAGACAGCTGGAACGAGAAATTCAAGACGGGAGCACGCTTCAGGAACTGATGGCAGATCTGGTTCGCGAATTTCCGAAACTCGGGGCGCTGGAGCGAAGCATCATGCTCTCCGTGAATCAGGAATATGTCGAACGGGAGCAGGTTCTCCGTGAGGATGACGAGGTGGCATTGATTACACCCGTGAGCGGTGGATAGACGCCAGACGTCCGGCGCCAGAGCCCGGCAGGGCAGATGGCGGGAGCAGGAGCAAGGAATGCCCGATCTATATCAGATTACAGATGAGCCCGTCAAACCCGGTGACTTACACGATGTTGTCCTGGCGGATTCAGATGGCGCGGTGACTTCTTTTGCCGGCGTTGTCCGGGACAACACAAAGGGTCGCTCGACCCGATATCTCGAATACGACGTGTATGCCGAAATGGCAGAGAAGGAGATGCGCGCGATCGGTGAGGAGGTCAAGTCCCGCTGGGAAGTCGATGCGGTAGGTATTCTGCACGGGCGCGGTCGAATGGAAATCGGCGACATCAGTGTGCTGATCGCCGTCTCGTCTCCACACCGCAAGGCGTCCCTCGAAGCGTGCCATTTCGCGATCGATCGACTCAAGGAGACCGTACCGATCTGGAAAAAGGAGGTCTGGACCGACGGCGAAGCCTGGATTGAGGGCGATCCTTCCTCCTCCCCTCCCGAAGCGATCACCGAGTGATGTGCGCAGCCCGTGAGCTGGACCGGTCGTGCTGAGCGGCTTCAGCTGGCTCGAAGAGCATCAGGTGGCGGGCATGGGCCGACCCGGATCTCTCCGTCCCCTCGAGGAGGATCTGAGGGTCTTGAAGGCCGTCGGTATGGGTGCCGTGGTCAGCCTGACTGAGGTCACCCTCGATCGGGAAATGCTCCAAGCAGAGGATCTGGACCACTTCAGTGCTCCGGTACCGGATTTCCAGCCGCCTAGCCTGCCTGTCATATGTCATACAATCGAATTTATTGAAGTCTCACTGAAGAAGGACCGGCCTGTCGTCGTCCATTGTACCGCCGGTCTGGGCCGGACGGGCACAATCCTGGCCTGCTGGTTGGTGAGTCGCGGTGAGCCCCCCGACACGGCTATCAACCGCGTTCGGGCTGCACGGCCCGGCTCGATTGAAACGTGGGAGCAGGAGGAGAGCGTGTTTGAGTATGCCGCCTTTCTGTTGAAGGGGTCAGATGGGTGATGTGAGCTGGATTGTCCTGCTCCAGTTGACGCTTACCAAGAGCGTGCCCCTGCTTCTGGCCGGCACGGGCGGCTTGCTCTCCGAGCGATCCGGGGTTGTCAATATTGCCCTGGAAGGAATGATGCTTGCCGGAGCATTTGGGAGCATTGTGGGATCTGGCACGTTCGGCTCGCCCTGGGTAGGGCTGCTCTTCGGAGCCGGAGCCGGTGCTCTTCTGGCGGCGATTCACGTCGCATGCACTGTTCATTATGGTGCCGATCCGATTGTCAGCGGTACGGCAATCAATCTACTCGCGGTAGGCGGGACGGGCTTTCTGCTCTATGTCCTGTTTGGCACGCACGGGAGCAGCGCATCAGCTTCCAAATTTGCTCTCTTTGGTCTGGGGAGTATGAAATTTCATCCGACCGTTTATCTTGCCTTCCTCATCCTTGCCCTTGTGGCGCTTGCGCTGAACCGAACCGGGTGGGGTCTCAGGCTCCGAGCCGCGGGAGAGAAGCCGGATGCCCTCGTGGCCGCAGGCGTGTCCGTCTCGCAGGTTCGGTTCGCCGCAGTGATTCTGGGGGGTGTGCTCGCCGGGATCGCGGGTTCACATCTCGCTCTCGCGGATCTTAGCCAGTTTGTTGAACGTATGACCGCTGGCCGGGGATTTATCGCCCTGGCTGCATTGATCTTCGGCAAGTGGCGACCGAGTGGGCTTCTGTATGCGTGTCTGTTCTTTGGGCTGGCTGAGGCCATTGCGGATGGCTTTCAGGGAACCGGCACAGCCCTTCCTTCGCAGGTCTTCCTGGCTCTTCCTTTTATTCTCACGATGATTGTGCTGGCGGGATTTGTGGGCAACGCTCGCCCGCCGGCCGCTCTGGGGTCGTCTCTTGACACCCAGTCCTGAAGGAGGATCCGCGTGAAAACCCGTAAACTCGGTCGAAGCGGTCTGCGTGTGAGCGAAATCGGTCTGGGCACCTGGTCATTTGCATCCAGAGCTTATGGCGACGTCGATCGAACGGATGCATATGCCGTCGTTCGTGCAGCGTTGGATGGCGGGATCACCCTGTTCGATACGGCTCCGCTCTACGGTTCTCCGCAGGAAGACGGCATCTCTGAGCGTATCCTAGGCGATGCTCTGGGGAAGGGCCGTGAGAGTGTCCTGATATCGAGCAAGTTCGGTCGGGGGGCGTCCCTCAAGGGAACGGCCTTCGATGCGAGAGGAGTCAAGGCGTCCGTTGAGGCAAGCCTGTTGCGTCTATCGACTGATCGGATTGATGTGCTCTTCTTCCACTCCCCTTTCGGGGCGGACGATATTGCGGACGACGTGTGGGAGGCGCTACTGGATCTGAAGTCGTCCGGGAAGGTACGTTGCGTGGGTCACTCCATCTCCAGGTTCTCGGATACACAAGGAATGGCGAGGGAGTGGTTCGACGAGCGGAAGATCGATGTTGTCCAGGTCGTTTACAGCTTGATGAACCGTGAATCCGCTTCACTGATTACGGATCTCGCCGCGATGAATGCGGGGGTCTTTGCACGAGAGTCACTCGCAAACGGTTTTCTCTCGGGCACTTTCACAACCGACACCACCTTTCCTCAAAACAATCTCAACAAGCGATACGCCAGAGACGAATTGGCCGATCGTGTTGCCTATGTCGATTCCCTCAAGTTCCTGGTGCGCGGCGATGTCACAACCTTACCGCAGGCTGCCTTTCGCTGGGTCCTCGACAACGCAAATGTCTCAACGGTACTCAGCGGCGCAAGGAATGTTTCCGAACTCTACGATATTCTCAGCGTTCCTGACGTGCCCTCCTTCTCGACGGACGAACTGGTGAGGGCAGATCGTCTCCACGCACGGGATTTCGAGGCCGCCTGATCCCGGTGGTCCAATTCCTCTCTTGTTCGACCGTCCCCCAAATCGCCCCGATCGTTTACCTCGTGCCCTGAGGCGAGAATGAGCCCATGTCGAGCCGCCTGAACATCCGGTAAGCCAGCGATGACGGAGGCACGGTTGTCGGGACTTATATACTGAAGGCGAACCAGACGGGGCTCGGATCGCACATCGCGAATGCAACCTTTATGGTCGCGGGTTGCGTAAGGAGTTGCGGTGTGGGACGCCGGATGGGAGAACACGTGATCGATCGATCGACCAGCGTCGGCTACCGGAGGATGCAGTTCAACTGTGTGGTAAGTACGAACATGGCTGCTATCGGGCTTTGGGAATCGCTGGAATTCAGGATCGTGGGGACGGTTCCCGGAGGGTTCAAGCACAGAACGTCAGGCTATGTCGATACCCTTACTATGTTTCGTGAGTTGTGAGAGAAGCTGTCAGCGAGGGTTTTCCTTAAGGCGACGGGCGAATCACCGTTCGTCCTGAGTGAAGTCGTGGCCAAAGAGATCTCGTTCTGTCTGCTGATACCGTAGGGAGTGTACACGTCTCATCGAAGGATGATCGGCAAGTGAGTATGCCTTGATGGGGGTGCCCTTCGATACGGCACGTTATTTACTATCCTTTATTGAAGCCGTTTGCTGATCAGCTGTGTGCCTACTCAGGGAGATCGGTGGGTAGGACCGAGACGAGAACGACCAGGTACTGCCGGGAGCAATTCTAGAGGTTGAGGAACTCTTTTACGCGTGGATGATCCAGTGCCTTGGGATTCAGGATGTGATCGGGCTGGTGGCCTTCGATGGCGTCTGTGACCTGTTTGACGCAACAGCTGTCGAGTCGCTCAACTGACGCGGTCGTGATACCGCCGTTGTGGTTTGTGCATATGATCCGCGGGTTTCCTTCGTGGATGGCACGGGATTCATTCACCGGGTCGTCGACGACATAGTAATAGAGCCTGTCTTCGCGAATCGCCCGGTTGACGTCATCGTCGTTGACGAGATTGCCGCGTGACGGGTTGATCAGAGATGCGTGCGGCTGCATCTGCTCGAGTAGATCGTAGTTTACGATCGGATCATCACCGGCGACGTGAAGAGAGATGGTGTCGCACTGCTCGAACAGGTCCGAAGGGCTGCTCACGGCCTCGGCTCCGTACTCAGCAGCGAGTTGCTCGATATCAGGACGAATGTCATGGACGAGTAGGCGTCCGCTGTCGCCCAGGAGCGGCTTTGCGCGTCGGGCCATCTGCTGACCGATGCGACCGAAGCCGTAGAGTCCGAGTACCGAGCCTTCGGCATCGTAGGTACGGATCAGCGAGAAGTCGCCTCCGTGAGACATATGGTTCAACGTGTAGGTGCGCTTGAGTGTCGCCATCCACTGAGCGATCGCGTACTCGGCGACGGTCGACATATGCACCGGGGATGTGGTGATGATGACGCCCGCACGGTTGGCAGCTTCCTGGTTCACGTTCTCAAAACCGACTCCCCACCTTGCGATGATTCGCAGGTCGGCAGCCTGTTCATAGAATTCATCGAAGATAGGTCTCGAGTTGGCAATGACCCCTAGCGTGCCGACGGCTTCCACAGATGTCAGATCGCCCCGATAAAATTCGACATTGCCAAAACGCCTGAGGGAATCAAGACCTTCCGTGCGGATGTCGGATGCGAAATCCAGAACGTCAAGGGATGGGCTGACGAGTATTCTCATCGGGTACCTTCTGGTTGTTGGTAAGCGTCCGAATGACAGCGGCAGTGTCCGAGCGAAGCCGAGACAAGATGTTATGCAGAATGAGGAATGTAAATCTGGAAATGTGTGAGACCTGTGACCGAACTGCGTAAGAGACTCGACGGGTTGTATCGAAAGCGACTGGTCGTGGGCCTTTCTCAGAAGGAGTCCGCGCAACTGCCGACCTTTCTGGCGGATCCGGATCTCAAGTTCAGGTTTTATGTCGGAGATCTGATCCGGCGGAACGGGAAGGCGGCGGCTGTCTCGCTGATTGGGGCGGCAACGTCGGAATCCGAGGCCGTTCGACGGAGTTCTATTCACCTCCTGGGAAAGATCGCCCGGAAGCTTACCGCAGAGCGGCAGGGCGAGATAACCAAGACCGTTGTTCAAGCCCTTGTGGATGTAGATCCCAAGGTTCGGCGGAACGCAGCGATCGCGCTTGGAGATCTGCGGGCGACAACGGGTGTCAAGACGCTCGAGACGGCGCTGAACGCGGAACCTTTCGATTGGGTGCGACCGTCGATGGTTCTGGCGCTGGGGCAGATCGGGGGCGAAGCGAGCAGTGCGGTACTGGGACGGCTGAATCCACGGTCCGCTGAGGAGACGGAAGCTCTGGCGAAGGCGCAGGATCGGGTCACGGTCATCGACCACCCGGGGCGGGAGCCGCTCGAGCGATTCGGCGGGGAACGAGAGATCGAATTGCGTTCGGCTCCGGGTGTGGAGGAGGTACTTTGTGATGTTTTTGAGGAAGTGTGTGGACGCAGGCCGAGGATTGTGCAGACCGGGGCGGTCCGGGTCTGTGTGGACAAGCTGCGTGCGCTTCGCCAGGTTCGCATCTGGCGCGAGTGGCTGGTTCCTGCCGGTGAGATTCAGTTGGGCGATCGGTCTGAAGCCGGTTTTGAGCGCGCAGGTCTTGAACTGCTGGAGATCGGGCTGAGGACCGTCGGTGATATCTATGGTGAGCCACAGAATGCATCCCGCTTCAGGATCGAGGTGCGCGGGAAAGAAATCTCGCACGTGAATCGGCGAAAGTTGATCGGGAAGTGGGCGAAGCGCCTGGCGATCTCGCACCCGGAGTTTGTGAACAGTCCAAGTCACTACGACGTCGAACTGAGACTGCAGCGGGCGAAGACACAGGTGAAACTGTATCTCCACCTTACCAGCGAACCGGATACACGGTTTGACTACCGGGTTGAAGACGTGCCCGCCTCCATGCACCCGGCAACAGCAGCAACCGTTGTTCGCGTGGCTGAGCGACAGGATGGAAAGCCGCGCGTCTTCGATCCGTTCTGTGGGTGCGGTACGATGCTTTTCGAGAGACTCCGTTCCGCTCAGCCAGTGGGGGAGCTTGTGGGGTGCGATGTTTCGGGCAATGCGATCCAGGCCGCTCAAACCAACCTTGATCGATCGGGCGACGACAATCTGAGGTTTGCCCGCGGCGACGTGCGGTTCGTGAAGCTCGACGGTCGGTTCGACGAACTGATTAGCAACCTGCCGTATGGGATCAGAACAGGTTCACACGGCAAGAACGTCGAGGCATACGCTGCTCTGTTCGAACGGCTGCCCGAGTGGATGAACGATGGAGCAAGCATCTCCCTGGTGACTCAGGAGATGGATCTGATGGAGCGGATGTTCAGCGAACACAAGTCCGTCCAACTCCTGAACGTCCACCGGGTCGACACAGGGGGGCTGCAGCCAGGTGTCTTTACGGGCGTGTTCAGGAAGTGACTGCAAGGCATACGCCTTAATCGAGTCGGGAATGGGGTGATCTATGCTTTCGGAGAAGAGCCAAGCGCTGAAGGAGGCGTCGAAGGTGGAGGCGAGACGGTTGGGTCATCGGTATGTGGGTACCGAGCACATCCTGCTTGCCGTCAGCCATGAAGCGAACTTGAAGGTGAGCGAGATTCTGATCGCACTCGGTCTGGATCCCGCGGATCTGCAGAGCCAGATCGACGCGTTTGTCATCTCGGCTGGGTCGCTGGCGACGGAGGAGGAGATCCCATTCAGCCCGAGGGCGCTTCGCTCTCTGGACCGGGCTATCGAAGAAGCCGGAAGTCTGGGTTCTCCGAAGGCGGAGCCGGAGCACGTTCTGCTCTCCTTGGCGCAGGATGAAGAGGGAGTCGCGGCGCGGGTGCTGGAGGTATATGGGATTGACTATGCGTCGATAAGGACGGTGTTGAAGGAGTAGGGCGCCGGTGGGTATGGGGTTTGAATTCAGGTCGCATACAGCGGCGCCTTTTTTTGGTGAAACGGGGTTGGGGTAAGGGGATTGGGGCCATATTGACCCCCTGAATGAGTGAGACCTCTTATAGTGTTGTAAT
>CAYYGZ010000019.1:23475-32450 GCA_964471275.1 uncultured bacterium | reverse complement strand
GATGTGGGCTATACCCTCCTTAGAGCCGATCGTGACGATCGACTCCGTCTCTGGATCAAGCGAGACCCCGAACCGACGATCGTAGTGACGACAGATAGCCCGCTTGAGTGCCGGAAGGCCTGCCGAGGGGGAATATCCGTGTGCCTTCGGGTCGTGAGCGACCTCTACCATCTTGTCGATGATGTGATCCGGTGTCGGCTGGTCCGGATTCCCCATACCCAGATCGATGATGTCAACACCCTCACGGCGCAGCTTTATCTTTAGGGCATTGACCTCGTGAAACACGTATGGAGGGAGGCGTTCCAATCTTCGAGACAGTACACGCATTTCAGACAATCGCCTTCTCGTCAGAGACGTCCGCGGTGGGTGAACCGGATTCGCCGCCGATCACGCCGTCGATCAGCAGTTTGTAAGTGAGGCTGTCCACAAGGGCCAGCCAGCTTGCATCGATGATGTTCTCGGACACACCAATCGTGCTCCAGACCCGATGTCGGTCGGAAGACTCGATCAGAACGCGAACTTTGGCGGCCGTCCCGTCGCCGCTGCTGAGGACACGGACCTTGTAGTCCTCAAGCCGGACGGTCTGTATGACAGGATACTCGTTCTCCAGAGCGAGTCTGAGCGCCGCATCGAGGGCATTCACGGGGCCATCGCCTTCAGCGACCGTATGGCAGAGTTCCCCGTTTACGTCGAGCTTGACGATTGCCTCGACTTCTGTTCCTTCGGCTGACTTTCTGTTGATGGTCCGGAAGCCGATCAGCTTGAACGGATCCTCAAAGCCCTGCAACGCTCTCCTGGCGAGGATATCGAACGATGCCTCGGCACCCTCGTAGATGTAGCCTTGGTTTTCTCGCCGTTTGACCTCGTCGAGCAGCGCAACGACCCGTGCGTCTCGTTTGTCGACACCCGGCAGCAGGTGATCGAGTTTGGCCGCGACTGTGGCGGTGCCCGACTGTTCGGACAGAAGGAACCGGCTCTGGTTGCCGACGCTGCCCGGTTCACAATGTTCGTACGATGCGGGCGCCTTGCTCATGGCGTCGATGTGTACACCGCCCTTGTGAGCGAATGCGCTCTCGCCGACGTAAGGCTGCCGATGGTCGTGATAGACATTGGCGACCTCGCTGATGAACCGTGAGAACTCCATCAGTTCGTCAAGGTTCTCACCGGACTTGAGCCGCTTGTTCAGCTTGAGCTGTATGTTTGGAATAACCGTGCAGAGATTCGCGTTCCCGCACCGCTCCCCATACCCGTTGAAGGTTCCCTGAACCTGGATCGCACCCGCCTGGACCGCGACTACGGCGTTCGCTACTCCCACGCCCGCATCGTTGTGCGAGTGGATGCCGAAGGGACCTTCAAGTCTCGCGTTCACATCTTTCAGGATTTCGGCCATCTCAAGCGGGAGCGTACCCCCGTTCGTGTCACAGAGCACGACACAGCCCGCGCCACCAGCCTCGGCGGCCTCTAGTGTCCGTATGGCGTATTCCGGGTTGGCCTTGTATCCATCAAAGAAATGTTCTGCGTCGTAGATGACGTCTCGATCCCGGGATCGCAGGTAGGCGACCGAGTCCTCGATCAACCGGACGTTTTCGTCGAGGTCGATCCGGAGTACATCCGTGACGTGGAGCGTCCAGGATTTTCCGAAGATGCAGACGGTTTCGGTCTCTGAGCTGAGCAGGGCGTTGAGCGTCGGGTCTTCTTCCGGTCTGGTCGACGCTCGCCGCGTACTCCCAAAAGACGTGACACTCGCGTTCTTGAAGGTCGCGGCTTTCGCACGCTTGAAGAATTCGAGATCCTTGGGATTCGTGGGGTTGGGCCATCCGCCTTCGATGAAATCAACCCCGAAATCGTCCAATCGCTGTGCGATCAACAGCTTGTCATCTAGGGAGAAGGCGATGTCTTCTGCTTGAGAACCGTCACGCAGAGTGGTGTCGTAGATCTGAACTACATTCGACATAGTGGCTCCTTTTGTAAGGTTGGGATATCCTGAATGAGTTGGCTTCGGCTCAGCTCAGAATGGTGACCGGGCGGAAGGCTCCGCCCGGATGATCCCACCTCACTTCGGTTCCAGATCTTACGACGTTGTAATAGTGGAAGTCCATGGATTCTCTGGTTCTCAGTCGAGGATGCTATTCACCCGTTCAGCCGGTCGGGCGATCACTGCCCTGCCTCCACGGATGCAGACGGGACGGTTCATGACCTCCGGATGCTCAAGGAGCAGCCCGACCACATCATCCAGCGTGGTGAAATCGTCGAGATTTCGACCTAGTTTTTCGAAAGATCCGGGATGGAACATATCTCTCGGGTCAACATCTAGCAGGCCAAGGAATCCTCTCAGTTCGGACTCGCTAGGTGGTGTTTTGATATACTCGATCACGCCGAACTCGACGTTTCGTTCGCGAAGGATGTCCGTCGCGCCACGCGACTTGCTTCACTGAGGATTGTGGTAGACGGTGACTTCAGCCATGCTCATTTCTCCTGGTTTCCCCTATCCGCTAAGTGACTGTACTGCGGTGAATTGTCAGGTAGTGAGGTAGGTGTGTTGCCCCACTACCCGCAGCCTCACTGCTCCTAGGATGCGATTGCTTCAGCGACCAGGTCTCCGACTTCAGATGTGGAATAGCCCATCCGGCCGGCAGACATGCTTTCGAGCTTTGTGCCGACAACCTCGACAATGGCCCCGCCAACCTTGTCGGCTGCGGCATCCTCACCGAGTGTTTCGAGCATCATCTGAAGGGCCCCGATGCTGGCGATCGGGTTGATCACGCCCTGGCCCGTGTACTTCGGGGCTGACCCTCCGATGGGTTCGAACATCGAGACGCCCTCCGGATTGATGTTTCCGCCTGCCGCCACACCCATCCCGCCTTGAACCATGGCCCCAAGATCGGTGATGATGTCACCAAACATGTTGTCTGTGACGATGACATCGAACCATTCGGGATTCTTGACCATCCACATAACGGTTGCATCGACGTGGGCGTAGTCTCGCTTGATGTCCGGATATTCGGCCTCGCCGATCTCGTGGAAGGCGCGCTCCCATAGGTCGAAGGCGAAGGTGAGGACGTTGGTCTTTCCGCAGAGCGTGAGCGTCTTCTCCTTGTCGCGCTTGCGTGTGAGCTCAAACGCATAGCGGAGGCAGCGCTCGACACCCTTGCGGGTGTTCACGGATTCCTGAACGGCGATCTCGTCGGGGGTGCCCTTCTTCAGGTAGCCACCCGCGCCAGCGTACAGGCCCTCGGTATTCTCTCGGACGACAACGAAGTCGATATCATCGGGACCCTTGTCCTTGAGAGGGCAGTCGACGTTGGGATACAGCTTAACAGGCCGTAGGTTGATATACTGATCGAGATCGAAACGCGCCTGGAGTAGGATGCCCTTCTCGAGAATGCCCGGCTTGACGTCTGGGTGTCCGATGGCCCCCAGCATGATCGTATTGAACTGTCTGAGCTCGTCTACGGCGCCTTCCGGGAGGGTTTCGCCGGTCCTCTTGTAGCGTTCGCCGCCGAAGTCGAATTCAGTTGTTTCGTACTTGAAGTCGAATTTGTCCGCGGCGACTTCGAGACACTTCAGTGACTCTGCGACGACTTCCGGACCGGTTCCGTCACCGGGAATGACTGCGATTTTGTGAGACAAAGGTTCCTCCGTTACTAAGTCTGATGATGCCGACGTGTATCGGCTGGATGATTCCGGGGTGGTTCAGCTGGACTGGAAACCGTTAACATACGGCAGACTGTCTGCAGTCTCTCTTGTTACGACGGCGCCCTCGATCAGCATACCGGTCGCGTCCCAGGCCCCCTCGAGAAGCGACTTGCGATTGCCCTCCGGGAGTGTGACCGGGATGCTCAGATCCCCGGAGGTAAGGGTTTTCCTGGTCAGGTCGAGCGTCATTGGCTCGTCCGGATTCTCCTCGATATGGTCCTGGAACCTGGCTACGTCAGCAGGGGAGGCTGTGACACAAGGGATGCCCATAGCCGTACAGTTCCCCTGGAATATCTCGGCGAACGACTCGCTCACGATGGCCTGGATACCCCAGCGGTTCAGGGCTTGTGGAGCGTGCTCGCGAGACGATCCACAACCGAAGTTTCCGTTGGCCAACAGGAGTGACGCCCCCTTGTAGGTATCGTTGTTGAACGGATGATCCGGATTGGATTTGCGATCGTCCTCAAAGGCGTATTCGCCAAGTCCCTCAAACGTGATCATCCGAAGAAAACGAGCGGGTATGATCCTGTCTGTGTCGATATCGTTGCCGCGGACGGCGATACCGGTCCCGTCAATCTTGGTTATTGAAGAAGCTGCCATTCTCGTCCTCCTACATCATCGTGCGAACGTCGACGACTTCGCCAGCGATCGCTGCGGCCGCAACCATGGCAGGGCTCATCAGGAGCGTACGTCCCGTCGGGCTGCCTTGCCGGCCCTTGAAGTTGCGGTTGCTGGACGACGCGCACAGCTGACGCCCCTCGAGTTTATCCGGGTTCATCGCGAGGCACATGGAACATCCCGCCTCGCGCCATTCGAAACCGGCTTCAGCAAAGATCTCGTGTAGGCCTTCCGCCTCGGCGATCTTCTGGATCTCCTGAGATCCGGGAACGACGAGCGGTTTGACCTTGTTGGAGGCCTTTTGACCCTTCACGATCCTCGCCGCTTCACGGAGATCCGAGATGCGGCTGTTCGTGCACGAACCGATAAAAGCGACATCGATCGGTGTACCAGCAATGGGCTGCCCGGGCTTGAAGTCCATGTATTCGTAAGCCTCGCTTGCGGCATCACGGTCGTCTACTTGGAGGTCCGCCAGTGTTGGGATCTTCTCCGAAACATAGATCCCCTGACTGGGTGTGATTCCCCACGTCACGGTTGGCTCCAGCATCGCGCCGTCGAGCTCGTAGACATCGTCGTAATTCGCGTCCTCGTCTGAGGCCATCGACTTCCACCAGTCGACCGCCCGATCGAATGCTTCTCCATCCGGACAGTGTTGACGTTCTCGGAGATACTGAAACGTTGTCTCGTCCGGGTTGATGTATCCTGCCCGAGCCCCCCCCTCGATGGACATGTTACAGATGGTCATCCGCTCTTCCATCGTGAGCCGCTTGATCGCTTCTCCTGCGAATTCGTAAGCGAAGCCGACACCACCCTTTACGCCAAGCTGGCGAATGATGTTGAGGATGATGTCCTTGGCAAATACGCCTTTCCCCAATTCACCGTTCACTTTAACCTGGCGAACCTTCAGAGGATCCATCGCCAGGCACTGTGTGGCGAGCACATCGCGCACCTGAGAGGTTCCGATCCCAAAGGCGATTGCACCGAATGCACCGTGTGTAGAGGTGTGACTGTCCCCGCACGCGACGGTCATTCCGGGCTGTGTAAGCCCAAGCTCCGGTCCGATGACGTGAACGATGCCCTGTTTCTCATTGTTCATGTCATAGAGCGGAATGTCGAACTCTTCTGTGTTGTCTTCAATAGCTACCATCATCTGTTCGGCCATTTCATCCGCGAATGGGCGCGTGCGCACATCCGTCGGGACGATATGATCGACAGTTGCGAAGGTGCGGTCTGGATAGGCGACCTGCAGATTGAGTTCACGCATCATCTGAAATGCTTGCGGGCTCGTGACTTCGTGTATCAGATGGAGACCGATGAAGAGTTGGGTCTGACCCGACGGAAGCGTACGGACCGAATGGGTATCCCAAACCTTCTGAAACAAACTCTGACCCATCAAACTATCTCCTGAATGTGTCTACTGAACTTCGGGTGGCGAACGAATCGCCATCACACTGAGCGACAGCTGATGGCGATCTGTGTGTGCGGGTGCCTCGATGGTGTCTCCCTACCCCGGCGGGGTCAGAGAGATGGAGTTGGCACTTCACCAACCCACGGCTGGTTCGCTCTAAACGGCCTCTGCTCGCTGCTTCTCGATTCCCACTTGGACAGCCAGGCGATTCAGGCCGTCGAGATAGGCCTTAACGCTCGCTTCGATGACGTCGGTGGAGACCGCACGGCCAGTCGCGACGAGACCCTCGTCGCTCAAGCGCACCGTAACTTCGCCAAGAGCTTCCGCGCCACTCGTTATGGCCCGGATGGCATATTGCTCCACGCGAGCCTGCGTGCTCGCCGCTTTCTTGACCGCCTTGTAGGAAGCATCCACAGGTCCATCTCCCCAGGCCGATTCCTGAGATTCCTCGCCGTCGACCGTCAGCCTGACAGTCGCGGTCGGAACCGTTCCTGTTCCGCTCACGGTGTGCAGATAGTCGAGACCGTACTTTTCCGGTATGTCTGTCAACTCATCGCTGACGATCGCAGCCAGGTCCTCGTCGAAGACTTCCTTCTTCTTATCCGCGACAGCTATGAATCGGTCATAGGCTTTGTTGAGGTCCTTGTCCGACAGACTGTAGCCTAGAATCTCCAGGCGATGTTTGAGGGCGTGTCGTCCCGAACGGGCCGTCAGCACGATCTGCGTCTGTTCCAGCCCCACGTCTTCCGGAGCCATGATTTCGAACGTATCGCGGTTCTTCAGCACGCCATCCTGGTGGATACCGGAACTGTGGGCAAAGGCGTTTGCACCCACGATAGCCTTGTTTGGTGGGACGGATACATTCATCAAACGGGAGACTAGACGGCTTGTCTGAATGAGCTCACGGGCTTCGATGCATGTTTCGACGCCGAAGTAGTCACCGCGGGTCTTCACCGCCATCACAATCTCTTCCAGCGCGGCATTCCCCGCACGCTCACCCAGTCCGTTAACCGTGCATTCCGCCTGGCGTGCGCCGTTCTTGATCGCGGATAGGGTGTTGGTGACCGCCATGCCCAGGTCATTGTGACAGTGAACGCTGATGATTGCCTCGCCCACGTTGGGTACGTTTGCCAGGAGGTCAGAGATCAGCTGTGCGAATTCTGCTGGTATGGCGTAACCAACAGTATCCGGGATGTTGATGGTTCGGGCGCCAGCCGCAATCGTCGCTTCCACAATATCATACAGGAACTGCCGTTCGGTTCGAGCTGCATCCATCGCCGAGAACTCGACATCCTCGCAGTGGCCGCGTGCGCGCTCGACAGCGTCGACGGCCATCTTCAGCACATCGTCGTTCCCCTTGGCCTTCCGCAGCATCGCGATGTGCTGGGGAGATGTGCCTACGAATGTGTGAAGGCGTGTGTTTGGCGCACCCTTTAGTGCCTCGCCCGCTCTGTCGATATCCAGGTTCACAGCTCGAGAGAGTCCGCAAATGCTAGGTCCCTCGACTTCCTGGGCGATACGGCGAACGGCTTCGAAATCTTCGTCCGAAGAGACGGGGAAGCCGGCCTCGATGACGTCAACGTTCAGTCGAGCCAATTGCTGCGCGACTTCCAGCTTCTCTCGAGGTGTGAGGGAGCAACCAGGTGTCTGCTCTGCGTCCCTCAGCGTGGTGTCGAAAATGAATACGCGATCTACGTCGGATCCCTCTGGCATCACAGCACTCCTTGTACGTCGGATTCGGGGTCGTGCAGATGGATCTGTCCGGCAAGGCACTCCATCTGCTCGCTAAGTTCTAATTCGATGTTGTCTTCAGCTTGAAGGTCTTGGTCTCCAAGGTCAAGATCCACTCTGCATCACCTCCTTTCGTGCCTTTCAGGGTCTACTGGTCGTCGCCGAGCCAGGACATCATGCCCCGAAGTTTTGCGCCAACCTGTTCGATTCTGTGCTCGGAATCCTGACGCTTTCGCGCGTTGTAGAGAGGTCGGCCGACCTGGTTCTCGACCAGCCATTCCCTCGGGAACTGGCCCGTCTGGATGTCGTCGAGGATGCGCTTCATTTCTTCGCGCGTCTCGTCTGTGATGATACGACGACCGCGGGTCAGGTCCCCATATTCCGCCGTGTCAGAGATGGAGGATCGCATGTTTGCGATTCCGCCCTCGTAGATGAGGTCGACGATCAGCTTGACCTCGTGCAGACACTCGAAGTAGGCGATTTCCGGCTGGTAGCCTGCGTCTACGAGCGTGTCGAATCCGGCCCGGATCAGCTCGGTCAATCCGCCACAAAGTACCGACTGCTCGCCAAAGAGGTCTGTCTCGGTCTCCTCACGGAACGTCGTCTCAATGATCCCGGCCCGCCCGCCGCCGACACCCTTACCGTAGGCCAGACCGATATCCTTGGCTTTACCGGTCGCGTCCTGGTGGACGGCGATCAGGCAGGGGACGCCGCCACCCTTCGAGAATACTCGTCGAACGAGGTGACCCGGGCCCTTGGGAGCGATCATGAAGACGTCCACGTCCGCTGGAGGGACGACCTGGCCATAGTGGATGTTGAAGCCATGTGCGAAGGCAAGCGCGTTTCCGGCCTTAAGTCCTGGCTTGATCTGTTCGTTGTAGACGACGCGCTGGTGCTCGTCGGGGACGAGGATCATGATCACATCGCCCTGGGCGGCCGCATCCTCGACGCTCGTCACCTCGAGCCCCTCATCGGCTGCTTCCTTGCGTGAGGCGCTGCCTTCGCGCAAACCGACAACTACCTTGACGCCGCTGTCGTGCAGGTTGAGTGCGTGAGCGTGTCCCTGGCTGCCGTAGCCGATCACGGCAACGGTCTTGTCGGTCAACAGGCCAAGATCCGCGTCCTTGTCGTAGTACATCTCCATCACGTCGTTCCTCCTGGTAGGGTGCTATTCGGCGTCTATGGGCTTGGGCTGTGAGTCCCGGAGGAGGGCCACATTACCCGTCCTCGCCATTTCCGTAATTCCATATTGAGCTAGCATCGCAATGATAGCGCTGATCTTGTCGACTCTGCCTGTGGCTTCGATCGTCAGGGAATGCGTGCTGACGTCGACGATGTTGGCCCTGAAGACCTCGGAGATCTGGATGATCTCCGACCGTGTGGTGGTGTCGGATTTCACCTTGATCAGCGCGAGTTCACGCTCAACGAATGCGCCGTGCGTGATGTCGATGACCCTGATGACGTCGATCAGGCGATTCAGTTGCTTGACTACCTGCTCGAGTATCCGGTCGTCTCCCTTCAC
>CAYYGZ010000019.1:8790-23465 GCA_964471275.1 uncultured bacterium | reverse complement strand
ATGCGAGAGATATTCGGATCTTCCGTTTCCCCGACCGAGAGGCTGTCGATGTTAAAGCCGCGACTTGAAAATAAGCCGGCAATACGGCAGAGAACGCCGAAATGGTTCTCGACCAGGGCAGATATGGTATGTCGTTTCAACATATTCGATTCCTTAAGAGGCGTACATCACAAGAGCTACCTTTGGGTTGTCCAGAGGCTCAATTCATTGCGACTAAAGGTGTGGATCGTCGGAATTGAGCCTAGAGCAGGGCCAGAAGAACGGCCAGAAGGCTCGCAATAATGAGCGAAGCTACTACAGGAGTGCTCAAAAACACAGAAGCGGGAGGGGCAACGCGTACTTCTCCCCGAACCGTCGCGACAACGAGGTTAGGTGTCTGGAATAAATAGAAGAAGATGTTCACGATTTCGCGCATTGCTTCAGTACGGTGATGGTATCAATTCAGTCCAGATTCGTTTCAAGATTCAGTAAAATATCTAATGGACGTGGTGGTGTCAACAAAAAAGCCCGTCTGGGCCCCGTTCCCAAGGGACGTATCTGATGATTTGGTGGTTACGTAGGGGCGTGGTGCGGCAGAGAATTCGGTATCTGAGAGAAGCCGGACAGGCCAGAGCCCAAGCAGGCTGAGCTCTGTGATGCGTTTGACTCACTTTCACCTTTACGGATCGCGATCGAACAACTTGATGGCTCTGTCGAAGTGGTGAGCGGCCTCATCACACCGGCCTTGTTCGAGTCTGAGGTATCCGAGGGCGCGTCGCGCGATGGCGTCTGTGGGCCGCGCACCAACCCATCCGCTCACGATCCTGCAGGCCTCCGCTATTACTGCCGAATCAGCCGTCGGGGACCACGTGACGAATGGGAACGCTACCAGATCGTGGCCGTTGAGCCAGGCGTGAGAGATGCTGTATTGCCGGGCCCCAAATTGTAGTCCATAGTAGTAACGGTAGATGAGGGGATTCCGGTTCGCTCAGAAGGATTTCAGAATGAGGGCCTTACCCTCTGACGAGGCATATACATAGAGATCGGCGGAGTCCGGGCCGGCGTATGCCCGGATCCGTTCGACAGCTGCACCATTCTGATCCTTTCCGAGAAGTGTGTCGGCGTGGACGCCAGGTTTCGCGCCTCTGATGCCAGCGAAGATAAAAAATAGAATCGTGACGTGACGCATACGACCTTCCCGCCCAATGCCGGATCCCCTGGCTACGGAGCGCCCTGGGAGCTCAAGACCAGGTTCTACCGATATACTGTCATCGCTGAGTGGGGTGGTGTCAACACGAGCGGGGCCCAGTAGCGCGGGCGTGGAGGATTCTCCGGGATTGTGAAGAGACCTTTTGGCAACCAGCAGAGACTGGTTTTCAGATAGCGCCGCCTGGGTAGGTCCGGTTCAATCTGGGTTCAGGGATCGGTGGTCACACCGGCAGCTCCTGCGCTATCCTGGCACCCTCGCAAGTGCCAGGGCTGACTGGACCCCAAACGCAAGGAGCCGCCCGGTTGGGCGGCTCTGGAAGCGGCTTAGGAACAGTAAGTTGGTAGTGGGCCCAGTAGGACTCGAACCTACGACCTGCCGATTATGAGTCGGATGCTCTAACCAACTGAGCTATGGGCCCTGAAGAGACGAGTGATAATGTACTCATTTCCTGTTTCTGCCGACAGCGATTTTCAAAGATCGGTGGCAGTCCGCCTATGCATCACCGGATCGGGCGTGGCGACATACAGGTGTGCTTCACCATAGAGAGTCCCCTAGGGTATGCCTTGTTCGCGATCGACGATTTGCGACGCCGCTTCACCGATTGAAGTGACTGCCGTGTCGCCGATGTAGGCCCCACCCTCCTTGATCGCCTTGCGATCCAGGGTGAGCTGTTTGTGGATCTGCATCAGAGTAGCTTGCTGATCCGGAGGCGCGTTACGCATCTGAAGCGTCAGTTCCTCAATCTGCCGGTCAACCCGACGCAGATGGAAGGCATTGATGTAGTCCTCAACGGGTATCTCGACCTGATCCGGATTACTGATTCCTGTTTCCAATGATAGTGAGCTGACGATGCGAGCCAGCCCCTCGTCTGTCAGACAATCGACAATATGTGCGACGGAACTGCCCCAGCCATTGTTTCGCTGTGATGCGACGATCTGTGCGATCTGCCGGTAGATGCTGTTTGTGAAGTCCTCCGGCTGAATCTGGGTCAGGGCTAGGTCTGCCGTCTCGTTATCAGACATCATCTGGATGAGGAGCTCGCGCTCCTGTCTGGGGCGCGGGTCAAACTGCTCGGTCACGTTCACCGTTGTTTCACGCAGCGCTTCACGGCGCTGGGGGCGGGGGGACTTCTGTGCATCCTGTACCGACTGGATGATCACTCCCTCTTCGATTCCTATCCGTTCGGCGGCATCGCGTATCAGGAACTGTCTCAGCGTCGCGTCCGACACTCTGCGGATCAGGTCAGCGATGTGGTGCGTGGCGCGAGCCTTTCCATCCGAGGTTGTGAGATCCTCGAGAGTACCGACCCAGGTGACGAGGAAATCCACGAGTGGGACGCTGTCCTCGACGACACCGAGGAGGGCTTCCTTGCCGTGCTCTCGAATGAATGTATCCGGGTCCAGACCATCGGGCAGCGAGACAACTCGCACGTCGATTCCGCACTCGATGAGCGGGGCGATTCCGCGCACGGCCGCTGACATCCCGGCCTTGTCGCCGTCGAATACGAGGACGGCGTGCTCGGCGTATCGACGCAGCAGTTTGGCTTGCTGGATCGTGAGCGCGGTCCCCGAAGTGGCTACAACGTTTTCGATTCCGAACTGGAAGAGCGAAAGGTGATCCATCTGGCCTTCGACGATCAGTGCGCATTTCTGCTTGCGCAGCGTGTCACGCCCTTCGTATAGGCCGTGCAAGATCGAGCTCTTGTGGTAGATCGGGGACTCGGGCGAGTTGATGTACTTGGCCTGTTCGTTCGGATCGAGCGCGCGTGCACTGAAGGCGACGACGCGTCCTGTGTGCGCGCGAATCGGGAAGACGACACGGTGCCGGAATCGATCGTAGAATCCGTTGCCGTTGTTGCGTGCGAGAACGAGCCCGGATTTCTCGAGGACCTGCGGGCTGAAGCCGCCGCCCTTTCGTTTCGACGAGGTTGCGACACGCAGGAGGTGATCCCAGGCATTCGGTGCGTAGCCCAATGAGAAGGCTTCGATCGTGGCGTCATCGACACCTCGCCCGTACAGGTAGTCCAGTGCCTGCCGGCCCTCCGGTTTCGCCGTCAGTAGATGGTTGAAGTATTTCCGAGCCAGATCCATAGACTGGTACAGCGGGTCGAAGGCCTCTTCCTTTGCCTGCATACGTTTATCGGGTTCGGGAACCGGCATCCCGCCAATCTCAGCGACCTTGCGAACTGCCTCGACGAAGCTGATTCCCTCGATCTCCCGGACAAACGTGTAGACGTTGCCGCCGGCGCCGCAGACGAAGCACTTGTAGATCTGCTTTTCCTGTGAAACGTTGAAGGATGGGTCGTGATCGTCGTGGAACGGGCATAGACCAACGTGGTTGCGGCCACGGGCCGTCAACTGGGCGTATTCCGACACGACTTCGACGATGTCGACCGATTCGCGGATGCGATCGATCGCTTCTTCAGGGATGCGAGGCATGAAACCTATCCCCCGGGGAGCCGGGTAGAACTAGGAGATGGGGGTACAGACAACTTCTGGGGAGAGGAGCTACGCCTGAAAGCTAATGATCAGGAGGAGATTCGACAAGATGGAATGTTCCAAACGGGAATGTGAGAGGGCTCTTGCCTGTATGGTTCTTGGGTCAATGCGCTCAGGAATGAACTGGTGGACTTCGCCTGCTTGCAGATGAGTCGAGGCCTGTGCAGGTTCTGCGCCGCGGAAGGCAGCCCTCATCCGCTCCGCGCAAGCGTGGACCGCCCTCTTCCGTCGGCGGGAGAGGGATAATGCCGGTCAGCGTCTAGTGGTCGGGTGCTATTCGGGATCGATCCAGTTGTCGTCGCTGCGGATCAGGTCGATCAGTTCGTCGAGGGCGTTCTCTGCTGGGATGTTCGGTTTGACGACTTCTTGGCCTCGATAGAGTGTGATCATTCCGGAACCGCTTCCGACGTAGCCGTAGTCGGCGTCCGCCATTTCTCCTGGTCCGTTCACGATGCAGCCCATGATGCCGACTTTGACACCTTTGAGATGGCTGGTTCGAGCCCGGACCTGGGCGGTTGTCTCCTGGAGGTCGAACAGGGTGCGTCCGCAGGAGGGGCAGGAGATATATTCGGTCTTGGAGATCCGTGTACGTGTGGCCTGGAGGATCCCAAAGGCGATCCGGTTGACGGTCTCTGAGTCCAACGCGGGAGCGTCCAGCCAGATCCCGTCACCGAAACCTTCGTTGATAAGGCCACCGAGGTCGGTAGCCGAAAAGAGCATGACCTCGTCCAGGGATCCCTGATCGAAGCGGCGTCGAAAGACGATCGGGTTCGTAACGTCATGATTGACAAGTTCGATGGCCGCACGGCGTAGCTCAGCCATCGCGTGACTGTTGTCTGTTGAGATGACGAGGACGCACGTCGTGTCCTCGAGGAGGGGGGCTGCAGAAGAGGAGAGGATGTCGGACAGCTGGATGTCGACAAAGTTGACTATGCTGGATCGGTCTGAAGACGAGATATACTTGGACAGGCTGAATAACGGATAGGTCTGGTCGCGCCCCTTCCACGCAGAAGCGTCTATGATCCGGCAGAGGGTTCCCGGCGTCGAGTAGTCGAGGTCCGCGACGCCCGAGTGGATGAAATCGGCAGCCTGATCCCCGATGCTCCATTTGTCGAGTTCCCCGTCATAGTTGTAGCCGATCGCTGTGAGTGATGCGGCGTCTGACAGGGCACCTTTCGGCGCAGACAGAACGACGACCGGGGCCTGATCACCGCCAATGCGTTCGACAGCCCGTGTCTGCCGTCTATGATGCGCAAACGGATCGATCGGCCAGCTTTCAGCCTCCGGGATTGGCCGGTGCCCCGGGCGGGTAGTGTATCGATTCACCAGGCTGACGCAGACTGGTATCTCCGCTTCCGGATCCTCGGTCAGGGATACGCGGATCGTGTCACCCAGTCCATCCTCGAGCAGTGCCCCGATCCCGACAGCCGATTTGATCCGTCCATCCTCACCGTCACCCGCCTCTGTGACCCCGAGGTGAAGTGGATAATTCATCCCCTCGTGTTCCATCCGATTGACCAGGAGTCGGTAGGCCTGGATGACGACCTGCGGGTTGCTTGCCTTCATGGAAAAGACGATGTCGTGGTAGTCAGCGGCGCCGCAGATACGGGCGAACTCGAGAGCGGATTCGACCATCCCAGCCGGGGTGTCTCCAAATCGGTTCATAATCCGGTCGGAGAGGGACCCGTGATTCGTCCCGATCCGCATCGCCGTGCCGTGTTCCTTGCAGATCTCGACTAGCGGGAGAAACTTCTCACGGATGCGTTCCAGTTCCTGCGCGTATTCCTCATCCGTATACTCGAACACGTCAAACTTCTTCCGATCCGCGTAGTTGCCGGGGTTGATGCGTACTTTCTCGACGATTTGAGCAGCGATTTCGGCCGCATTCGGTGTGAAATGGATGTCGGCGACGAGCGGGGTGGTGTGACCGCGCTTACGGAGTTCGTCCTTAATGCGCTCGAGGTTGCGTGCTTCGTTCTGACTGGGGGCCGTTATTCGCACATACTCACATCCCGCCTCGATCATCCGGATAGACTGCTGAACCGTTCCCTCCGTGTCCATCGTGTCTGTCGTTGTCATGGACTGGACACGAATCGGATTGCCGCCGCCGAGCGGCACGCCTCCAACGTCCACTGCGCGCGTTACGTATCGCGAGTAGGCGGTCGTCGAGTTGCAGTAGTGCCGTGCTGTGAGTTTGTCCATAATCATGAATATCGTGCTTTGAATCTATCCCTCTCCCATGAACGGGAGAGGGCGGTTTGCACAAGCAAGACGGGTGAGGGCTAGCCCTGGTCTCCTATTGCACTGAGGCGACACGCTACTTACCGGGTTCCAATTCGACGACCGTTACTCCCGCACCTCCTTCGCCGGGTCCACCGAGACGTTGGCGACGGACCAGAGGATGCTTCTTCAGGAAATCACCGATCTTCTGCCGAAGCACGCCGGTTCCCTTGCCGTGGATAATGGTCGCTCGTTCCATACCGCCCGTGCTCAGATCGTCCAGATACTTGTCGACGATATCAGATGCTTCATCGAAGGTCAGCCCTCTCAGATCCACCTCCATCGAGATGGACTCATCTCGGTCGACCATTACTTTCGGAGGAGTTTGCGGTGTACTCGTTTCGACTTTCTGACGGATCTCTACCTCTCTGGGCGCAACTTCGACACGGAAGGTCCCGACTTCCACGAGTAATCGACCCGAGTTACCCGGATCGTTGATGACCGTACCTTCTTTCCCCAGTTTGTTGACGAAGACCTTGTCGCCCGCGCTGATCCCGACAACCGGTCCAACATCCGACACCTCGAGTGACTTCCTGAGATCTGCCCTCGCCGCCTCGATGCCTTTGTGTGCAGAGCGAATCGAAACCTTGTCTGCGTTCCCTTGACGGATGTCCTGTACTGTTCTTTCGATCAGCGCATTCGCTCCATCCAGGATACGTTTCGCTTCTTCCTCGGCTGAGCGTTTGAGATTCCGTTCTCGATCCTCGACTTCGGCAAGCCGCTTCTGATACGTCAGCCTCTGAGCCTCCGTTTCCTCTCGTTCAATCACGATCTTCTCCGCATGTTCACGGTATGATCGGTATGTTTCGTCGAGATCCTGAATTAGCGATTCTATACGCCCGACATCCGAACCCGCGATACCAACGGCCCTGTCGACGACGTCACCGGGCACGCCGAATCGCCTGGCGATCTCGAAGGCATAGCTGCTGCCCGGCACCTTTTGTCTCAGCTGGAATGTCGGCTCCAGGGATTCGGCGTCGAAGGCCATCGAGCCATTCTCGATTCCCGTCGTGCTGTGGGCAAATGCCTTCAAAGCACCGTGGTGGGTCGTGGCGATTGTGCGGGTTCCACGGTCGGTCAGGAGGCAAAGCATCGACATAGCGAGAGCGGATCCCTGATCGGGATCGGTGCTGGATCCGATTTCGTCGAGCAGAACGAGCGATGTGTTGTCGGCCTGATCGCAGATGGCGCCGAGGTTGGTTGCGTGGGAGGAAAAGGTGCTGAGATCGTTCTCGATCGACTGTTTGTCGCCGATATCCGCGAATACACCAGACAGAATCGGAAATTCCGAGTTTTCTCTCGCGGCAACGGGTAATCCGCTCTGTGCCATGAGCGATAGGAGACCGACCGTTTTCAACGCGACGGTCTTGCCTCCCGCATTCGGACCGGTCAGGACGAGGGTCCAGAAGTCATCGCCGCCCAGAGAGAGTTCGAGCGGGACAAGCTCCTCGGCCCGCTCCGCCGCCCGCAAAAAAGTTTCCAGAAGCGGGTGACGCGCTCCCCGAAGCTCGAAATGGCCCCGGTCATTGAAGAGCGGCTCTGTACAGTCCAGTTCGCGGCAGTAAATTGCCTTTGCATATATGGCATCGAACTGTGCAAGGGTCCGCAGGTTCTGCTGGATCTCGTCGTGCCCGTCCGCGACGTATTTCGTCAGAAGCTGCAGAATCCGATCGACCTCCTGCTTCTCCTCGTGTTCGAGTTGGCGAAGCCGGTTTCCCTGTTCGACGGAGACCATTGGCTCGATGAACAGGGTCTGTCCGCTCGCAGATTGGTCGTGGATGATGCCCTGAACAGACTCTTTCTGGCTCTCCCTCACGGGTATCACGTGTCGGCCATTCCGCAGGGCGACCAGCCGATCCTGTACGACGCTGTCCGGCAGGTTCCCCGCAAGCGACGCGACTTTTTCGCGAATGCTTCCTCGAAGCTGCTCAATGGATCGTCTGATGCGTCGGAGTTCGGAGCTCGCAGAGTCTCGAACGGTCTCCGTTCCCGGGTCGAGTGCGTTCGAGATCGCTTCTTCGAGGTTAGGGCACGGGGTGAGGGTGACGATGAGTTCGGAAAGGGCCGGATATTTTTTACGGCGCTTGGTCACGTAGTCCCGCAGACGTCTGGCGCCGCAAAGAACTTCGCCGATCTGGAGCAGTTCCGGCACGTTGAGCATGGCGCAGGGAGTCCGGCACGCCCCAAGCGGGGATCGGATGTCCGGTACACGGCTTAGCGATACCGGATCGTCGAAGGCGATCACGTTCACAGTCTCGACGACGGGTGCCATCCGCACTCTGATGGTCTCTCGATCCGCCGACGGAAGCATGGCGAGAATCTCCTCCTTGCCGAGCGTAGAGCCGGCCCGAAGAGCGATGCTTTCGCGCAGCTTGTCGAACTCCAGCGTCTGGATCGTGGCGGCACTCAGGTTCATTTTGTCGCATCTTCCAGGCGCTTCTTCGACTCCTTGACAACGGATTCGAGTTTCTGCCGGGCTGCATCGGCACCCGTCTTCAGGGTTTCGACAACAGGTGGCGTGTCATCAGGGCCTCTGATGTCGAGATCTTCCAGGGCCTCTTTGACACTCGGCAGAATGACCTTGATAGCGTCGACAAGAGCCAGGGCTCCCGACTGAATCGGACGTGCCAGACGAGAGCCTTCGATCTGTTCGGGGATCTTGCTGTGGATCGGGTAGCTGTAGGCAAGCACGAGGAGCAGCCCGAAGGCAAGCACCCCCTGCGCCAAGCCGAGTAACCCGCCGCCGGCCGCATCGAATGCGCCGAGCGGCGTGGCGTGCAGGAAGGCCTTCACGAATCGCGCCACAAAATGGACGACAAGGATGGTTCCGAAGAACACAACAACGATGCCGAGGATACCACAGAGCGTCGAATTGTCGCCCATAAGGGCCAGACCGAGGTGCTGACCGTAAGCAAGTGCCAGGATATAGCCGAATACGAGACCTGCGAGCCCAAGGAGCGATCGGAGCAGACCCGTCTGCCAACCTCGGTAGGTCGACCAGCCGAGCAGAACAACCAATGCGATGTCGAGTGCGTTCACGCGCGTCTTCCGTGAGAAGTGGGGTCCAGACAATCTCACAGAATATAGTCAAACCGACACCTGTCCGGTTCCCAAATCCTCGGTCTGGCGATGATTGTGGTGTTGCCTGCAAGGTTTTTCCCATCGTCAGTCTGCTGCAGTGTTCGTAAGATCCAGAATGCCCGTGTCTCATGACGAGCCGGGCGAGAATGCTCATCGTGCGGCTTGCTGCGCGTGCCGCAGGGACCTCGGCAACTATGCTGCGGGGTCAAACGATCCGGACGGTCGATTGGGGTCTGTGCTCAAGAAGCTATACCTTTCTGTAGGTCTCGGGGCGGCTGTATTCCTGGGCTTCGGCATCTATCTGGACGCAGGCCTGTTGTTTGAAGCTTTCGGCTGATTCGACTGGGTGGCCGGGCTGGTCGCGCTTGTGCTGGCAGCGGTCAATTACTTTGCAAGGTTCCTGCGATGGCATCTCTACCTCAGACATCTTGATGTTTTGATACCGACGATCGATAGCTTTCGCATCTTCTTGTCCGGGTTGGCTTTATCGGTAACGCCCGGAAAGGCAGGAGAGCTAGTCAAGGCCTACACGGTGAGGAAATCGGTGGGAGCGCCGATCGGTCTCGGTATTTCTGCTGTATTCGCCGAACGGCTGACCGACTTCGTCGCCCTGCTAATTCTGAGTGCTGCGGGTATCTACTCGATCGAACAGGGCGGATGGACGCTCGGGATCGCAGCGGGGGTCACGGCAAGCCTGTTCCTGCTGATCTTTGTGCCGGGTGCCGTTCCCTATCTGCTGGGTCTGGTCGGGAGCGTGCCGGGATTGCATCGAGTGGTGGGCCCTGCCCGCGATGCCTACACGAACGCAAAGCGTCTACTTGCCCCAGGGCTATTGCTGAAAGGGCTCACCATCGGTGTTGTTGCGTGGTTGGCGGAGTGTGTATCGGCTTCTACTATGTGCTCAAAGGGCTCGGTATAGACGTGGTGGTGGCGACGGCTACTTTCATCTACGCGTTTGCGACGATCTTCGGCGCTGTGACCCTGCTCCCGGGCGGTATTGGGACGACTGAAGGGAGCGTGACGGGACTGTTGGTCCTGCAGGGGGTCTCGGTCATCGATGCGGCTGCATCGACTTTTGTCATCCGAGCGTGTACGCTCTGGTTCGCCGTTGCGATCGGTGCGGCGATCCTCGTGACCTCCGCAGTCGAGGGGGATGTGGACGCGATGGAATCGGAGACCCCATCGGCGTCCGTGTGAGCCGATCGCAACTTTCTGTGGACATGGGGGTGTAACCTGCGATGATGAGTCCTGTGAACATGTGGTGGACATGGCGATAACAGACAGCATTGGTGGACCACGTGTCCGAGGGCCCGTCGTTGACTCGAGATGGTCGCGAAGCTGGGGTGGGATACGCAGGGTCGTGGTGTCGAACAGTCAACGGTTTGGCGCTTACTTCTTCCTGTCTGCATCGATCCTCATCCTCGCCTTTCTGATCTACACGCAGATTTTTGTGGTTCGGCCGGCTCGCCAGATGGCACGGCACATGATTGAGCTGTATGCATTCTCCTACAAGCTTGCGATGCTCGACACGGTCATCGTCGCAGAGTCAGACAGTGATATTCAAATCATCTTCAAGACGATACAGCAGAGCGATTTTCCGGTTGTGATCACCGACGGCGAGGGGAATCCGCAGGTGTGGAAGAACGTCGGCCTCTCTCCCGAAGAGCACACCCCGGAGACGCTCCAGTCTGTCCGTGAGGTTGTGAAAGCGCTCGACCTCGGAAATCAGCCGTTGCCGATGGAGATGCCCTATATCGGTGACCTGGTGCTTCACTACGGTGACTCCGTCCTGTTGGACCGGCTTTCGTGGTTGCCTCTTGTCGCCCTGATGGTCACCGTACTGTTTGTGGGGATTGGCTACGGCGGATTCCGCCACATCAAGAACAGTGAACAGCGCTCGATCTGGGTAGGTATGGCTAGAGAGACGGCGCATCAACTGGGTACACCCCTGTCTTCCTTGTCCGGATGGAACGAGTTGCTGAAGGGCGAGATCGAACGCGTGTCCGATTCCAAGCCTGACGAATTGGAAGCACGCCTCACCCAGATCGTGCGTGAGATGGAGAACGATACCAGCCGCCTGACAAAGATCGCGTCACGATTCAGCCAGATCGGATCGACCCCTGAGCTCAGGGTCGGAAGCCTGGGTGATGTGATCGGAGATACGGCCAACTATCTGCGGAACAGACTGCCCAGCGATGTGAATCTGGACTATGCTCCGGGTGCGTTGCCGCCGCTTCCCATGAACAGGGAACTTCTCGGGTGGGCCTTCGAAAATCTGTTCAAGAACGCTGCGGATGCGTTGGAAGGCCGGCCCGGCGGCAAGATTCAGGTGTCGACCAAGGTCCGCGAGGAGGGACAGTGGGTGGATGTGCTGATCAAGGACAACGGGAAGGGCATCCTTCCGCACGCAGTGAAGCAGGTCTTCTTACCCGGATACAGCACGAAGAAACGAGGGTGGGGACTGGGGTTGTCGTTTGTGAAGCGGATTGTGGAGGAATACCATAAAGGCAAGATAGAGGTCGTAGATAGTGTGCCGGATGAGGGGACATCGTTCCAGATTTCACTGCCGATCAGGTAGAGCAAGAGCGTTCCAGAAGAGCAGGCCGTTCAAACGAGATTGAGGCCAGAGGATGTCAACTGTAGAGACAGAGATGGACCAAAAGCAGGTTCTGTGGGCGGACGACGAGATTGAGTTGTTGCGACCACACATGATCTTCTTGAAGGATCGCGGTTACAACGTGTCGCCAGTGACGAACGGTGACGACGCGATTACGGAAGTCAAGAAACAGGCACCCGATGTGGTCTTGCTTGATGAGATGATGCCCGGTAAGGACGGATTGACGACACTCCAGGCGATCAAGGATATAAATCCCCATATTCCCGTGATTATGATCACGAAGAATGAAGAGGAACGCGTGATGGAGCAGGCGCTCGGCCACCGGATTGACGATTACCTGACCAAGCCAGTGAACCCGAGCCAGATTCTGATGGCCTGCAAGAAGCTGCTGGACGCGCGTCAGATTCTGAAGGACAGAATGGGTCAGGATTATGTGGCGGCATCCAACCGGCTGCGCGAGCAGGTCAACCAGGCGACTACGTGGCAGGATTGGACCGATATCCACGTTCGCTGCTCGGAGTGGGATCTCCAGCTCGACCAGTTTCACGATCCTGGTTTACTCCAGATCCATCGCGATTTGAGACGATCATGCAACCAGGCGTTCGGCCGGTTTGTCGAACAGCACTATCAGCGGTGGATCCAGGACGAGGAGGACTCGCCGCTCCTTTCTGTCGACATCGTGTCAGAATTCGTTGCCCCGCCGCTGCTGGAGGGACGCCAGGTGTTCTTCGTCGTCGTCGACTGCATGCGTCTCGACCATTGGATGGCGATCCAACCGCTTCTGGCCGAGCACTTCAACATCCGAATGCAACATCACTACTCGATCCTGCCGACGGCCACGCCTTACTCCAGGAACGCGATTTTCAGCGGTCTGTTCCCGTGTGATATCGCGAAACTGTATCCGGACGAGTGGAAGACCGCTCGGGACGACGAGGGGAGCCGGAACCGTCACGAGCATCAATTGATGGACAGGCAGCTGGCCGAAATCGATCCGACATTGCGGATGGAGACCCGTTATGTCAAAGTGCTCGATATCGCCGAAGGGAACCATATGGTCAAGAAGGTGCATTCCTATCGTGCCTTCCCCCTGATGTCCGTCGTCTACAACTTTCTCGACATGCTCACACACGGTCGATCCGAATCGGAGATCCTGAAGGAAATGGCGCCGGACGAGTCCGCTTTTCGCTCGCTGACTCGATCGTGGTTCGCACATTCCTCCCTGTTTGAGATGCTCCGAAAGCTCGCACAGACGGATTCGGTCGTGGTTCTGACGACCGATCACGGCTGTGTGCTCGGGTCGCACGCAACGGTTGCCTACGGGAATCGGGACACGTCCACAAACCTGCGCTACAAATTCGGGAAGAGCCTACGGAGCGACCGGAAATCCTCCGTACATCTGAAGGACCCGGACCATTTCGGTCTGCCGACCGTTGGCGTTGGTACGAATTTCATCTTCGCGAAGGAGGATTTCTACTTCGTGTATCCCACCAAGTTCAATGAGTATCAGCGTCAGTATGCGAATAGCTTCCAGCACGGCGGGATTTCGCTTGAGGAGATGATTCTGCCCGTGGCCGTGATGGAAGGGAAGTAGTGCCTGGCCCTGTGAAGGAAGAGCAGTTTACCACGCATTCAGTCGATGAGACACGCGCTTTCGGTCATCAGCTTGCCAGGCGATTGACGCCGGGTACCGTCATCGGCCTTGTCGGTGACCTCGGCAGCGGGAAGACGTGTCTGGTGCAAGCCATTTGCCACGCCCTTGGTGTCGACGGTCCGGTTACAAGCCCCACCTTCATTCTCATCAACGAGTACGCCGGTCGGGATCCTGTGGGCAAGATGATCCCGATCTATCACTTTGATCTGTATCGTCTGATGGGCGAAGAGGAGCTTTTGGATCTGGGCAGCGAGGACTATTTCTACGGATCGGGTGTTTGTCTGGTCGAATGGGCGGATATGGCGGGTAGCCTCCTGCCGACCGATCACACATCGATTCAGATCGAGCACGCAGGCGAAGACAGCAGGCACTTTCGGGTGTCCTGGGGGAGGATGTCCTGTGTTGCCTGAGATCTGCTACCGACGTTCTTCAGGCTGTCGACTGGCCTGCATGCTGCTGGTCTGCCTGATGATGAGTGTCGGCACCGTGCGTGCCGATCAACTTGAGCCGCGTTGGTTGATCGAAGTGCCGACGGCCGGAGTCCTGCCGCAGAAGCAGCTGGCGGCAGACATTCGTTTCGCCGGCGGGAACAGTGTGCTTGCGGAGTTCGAACTCGGGTTGTGGAGCCGGGCAATACTGAGCGCCAGTTTCGGCGGGCAGAATCTGCTGGGCGATCTGCCGGCAGACTGGAATCCGGATCCGGGCATCTCGGCAAGACTTCGGGTGTTGAACGAGACGGCAACCCGACCCGCCTTCGCTATCGGCTTCCGATCCCAGGGCTACGGACGCTTCGATGATTCTCTCGAGCGATACGAGCGGAAATCCCTTGGGATCTACGCCGTGTTCAGCCGGAACTACAGAAACCCGATGGGGCAAGGCGGCGTACACTTTGGGCTGAATCGTAGCCTGGAGGATTCTGACGGTGATGCCGCCCTGACCGGATTTGTCGGCAGTGACGTCGAATTTGGCAGAGGTGTGGCGATCCTGGGCGAGTATCTCTTCGCCTTCAACGACGACGATGGTGAGGCCCTGGGCAAGGGGAGAGGATACCTGAATCTGGGGATACGGATCCTGGTCGGGTCTCGGCTCGCAGTCGAATTCGACCTGAAAGATGTGCTGGAGAACAATACGCGGAATCAGCGTCCCGAGAAGGAAGTGCGGGTGATTCTTCTGCGGGGATTGTAGTCCTGGCTCTGGTTACTCCGATGCATCCCACTTGTCGATTTCACGCGGGGGCACGAAGAGCGTCTTCTCGTGACGGATGGTCACCAAGCCGGGAGGCGCACCCTTTGGCTTCTGCACGTAGCGCGCTTCCGTGTAGTTGACCGGGGCGGTCTTGGAACCGCGAGCTTTGCTCCA
>CAYYGZ010000019.1:6908-8780 GCA_964471275.1 uncultured bacterium | reverse complement strand
GTCGTGGAGGGCCTCGGGTGAGGGATCGCGCTGATCTCGGGGTCTCAGGACTACATGTGATCCGGGGCAGCCGTGGGCGTGGAACCAGATTGCGTTTCTCGGGGCCGACCGGGTTATCCGGTCATTCTCCGCGTCGGTTCGGCCTACCCACACTTCCCATCCATCCGATGTCCTGTATCTCCTCGGGTGCAGCCCTGACGGGCCCTTCCGGTCTTGCTTCTGCTTCTTTCTCTGCGGCCGGATGAGTCCCTTCTGTTCGAGCGTTTGCCTGAACCTTTCACCGTCGTCCGAGTCGGGAAGTCCATCGAATTCCTCGAGCAGCTTCTCCAGCTCGGTAATGCGCTCTCCCGCCTGACCGAGCCGTCTCCCCAGCACAGGTTCCGACTTTCTCGCCTTTGCCGCCTTTTTCAGATACGCCTGGCCGTTTTCAGAGGCTGTCAGCTTCGGATTCAGATCGATCTGGACAAGGCTCTTCTGTTCGCTGAACAAGTCTTCCAGTTCGACCGAGGCGGATCCTGACTCGATGCTCTGCGGATTCGACAGGATCAGGCTGCCCTTCTGTTCGAGCTCATCCGCCCTTCGAGCCCTGTCGAGGTCTTCCGAGATCCGGTCGCGTTTTGTGTTGGCCGTTCGAATCGCACGTATCAGGACCTTTCGCAGGGCTTTCTTGCCTCCCTGCTTCTCCAGCCCCTTGAGGTTGTCCGCGAAGGTTCGTTCGATGGCTTCGCTGATTGTATCCGCTTCCACGAACAGATTGGGATCGAGATGGCGGGGTCCGAAGGCCACAGCAGCCACACTCACGCCGGGTGCCTTCAGAACACATCCGGGCACTTCACCAAATGGGGGGTCTCTGTAGAAGGACCTTGTTGTCGTCAGGAGATCAGCGTCAGCTTCAGCGGCTCTGTGGATGAGTTCCTCGGCGAGGAAGCGATCCATCCCGGCACACAGCGTCATCAGGGCATCACGCGGGGTTTTGAGCGATGCCAGGGATGCTTTAAAATCTTCGGACGAGATGTCTACGGGCAGTCGACGATCCTGGGGGCGAGCAGGTGAAAAGACGGCTCCGGGATGGAGCCGGCGGTGTTCGCTCGTCTGATTGCGCAGGAGGCCCTGGATCTTGCCGTCAGCATCGATGAGGACCGCATTGCTGTCGCGTCCCATCATTTCGATGATCAGGCGTGATGGATAGCGGCTACCGACTCGATCCTGCTTATCGAGATCGAGCGTGATGACCCGATCGTCGGGCTGCAGGCCGATGGACCGGACGACGGCCTTCAGGAGGTAACGTTCGACCCAAGGAGGTCGATCCGGTCTGGCCGGGAAGTCGCGCTGGGTGATGCAGATGCGAGATTGTGCTCGGGATCCCGAAACGAGGACCCGGGTGACGGGGGAGTCTCCCGGTCGGGCGATGTCCAGGATGAGCTCGTTTGGCTGGGCGAGCGATGCATCCTGAATCCTCGCTCCGCTAAGCGTCTCCAGGTCACGAGCAAGACGCCTGAGCGTCAGGTGGCTGAGGTTCACGCCCCGCCGCGTCCTCCGCCGACGAGATCATCGAGGACGAGATACTGTTGCTCGAGCAGGATGTTGTTATCCCTGAGTCGGTCGGCGAGTATATGCGTCACGTTCTGGTAGATCTTGTAGCCCGTGTCCTTATCTGCCTCGATGATTGCGAAGAGGGCTTGCTTGCCGATACACAACGTCTTCGAGCTGCGCAGGGCAATGACGCTCGCGGCTCGAGGCTGCCCCGTCAGGGCACCCATCTCTCCGACAACACCCATTTCGCCGATCGTCGCGATCTCGCCGCCGGTCGGTGTTTGCACTTGCAGGAGCCCGGTGAGGAGGATGTAGGTACCAAGGGCTTCATCTCCATCG
>CAYYGZ010000019.1:0-6898 GCA_964471275.1 uncultured bacterium | reverse complement strand
ACCCTCATCGAACTCCTCTTCCGTGCAAGCCGCCAGAACTTTCTCAATCTGGTCGTCAGTGAATCCGTGCAGGATAGGGATCCGGCGGATAATCTCACGCAGCTGGTTTGTCTCCATTTCCACTCTCCATCCGTATATTTCTTTGGGACGCGCTGGCTTGACAAGTATTGGATGTTCGGATATTCTTCCGACGTCAGCTCAATAAAGTACTATAAGTTCGCTAAAACGCACTTGTAAAATGGGAGCTCGTGATGTCCGAGCAGAAGCCGGTCAACCCGGCCGATATTCAGAAGGACCTGAAAGAGTTCATCGAGAACAAGTATGGCGCCCAGGTTGTCTTCCCGGACTCGCAGCCCGAGGGGATGTCGATGGGGCCGCCGACCGACGATGCACCCGTCGAGGAGAACATCGAGTTTGATCTGAAACCGATCGAGCTCGAGGCGTTTCTGAACGAATATGTGGTGAGGCAGAGCGAGGCCAAAGAGATTCTGGCAACCAAGATCTGCACACACTACAACCGGATGAAGCTGGATCGTGAGGATCCGGATTTCAAGAACGGGTTCATCGGAAACATAAAGAACAACATCATGCTGATCGGGCCGACTGGTGTGGGAAAGACCTACCTGATCAAGCTGATCGCAGATCGGATCGGTGTGCCCTTTGTTAAAGGTGACGCGACCAAATTCAGTGAAACGGGTTATGTCGGCGGCGATGTCGAGGATCTGGTTCGGGAGCTTGTCCGTGAGGCCGACGGAAGCATCAAGAAAGCACAGTACGGGATCATCTACATAGACGAGATCGACAAAATCGCGTCATCGACCGGTCAGCAGGGCGGTCCCGATGTATCCCGGACCGGGGTGCAGCGGAATCTGCTGAAGCTGATGGAGGAGACGGAGGTCGATCTTAAGGCACCGCACGATCTGGCGTCACAGATGGAATCGATGATGCAGTATCAGCGCAGCGGCAAGATGGAGAAGAAGAAGATCAGCACGCGGAATATCCTCTTTATCGTGAGCGGCGCGTTCACGGGACTCGAAGATGTGGTCAAGCGACGTTTGAACAAGACGCGTGTCGGGTTCAAGACGTCGAGCGAGGAGATGGATACAGAACGTACCGCGTATTTGAGGCAGCTGCGCTCGGAGGATCTGATCGAGTTCGGGTTCGAGTCTGAGTTTGTGGGTCGTCTTCCGGTGACCGCAGTTCTGGATCCGCTAAAGGTCGACGATCTTTACACGATTCTGCAAAATCCGAACTGTTCAGTTACGGTGGGGAAGAAGCGTGATTTTCAGGCCTACGGGATCGATCTGTCCTTCGAGGATGCTGCCCTGCGACGCATGGCAGAACTCGCGGCCGAAGAGCAGACCGGAGCGCGAAGTCTGGTCAGTGTTGCCGAGCGTGTCCTGCTCAAGTTCGAAAAGGTATTGCCGTCGCGAGAGGTCAAAGCATTGACGGTGAGCAGGGACATCGTCGACGACCCGGTCGGTTGTTTGACCCGACTGCTGGGTGATCAACAGGTAACGACGTTCAGGGCATCCTTCGAAAAGGCATACGGGATCACCCTCTCGTTTGAGAACGGCGCGCTGAGCTACCTAGCGGAGCAGGCTGAGGCAGCGGGCATGACGGTGGACGAGTTGTGCGCACAGCGCTTCGGTGACTACGGTCACGGGCTGAAGCTTCTGGGTAAGCCGTCATTCGAGATCACAAGGGATGCAGCGGAAAAGCCGAAGGAGCATCTGGACACTCTGGTGAAGACCTTCTACAATCAATCCTGATCTTCGAGCGCGTTTCTTACGACGCCACGATGCTTCTCGAGGAGTTCGCGGGCCGTTTCTGTTGAGACGGCCCGTTCTGTCTGTACGATCGCGGTTTTGAGGTCATTTCCCGCCTTGGCGATCGCCAGAGCGGCTTCCTGCTCGCCCAGTCCGGTCAGCACACCAAGAATCCGCCGGGCGCGGTCGTGGAGTTTGGCGCTCATCGGCTGGACATCGACCATCAGATTTCCGTAGACCTTCCCAAGTTGGACCATGGCGACGGTCGAGATCGTGTTCAACACGAGCTTCGTCGCTGTACCCGACTTCAGACGGGTTGACCCCGTGATCAGTTCTGGGCCGACCGGAGGCGCGATCACGACATCCACGCTGACCTGATCAGCGGATGCCGGGTTGCACGTGAAGAAGATCGTTCCCGCACCCTCGTCGTGTGCCGCCTCCAGTGCACCGTGAACAAAGGGCGTCACGCCACTCGCTGCGATTCCCATCACGACGTCGTGCTCGCAGATGTGCAGGGCCCGTATCTCCTCTTCGCCATTCTGCTGGTCATCTTCGACACCTTCCTGCGAACGAACCAGGGCTTCCAAACCGCCAGCAATGATTCCCTGGACCATCTTGGGGTCTGTCCCAAAAGTCGGCGGGCATTCCGAGGCGTCCAGCACCCCGAGTCGTCCGCTTGTACCCGCACCCACGTAGAGGAGCCGGCCGCCGTTCCTCAGAGCGGTGGCCACGAGATCCACTGCGGCGGAAATCGACTCGATCTGCGTGCCCACGGCGATCGGGACGGAGTGGTCCTCATCGTTCATGAGCTGTACCGCCTCGAACGTCGACAGGGCGTCGAAGTTCTCAGAACGCGGATTCCGCTGTTCGGTCAGCAGACCGGCCCAGTGGGAGGAGTCAGTTGCCAAGTGACCTCGTATTCAGCTCCTCGAGCGTCTTGCCCAGCTTCTCGATCGACTCGCCATATCCCTTGAAATCACCCGCCTTCAGTCGCTTCTGAGACTCCTCATAGGAAGCCATCGCCCGTCTGGTCAAGGTTTCGATCGATACGTCCGGAACCGGTTGTCCGGCAGCCACGGGATGTGACACACGTCCCTGATCTGCTCCCGAAAAAGCCTCCTGGAGCGCGCGATCGAGGTTCTCGGCCATTGCCACCTTCTCGCCTCGAACCACGATTACACGCTTGAGCTCGGGCATCCCGGCCTGCGTCGCCCTGAGGTAGAGCGGTTCAACGTAGATGAACGAGTCTTCGATTGGGATGACCAGAAGGTTGCCTCGGATGACGTCCGATCCCCGTTGACTCCACAGGGTGATCTCGCGCGACACGTCCGTGTCCTGATCGATTCGACGCTCGACGAGCATCGGACCGTAGATCAGCTTCTCCTTCGGCATCTTGTAGGCCATCAGACGGCCGTAGTCCGACCCGTCGCTCCTCGCGATCAACCAGGCGATCATGTTCGCCTTCCCGCGCGGTGTGGTCGGTTGCATCAGTACGAATTCTTCACGGTCGGAATCGGGCAGTCTTGTGACCAGGTAATACGGGCGAACTTCGAGTGTGCGCTCCGACACACCGTAGATCTCGGTCGCGGGCTCCCACACATCTTCACGGTTGTAGAAGACCTGTGGCGAGGTCATGTGATACGAATTGTAGAGGCTTGACTGTGTGCGAAACAGATCCATCGGGTAGCGGATGTGTGCACGAAGTGTCTCGGGCAGTTCCGAGCCCGGTTTGAAAAGATCTGGAAAGATGTCCTGGTAGGTCTGGATAATCGGATCCTGGTCATCCCACACATACAGATCCACGGACCCATCGTAGGCGTCCATCACGGCTTTGACCGAGTTGCGAATGTAGTTTAGCTCTCGCACATACGGCCGGCCGTATGGTTCGGCGTAGGGGAACATGCTGGAGACCGTGTAGGCATCCTGGATCCATTTGAGTCGGCCATCAGACACGACTAGGTAGGGATCTGAATCGAATTTGAGAAAGGGTGCAATCTTCGAGAATCGTCTGGGGTTGACTTCGCTGGCTTGCGTGCCGATGTGCCGGTCGAAGATGATGCGGCTCTGATCTGTCAGGTTGCCAGTGACCAGGACGAAGGGGTCGGTGAATCGCAGCGCGAACAACAGCTTCCTAAAGAAAGAACTCAATGCGACACCACCCGTGCCCTCATAGTCCGTGTAGACGTTTTCGTCGCCCTTCGGGAAATCGAATTCGGGCGCCTTCGTCTTCACGATGACGTAATCACGCATATCCTCGCCGTAGTAGACCTCCGGCTGTTCTATCGGGATCTCGGTGGGTGAAACTGGGGGGATGTCCCTGATGAGGAAAGTTGGCAGGCCATCAGGTCCTGCCTGGTTGGCCGGGCTCATACAGATGCCGTAACCGTGTGTGTAGACAAGGTGGCGGTTCACCCAGGTCTCGCTTTGCAGTGCCAGCTGTGTGTGAGAAAATTCGCGTGCCGCCAGCATCACCTGTCTGACCTGGCCGTCAATCAAGTATCGATCGACGTCGATACCTGAGAACTCGTAGTAGGACCGGATTTCCTGCAGCTGGCTGTATGTATCCATCAGCGGCCGACGGTCCCATAGCGGTATGTTCGCCAGTGTCGCCCTGTTTCGACCGATGGTTGCGGATGACAGGCCCGTTGCCGCAGGGAAGTTCGTTTCCTCGATCTTGTCCAGCCCGTATGCCTTCCGCGTGTAGTCAATCGTGTGGCGGATGTAGGGTGACTCGATGCTCAGCTCGTTCGGTTTTACGACAAGCTGTTCATACGTCATCGGTACGATCCAGCTGAATACGGCGATCGAGACGAGGTAGCCGAGCGTGCCGTTGCGTGGGTAGCGCCACCCCTTGTAGCGGAGGTTATACAGAAGCAGACCGCACAACGCGACGGACAGGAGGATCATCAACTGATAGGCGAGCACCTGTACTGTCAGGTCCGTGTGGCCGGCCCCGAAGAAGGCCGGTTTTCTGAAAGAATACAAGACTTCGTAGATCTTCAGCCAGTAGCCGTAACCGAGGATGAGTGCGAAGCCCGCGCCGAGTCCGGAGAAGTGGGCGCGTACATACGGCGTCGCGTGCCACTGTTCATCTTCGTGCCGGATGGATTGGTCTCTGTAGTAGGAGATCAGGACCAGCAGACCTGTGACACAGACGGCCCCCAGCAGCCAGAAGTAAATGAAGTTGAGGAGCGGGAACTTGAAGACATACCAGCCGACATCGTTGTTGAAGATCGGATCGGTGAGATCGAAGGAAGTCGAATTGGCGAACCGGAGAATGCTCGTCCAGGCGGGCGTGCCACCGATCCCCATCACACAGGCCGCCCCGAGGAGTGCGAGCACCCAGCCGATGCGCTGACGCTGGAACTTGACCAGGCCGACGGGGGGCGCGTCACCAACGAGCACTTCAAGCGGCATCTCGCGTGTCCGCTGGCCAAAGTGACGGGCAACCGCGACATTGGCGGCCCCGATGATCAGAAACGCCAGACCGAAGCCGAGAAACGATCCAAAGCGGGCGAAGGCCATCGTTTTATAGGCCGACGCGTATCCGAGGCTCTCGAACCAGAGCCAGTCAGTGATGACGTGAGCGCCGATCTTGGCGACGGTAAAAGCGACGACGGCGCCGATAAACAAGAACATCAAGAGAAAGCCACGCTGGATCATGTGTATCCGTAGGTGTGAACTGAATGGGTTCGAGCCGGGGAAAGAGACCTTAAGGTATAGGGGGGCTGGCGGGGGAACAAGGCGATTCAGGGAAACTTGCGAATGACGATGTTGACACGATACGAATTTTCCCCATAGTTGGATCAACGTATCTAAATATATCGATATGATAATCCTTTCATCTGAGGATGATGTGAGCGACGTCGAAAATCTGGCCGATGTGCTGCAGGCCCTGTCCGACCCGATTCGGCTCAGGTTGATGCGGATGCTGCCGTGTGGTGAGACGCCTTGCGAGATGTGCGTCTGTGACCTGGCCAATCAGCTTGGCGTATCACAGCCCAATGCTTCCCATCATCTGAAGGTGCTCAGATCAGTCGGGCTGATCCGATGCCAGCGCAGGGGCGGATACGCGTTTTACCACGTAGATCGCGAGGCGCTTCAGGGTACGTTGTCTCATCTTGACAGTCAGCTTTTGACACGGGATACCACGGACGAGGAGGATGCATGAGTATGCAGGGCCCCGGTGTAGCGAGCGAGCCTCCGTGTACAGAGGCCTCGGAAGATCACCGATCGTTTCGGCGAGACGAATACTGGCGTGTCCTCTCTGGTTACGCAGATGTCACGGCCGAGACGTTCCATACGCATACGTTTCAGATGCGCAACTCGGTTACCTCCGTGGGCAAGCTGATGGCGGTTCTGGGTGACCGCGTCAGCCCGGGGTTCTTCCATGACCTGAGCGAAGGGCTCGCTCACGCACCCATGAGTATACGTCTGTCGCCCTATCTGGTCTCTCTCATCGACTGGTGTAACCCTGACACGGATCCGATCCGTAAGCAATTCCTGCCGCTTGGCTCATCAGCGCTGCCCGATCATCCCGAACTGCATCTCGACTCGCTGCACGAACAGGCAGATGCTGCCGTTCCCGGGCTGACACACCGCTACCACGACCGCGCGCTCTTTCTGACGCTGGACACGTGTCCGGTCTACTGCCGCTTCTGCACCCGCAGCTATGCCGTTGGCCTGGATACCGAGGAGGTCGAGAAGGTACATCTCAGCGTCAACACCGAACGCTGGGATCGGGCATTCGAGTACATCCGGGTGACACCGAATCTGGAGGATGTCGTGATCAGCGGCGGTGACACCTACAATCTGCGACCCGAGCACATCACCTATATTGGCGACTCACTTCTGGAGATCGAGCACATCCGGAGGATGCGTTTTGGCACCAAGGGACCGTCCGTCATGCCGCAGAAGCTGTTGACCGATGAGGCCTGGAGAGAAGCCTTTATCGGTGTCGTGGATCGTGGACGATCGATGAACAAGGAAGTGGTACTGCACACGCACTTCAACCATCCGAACGAGATTACGGGTATATCGCTGGATGCGATGAATCTGCTGCACTCACGAGTGGTGACGGTGCGGAATCAGGCTGTGGCGGCGCCGGCACTGGTGTTCAGTATGCAGGT
>CAYYGZ010000018.1:0-32557 GCA_964471275.1 uncultured bacterium | reverse complement strand
CTCTGCTTGGTCGACGCGACAGATATGGATAGAACCTTCGACAAAGAGGTCGTTCAGTCAGTGAGTGGCCACTCCGTTCCCCTGGTCGCCGTAATCAACAAGACGGATCTGGTCAGCCCAGAGCAGACCGACCAATCTCTCCGGCGAATCGATGAAGCCGTCACCACCACTCACACCACGGCTCTTTCTGCATTGACCGGTCGAGGCGTGATGGAACTCAGGGACCGGCTGGAAACCACCCTCCCCCTCGGTCCTCGATTCTACCCCGAAGACGTGCTCACAGAAGAGCCCGAGCGATTCTTCTGCGAGGAGCTCATCCGTGAGGAAATATTCAACCGACTCCGGCAGGAACTGCCCTATGCCATTGCGATTCAGGTGGAGACATTCGATGAGGACAGAAAGAAGATCTATATCGGAGCGAACATTATCGTGGAGCGAAATTCACAGAAGGGGATCGTAATCGGCAGGGGCGGCCGGACACTTCGTGACATCGGAAAACACGCACGTGAGCGTATCGAGAAATTCCTGCAGCATCCCGTGTTTCTCGACCTGCACGTAAAGGTCATCCATAATTGGAGAAAGAAGGATCACGCTTTGAGAAATCTGGGATATGGACAGTAACCCGTTCAGGATAGAAGAGTTCTTCCCGACCGCTCTCTACGATCGGATCACGGACATCCGGATCAACGACCCAGGTGCTGCCGGGAGGCACGCGAGAAATCGGAAGCGTCCGGATCGGTGGGTGCGACCTGACGGTCACGTCGTGATCCTCGCCGCCGACCATCCCGCACGTGCGGTCACATCCGCAGCCGGGGACAGCATGCGCATGGGGAACCGACACAGCTACCTGGGACGTCTGATCCGTGTTCTCACCACACCAAACTGCGACGGCATACTCGGAACACCCGACATACTCGAGGACCTCCTGATCCTGGATAGTCTTCTAGTAGCCGGCGGTATCGACTCAATGCTGGATGGTCGCATCATGGTCGGGACCATGAACCGTGGCGGGCTCGCGGGCGCCACATTCGAAATGGATGACACCTTCACTGCGTACACCGTGGACCAGATCGTCGAGAGCGGCATCGATGCCGCAAAGGCCATGTTTCGGCTGGACACGACGTCCCCGGATGTCTTGAAAACGATCACGGCTTGTGCCGGGGCGATCGATTCGTGCGTGGCCCGAGGCATCCCGATGTATCTCGAGCCGTTGCCGGTCGAACGCACCGACACAGGCTACAAGGTTGTCAAGGAGCCGGGAGCACTGATCAAGACGATCGGTGTCGCAGCCGGCCTCGGCAAGTCATCACTGGGAACGTGGATAAAGATCCCCTACTGCGAGAACTACGGTAAAGTCGTTCAGTCAACGACCTGCCCCGTGCTCATGCTCGGTGGTGAATCTACAGGGGATCCCACCAGGATCTTCCACGAGTTTTCAGCCGGCATGGCCGCAGGCCCGAACGTCAGGGGTGCGCTTGTTGGGCGGAATGTCCATCATCCGGGCAACCACGACCCGGCAGCGGTGGCCGCGGCTGTCTACGGAGTCGTTCACGAAGGCCTGCTACCGGATGAAGCGAGCGAAATGCTCTCGGTCGAGCATCGTAAGCAGATGGACCTCCTTGCCGGGGCCGCATAGCCGTGGCATCGCTCAGGGATGTGCTAAAGCTGTTCGCCGGCCTGTGCCTTGCCGGGTTCTTTCTGTGGTCGGCCTTCCGAAGCGTCGATCTGCAAACAGTCTGGCAGGTCCTCCTCGACACCGACGCCTTCTGGATACTCGGCAGTCTGGTTCTGGTCCTTCTTGCGACCTATCCACGGGCCTACCGCTGGCGGATCCTGATGACACCTATTCTGCCCGATGTCCCGATACGCAAGCTCTTCATGGCCATCATCATCGGTTACGCCGGGAACAACCTCATCCCCCGTGCCGGGGAAGTAGCCAAGATATGGGCCATCGACAAGAATCCGGAACGGATGTCCGGGCTTGTCGCGACGGTCGCCGTGGAGAGGCTGATTGACCTCGTGGCCCTTCTGGTGATGTTTGTGGTCATCGCCTTTGTCATCCGTGATCGTCTCGAGGAGGTGTTCCCCTGGATGGCCGGGATGATGACGACTGCCACGCTCTTCATACTGGCGGTCACGATGTTTCTACTGGCGCTGTCGTTTCTTGGTGAGAAGCTGATCGATCGACTGGAATCGGGGATCAAGATTCGGTGGGTGACACGTGTCCTCGACCTGGCCAGGTCGTTCCTGAGAGGGACTGAGGCCATCCGTTCACCGAAAGGTTACGCGGGGATAGCCATCTGGTCGGTCTTACTGAACCTCGCCTACATCGGGTCGCTGTATCTGCCGTTCATCGGGTTCGGTTTTCACGACCGCTACGACATGGGCCCGATGGATGCCCTAGTCGTCGTAACGGTTGCTACCCTCGGCATCATCATCCCCACACCTGGTGGGACGGGGACCTACCACTATTTCTGCAGCCGCGCGCTGAGCGGTCTCTACGGGATACCGCTGGAAGAGGCCGTAGCCTTTGCGACGGTTGTGCACGGCCTCGTCTACATCGGATTCCTCGTGCTCGGCGGTCCCGGGCTGATCGCGCTGGTCTGGAATCGACGAGACAGGAAATCGTAATCCTAGCCCCCCCCCGCCTCGTTCTGCATCCGCATCGAAATCGCCATCTCGGCCTCTGCTTCATCAATCATGTCCTTCTGCTGATACAGTCGCGATAGGCTCGCGTGCGGCAGCGGATCTGCAGGCATCAGCTCGATCGCCTTTACCGCTGCCTGGATCGCCTCGTCGACTCGCCCAAGCCGATCCAGTACCTGACAGAGCCCTAGGTATCCCAACCCGAAAACCGGATCTGACAAAACGCTCCGACGAAAGAACTCTTCTGCTTCCGGAAGATCCTCCTGAGTCAGATGGCTCAGCCCGACGATGTATTCGCTCTTCGCGCTCACCTCACACCTGCTCAATCGTCGCTCACGGTGTCTGACTCAGGAACACGTAGAGCCAGAACAGCAGAAGGACAACAGACACTACCGCAAACAGCCTGCACGCACGACACGGACTCTTGTCCGCAGCGTCGAGTCTTGTCACTGTCCCACACTTTGGACATCTGATGTCAAGCCGCGCATAGACCGTCCCACAGGCGCGACACGAAACTTCCTCCACAAAGCCCCCAACAGGGGAGCGCCCCCACTACAACCGGTGAAGGCGCCCGTGCAATACGACGGTTTCGGGTGAGACCTAGAAGACGCCGTTGATATCGATCGAGAAATACTGGAGGGGATGGAAGGACTGAGAAAAGTCCGTCGGCCACGCGATGTCATACCGGAAGATAAACAGCCCAAGATTGACTCGCGTCCCGAATCCATACCCACCTTTCAGATCCCGCAGCTCGAACCCACCATCCCGGGCCTCCCACGGATCGAAATCCCGTCGATCGAATGCGCCGCCGACGTCCAGAAACAACTCTCCCTGAACGTTCTGAAAAAAGAACGGCAGCGGCCACCCCATCGCGATCTGGTGAAACAGCGGGAACCGGAAGGCGATGTTGCTGAGAAGGTAAGAATCACCCGCAGTTTCAAACAATTCGATACCGCGGAGCGGCCAGACAAAGCTCGAAAAGAATACCTCGCTGGTCGGCACACTCGCGATCGTCGAGAAAGTAGGGTTTACCGTGTTGTTCACGCCTCCGACAAAGAACCGTGTGCGGTTCCGGCCAAAGCTCGTTCCGCCCGCAGCACGCACCGCAAACGTATACTGGTCGAGCATCCGCATATACTTCCGATAGTCGCCCGAAACCGTGAAGAATTCCAACCCGGCCGGGCTCCCTTCGAGATCCAGTCGCGCGCGCCGCCCGGAAATCGGGCCAAAGAACTCCGATCTTGTGTTGTCATCGACCAGCGCAAGCTGCGGGATCGCTGCCCGGTCGGTCCGGATCGTCACGCCGCTGCTGTTCTGTGTCGGCCCCCCGAAGAAACCATTGTTCACGAACGGATTCAGCGAGTTCGGGAACTGGTCTCTCTGAATTGTGATAAACCGGAGACTCGCCTCGACACGACTGAACCGATTGAACGGTCGTTCGATCGCGCTGCTCAGCCCGTAGTACCGATCGGCGAACAGCTGATTTCCGCTGAAGAAGAATAGGCGAGTGTGGAACGCCGTGCTGAAGTAGTTGGTCTGCCGCTTCAGATAGGCATACGTCAGGTAGAAATCGCTGTCCTCTATCGAGAAATTGAGGCTGGTGAGCAACGAGAGTCGGTGATCTCCCATAACATCGCTGAGCGAGAATTGAGCCAATCCGCTGACACCGTAGAAGGTATCAAAACCAGCATTCGCGGCAAAAATCTCTGGTTTGAACTGCACTTTGTATTTGCTGACTTTGAATTCGTGCTCCCAATCATCGAGCGTCACCGTATTCGAATCATCAGTGTCTGGGCTACCGGACTCCTCCCCGGACGCCGCTATTTGCTCTTCCTCTGCCTCTTCAGCCGCCAGAGCAACCTGGTCTGAAACCCACTGTTCGAGCTTTTCAGATGATCCGCTCTCCGATCCCCCATCGCCTTCACCGGCAATCTCCGACGCTCCCTCGGCCGCGAGGGTCGCCTGATCCAGCTCGTCCTCCTGCGCGGATGCGACCGAATCCTGCTCCGATTGTGTCCGTTCTCTTTGAATCTCGACAAATGTCTTGTCCTCGACGCCCTGGGTCCGTTTTGCGATTCTTGTCAGCGGAAGCTCCAACGGATCCTTCCGTTTGCCGAGCGGATTCTTGAGTATGAACACGTCATAGCCGCCCTTGTGAAAGACGGTAAACACCATCTTCTTCCCATCGGGTGACCAATCATAGTCCAGCGCACTGGCAAGCAGGTTCGTCACCGCCAGTTCTTTCTCCTCCCCGTCGATATCCGAAACATAAATGTTCCCGACACCCGTCCGATTCGAAATGTAGGCGATCTTCTTCCCCTCGGGTCCCCACTTGGGGTAGGACTCCTGCGCGTCATTCGCGATCACGCGTTTGATCTCTGAACCATCGGGACGAATGACAAAGATATCGTACTGACCGTAATCGAAATCCTTCCGTCCATCGAAGGTGAGATTCTCATCCGGGTGATCTGAACTCATCGCGATCCACTTGCCATCCGGCGACCATTCCAGGTTCGTCTCGTCGTAGGGATCGTGCGTAATGCGATGCAGCGCGTCGCTGTCCAGATCCACGATATAGATATCCGACCAGCCATTCTTCAGACCCGAGAAGGCGATCTGGCTACCATCAGGAGACCAGGCGGGCTCAAACAGTCCATCCAAATCGAAGTTGAACCGCTTCTTCAGACGACGACGCTTCACATCCAAGGTGTAGAGCGTGTTCTTGTTCTTGGACTTCGCGGCGAATGCGATATACCGGCCATCCGGGGACCAGGTGATACCCGGCCTTAGCACGAACATCCACTCGAAGTCGCTCGACTTTTCTCCTTCGACCAGACGGCCCAAATCCTTACCGTCAATGGCCGAGCGCAGGTAGATATCGAAAGTTCCGTTCCGGTCGGACAGATAGGCGATCTTGTCGCCTTGAGGCGAGAACTGCGGCGCCAGATTGAAGAATCCGCCTTCCTCGTCCCTGTCGGTCAGCGATTTTGCGATTTCATCCGGGCTGTCGTGCTTGTTGATCTCGTTCCAGTGCTGTCGCTTCAGCCAGATGTGCCATTTCTCATTCAGTTCCTCGATGCCGATGCCCAGAGCGGATTTTAGCGCCTTGTCGATCGTCTTGGCCGTCCTCACATCCCGGATCACCTGTCCCACCTTCTCGCGACCGTACTCCTGCTCGATCATGTAGAAGATGGATTGGCCACCCTTGTACGCGAACAACCCGCCTTGCGGAATAAACTCGATCGGAGGGACGTAACCCGTGATCGTGGCATCCCGCATCTGGTTGTCCGCCGGGACATCCCAGCCGCGACGCGAAAGAAACTCTGCAATCCCTTCCACAACCCACAGCGGCGGGATTGTCGCCTGCTGGTTCAGCATTGCACCCAACCACCCGCCACCCGTCCACAGTTCCACGGTCACCGAGTGAACGAGCTCGTGGTGGATGACGTGGCGAAAATCTGCGTAGGAACCCGTATAGGGTATTACCACACGTCCCTGGGCAAACTCGGTAAATCCACCCGTAAACTCAGTCAGTTCACTGCTGGATATGTTGCTGACAGCGAACCCGTTATGAGAGTTGTAAAAGACAAGAGGATAGCGTCCCTTCATCTCGTAGTTCAGCGCCTCTTCGATCTCGACTAGCGAACGCTCCGCCTCCTTCGCGGCAAACTCGGCTACAGGCAGGGAGTTCTTGTCGAAGTAGATCGTAAAATGCTCGGTCTCGATGAAGTGCCAATCGAAATCACCCAGACTGACCTTGTTCTTCCCAAAGTACTCCTGAGCAGAAGCTTGAGAGCTTACGAGACTTACCACCATAAAACTGAGCAAGATCCGGCGCCAGAGCTGCAAGGGCTACTCCTTCAATTCGGACGTTTAATCACACGCATCGCCCATACGACGCGCGCAGCGTGAGGAATACGGGCAGAGCCAGAGAGATCGTAAAGCGTGACCAACACACGCATCGCAATCAGTGTACCAAAATCCCGGACAGCATCAAGAACTATCTAAACGTTTGATAACAATCGCCTTACATCTTGGCGGCGGGTTGGATTCTTAGGAGATCACTCTATTGTAAATAGTAGAGTGGTATAGTAGAGCGGAGAACCCGTGTATCTTAGATTCACAACCAAGCTAAAAGTTGCATCGATTCGGTGCGCCGGCCTGGCGGCAAATCGGGCTTGACTAGATAACCCTCGCCGACTAAAGTTATGGTACTTCGAGACTACGCCTATGACCGATCAAGAAAGCAATATCCTTTACACAGAAGCCCTGAACGCGGCCGAGCGAGAAGCGACGGATCTGGAACAGGAGATCTCTCAACTCCGGAAGATGCTTCTGCAGTTGGAGACGCACAAGGTCGCCGTCGACCAGGTCTGCATCGCTCTGGGGCGCTGGGTGGACATCGCGGGTGCGCGATCCGCCGGTCCGAGCGACCCGCTGGACCCCATATTTGAGGAGCACGGCGGAACGATCAGGCTCTCCGAGGAGGAAGTCTCGTTGATTGCCTACCCGGATGGCCCCCCAGAAGAAGAAGCAGGCTGAGCCTCACGCGAAGCACGGGTTGTTCTTAACCTCCTGACCAACCGTCGTAATCGGTCCATGTCCTGGAAAGATCCGTGTCGCAGGATCCAATCCGAGCACCTTCTGACGTACACTCTGGATCTGGCCCGTATACGCTGCCACTCCCCTCGCCCCACCCAGCGACGCCGCGAACAGCGCGTCGCCAGAGAAGAACACGCCCTCCGCCGAGAAACCGATTCCGCCGCGCGTATGCCCGGGCAGCTCGTGTGCCTGAATCGTAACCTCGCCGACCCGATCAGACCAGCCATCCGATACGTTCACGTCCACCACATCTGAGGCCAGCATGCCTGCATCCTCGGCTGAGCAGTATACACGCGCCCCGGTCTTCTGCTTCATCTCAGCCACGGCACCGACGTGATCGCCGTGGCCGTGCGTCAGCAGGATGTGTGTGATCCTGGCAGATACATCACTGATCAAGGCCACGATGCGATCCGGTTGGCCCCCGGCGTCGACAAGCGCGCCCTCTCCCGTGGCCAGACACTTCAGGACATACGCATTCACCTCCATACCCGCACTCAGGATAACCCGGTCGACAGAGACTCGATCAGTCCTAAACTCCTCGTTGCCCCCTGTCGGCACCCACCCTCGTGCGACCCGGATCAGCTTCTCACTATCCAGTGACAATACCTCGGCAATGCTGCGGATGGCATCGTCGTCCGGGATCAGATCGTATGAGGTGATCCGGCTTACCTCCCTGTCAGAGAGACCCGAGTCCTTACCGACAACGTCCGGATTGACCTCCAACCCTCGCATCGCCTTGCCGACGATATCCCCGAAGAAATCCTCCAGCGCCGTGTAGCTCAAATCGTCCTCCTATTCGTCCGACTCGTTCACCCCTCAGCTGCCCCCAAGATACGCAGGAGACGGGTAAGAGCCAACCGAGAGACCGGAATGTCGTTGCTCAGTTTGCGGAGCCTCCCTATCTTGAGGCCCGCACTCAAGGGGACTTAAGGAATGATCGAACAGGCCAAAAAACTGGCGGGTGAGCGAGCCGCCGAATACGTGCAAAGCGGTCAGATCGTCGGCCTGGGGACGGGGTCGACTGCCTACTTTGCAATCGTGAAACTCGGTGCCCTCGTGAGCGCAGGGCTCGATATCAAGGGTATCCCGACTTCCGAGGCGTCTACTGATCTCGCAAAAGAGTGTGGCATCCCGCTGATCGACTTTTCACAGACAACGAAGATCGATGTCACCATCGATGGCGCCGACGAAGTGGATTCGGCCTTCACGCTGATCAAAGGTGGCGGCGGGGCACTTCTTCGGGAAAAGATCGTTGCCCACGCGACCCGGATGCAGATTATCGTCGCCGATGACTCCAAACTCAAGCAGAAACTGGGTGCTTTCCCTCTGCCCGTTGAGGTCACCCCGTTCGGCTGGCAGGCAACGCAGAGCCAGATCCACGACCTGGGCTGCGAACCCGTCATCAGAACATCGGAGGACGAGCATTTCGTCACGGATAACGGGAACTTCATCCTGGACTGCCCATTTGGCCAGATCGATGAGGCAGCAAGGCTGGAGAAGGCCCTGCGATCCATCCCGGGTGTTGTCGAGTCCGGTCTCTTCGTTTCACTCACAGATCGTGTGATCATCGGAAACAGCGACGGTTCGACGACAGAACTCTCAGAACCCGGAGCATAGGGGAACACCAGCGTCAATGATGGAGGCAGGATGAGCATACTCATCGACTCAGACACACGCGTGGTCGTGCAGGGCATCACCGGCGGTGAAGGAACCTTCCACACCCAGCAGATGCTCGAATACGGGACCCAGGTTGTGGGGGGTGTCACACCCGGGAAGGGCGGGCAGACGGCTGAGGGACTTCCGGTCTTCAACACCGTTTCCGAGGCCGTGGGTGCGACGGGTGCGAAAGCATCCGTGATCTTTGTGCCTGGCGCTTTCGCGGCGGATGCGATCATTGAGGCTGCCGACGCCGGCATCGGTCTCGTCGTGTGCATCAGTGAGTATATCCCGGTCCTTCAGATGGTTCGGGCCAAGCACTACCTGTCCACCCGGCCGACACGGCTCGTGGGCCCGAATTGCCCGGGCGTCATCACACCTGGCAAATGTAAAATCGGAATCATGCCCGGACCTATCCACAAGGAAGGCAGCGTCGGCGTGATCTCACGTAGCGGTACACTGACCTACGAGGCCGTTCACCAGCTCAGCCAGGTGGGACTCGGTCAGTCCACGTGCGTCGGAATCGGAGGGGATCCCGTAAACGGAACCAATTTCATCGATTGCCTCAGACTATTCAACGATGACGATCAGACGGAAGCCGTCGTGATGATCGGCGAGATCGGTGGCACGGCAGAAGAGGAAGCGGCTGATTACATCAAAGCCGAGTTCCGCAAGCCCGTGGTAAGCTTCATCGCGGGGCAAACCGCGCCTCCCGGGCGCAGAATGGGACACGCCGGCGCCATCATTTCAGGCGGGCACGGTACCGCGGCTGAGAAAATGACAGCCCTGGAATCCGCCGGCATACACGTTACAAAAAGCCCTGCGGATATCGGCGAAACGGTCGTTTCCACCCTCAAAGGCTAGATCCATCCCCTCACCGCCAGGGAAGGGCGTCTTCCGCCCCTAGACCCATGACAGGCTGCCCGCCCCGCCATTCCTGCCTGGCGAATTCTGTCCCCGTTCACCACGGATCCATCCGCTGCCGCCGCTCGCCTATACCCAATACACCCGACAGCCAGTCTCGCATCCTCGGCGAAAGCCTCGCAATCACGCGGGTCTTCAATCTGGTTGAACGTGTTGCCCCTACCCCAGAAACCGTACTCCTCACGGGGGAAAGCGGAACGGGCAAGAAGGCCGTCGCGCGGAAAATCCACAATCGGGCAAACAGTTCTGACCGCCCCGTCGTCCTCGTCAATTGTGCAGCCATTCCGGAGAATCTGATCGAAGCAGAGCTCTTCGGCTACCAGCGCGACGCCTTTACAGATGCAAAGATCGACTGTTCGAGTTGGCAGAGGGAGGCACGCTCTTCCTCGATAAGGTGGGCCTGATTCCGCTCGATATGCAGGCCAAACTCCTCTCCGCCCTCAAGAATCGAACCATGCGTCGTCTCGGCGGAACCACGAAAATCACCACCAACGCCAAGATTATCGCGGCAACCAACGAGGATCCCGAAAAAGCTGTATCCGAAAGTCGGTTCAGAACCGATCTGCTCTACCGGTTGTACGTTTACCCAATCCTTCTTCCCCCTCTCAGAGATCGGGATCAGGACATTCTCATTATCGGGAATTACTTCCTGCAGACCTACCGAGATCGCTACGGAAAGCCGGGATTGAACTTCTCCGACGAGGTGGAAGGCTGGCTGTCCAACCACGGTTTCCCCGGGAACATCCAGGAGCTCAGAAATGTGGTTGAGAGGGCCGTGCTGCTGAGCGCCGGTGCATCGATCGCTCTGGCCGATCTGAGAGGCGAGAAGCGAGAAACATCTTCTGCAGGCAGGGAAAGAATGATGAAGTCTTGCGGCTGGATCGAAGCTTGATCAGCCATATATACGAACACGCGAGACCGACGGCCCAGCCACTGACGGGACCGGGGCAGGCCTGTTCAGGGCAGTCGGGAGGGCCGGGCATCACAACGATGCCCGGCCGCTATACTTTCATCTCAGAATGCTCTCCAGGTAGTCCTTTGCCGCCAGGAGCCCCTCCTTGTTCAAATCAGGGCTTCCACTGTAGCGATGGTCCTCGAGTTCTATTGCGAGCGGCCCCCCATACCCGATCTCCTCGAGCCGAGCCACGACCCAGCGCCAATCGACATCGCCCCACCCCGGTATACAGTAACGCCACCAGCCTTCGCCGTGGCCGTATCGCTGACCGAAGCTCTGCCCCAGACACCCGTACGCATACATCCCGTCTTCCAGAATTTCGGTGTCCTTACCATGCACGTGCTTCACACGGTCACCAAATTCCATCAACAGCCGCTGATGATCGACCCCAATCCTGACAAAATGAGAGGGATCGTAACAGATCCCAAAATTCGGTGACGGTACGGCCTCGAAAATCGCTCTGAGCGTCTCCGGCGTGCACCCGAGGAACGGATAGGTCGGCGCAGGTCCCGGATACGGTTCTATCGCGAGATGAACGCCTGATTTCTCGGCCTGAGCCAGGATCCCGGGATAGACCTTGGTCAGGATCTCGAATGTCTCTGCCCGTGACTGGCTCCGATCATCCGGCAACAGACAGAGGAAGACCACATTGTTTCCGTGCTTTGCCGTGTCACGGATCCGTTTCTTCATCGCCGTGACGGCCTTCCGTCTCTTCGCCGCATTCTTGCTCAGCAGATCACCACCGGCTCCCCAGTCTACCGTACCGATGCCGATGTCCGCGTCCCGGCAAGCCTTCTTGAGGGCGGCAGTCGCCTCGGGCAGATCAACTGACCCAAAGCCATTTTCAGCGGCCCACTGTATTGTTGCCTCGATACCCAGATCTCGGGCCATCGGCGGCATACGCATTCCTACGTGCATCTGACTATTCCTTTCGCTACAGTTTGTACAGCCGACTGTGTGAGCTAGCTTACCCCCGGGCTCTGTGTCAATCAATGACGAAACGATTGACGAGCGTGGCGGCGACACCTACAATGCAGAATGGCAACAATTGACGGGTCCAGATTGCAGGAACTGCGAGACCTGATGGATCGTCTCGCCCCGGATGGCGAACCCGAGGCCTTCTACGTAACGGGGTCCCCTCCGGACGCGAGACCCGACCGCTGCCTCGTCCTCGATGCGGCCTTCAACCCACCCACCCGCGCACATCTCGCACTCGCGCACCACGGAGCAGAGGCATCGAACGCGGATCGCGTCCTCCTCCAGGTGTCCGCAACAAACGTCGACAAAGGTATCAGCGGCGCAGATCTCGGCCAACGCCTCTACATGGTCTCTCGACTCGCTGGCCGACTGGCGTCCATTGACGTGTCCGCGTGCAGTCACGCGAGGTTTGTGGACAAGGCCTCAGCTCTTCAGAAACTCTCCCCAAACACGCGGTACGTCTTCGCGATCGGATATGACACCTTGATCAGGCTGTTCGACGAAAAATATTATGATTCAATGATTCAGGAGCTTGACGATCTGTTCTCGAGGGCTGAATTCGCGGTGGCGAACCGGGGAGAAAACGACACGGAGTCGCTTATCGCTTATCTGAACCGAGCGCCGCAAGACCGATATGCTGATCGCATTCATCCCGTATCACTCTCGAGCGACTATACTGGCATTTCTTCATCGGGGATCAGGGATCGCATTCGGAGGGGCGAGGATGTTTCTGAGCAGGTACCCGGGAGGGTGCTGGACCTTGTTCACGAAATGGGATTATATCGGGAGTAGAACGCGTTCAGATGAAACCCGTGATTGGTGGGTATTCAGGACGACTAGGCCTTCTCCTCCTGTAGGGTGGCTGCCAGCAATTCCAACGCGGCGATGTATCCCCGCCACCTGAAACCGGCAACTTGGCCGACCGAGATCTCCGTGAAGCAGGAGTGCCTTCTGAATTCTTCGCGCGCGTGAATGTTCGAGAGATGAACTTCGACGATCGGCAGACCGCTGTCCTCCAGCGCGTCTCTTAACGAGTAACCGACGCCGGTCAGCCCTGCCGGATTGACGATCACGCCGTCTACGTCGTCACGCGATTCCTGAACGTGATCGACCAGACTTCCCTGATGATTCGACTGAAAGAACTGAACCTGGCAGCCCAGCTCTCCTGCCCTTGTGGTCAGTCGGTCGTGTATCTCATCCATCGTGACGGTGCCGTAGTGAGAGGCCTTTCGCTTCCCTAGCATGTTGATGTTCGGCCCCTGCAGCACAAGGATTTTCACGCTCAGCTCCCCGTCATTCTGCTAGAATCATCGAGCAGGAGCCCGAACAGACCGGCCAGTGTTTGGCGCAAATCCCGCCTGGGAACGACGAGATCCACAAAACCATTCTCGAGTACCATCTCCGCCCGTTGTGCCCGTCGGAGGGCGGCCAGTTCCTCCTCCCCGACCGAACTGCCCGTTATCCGCTCGCCTGTAAACCCGATCAACGCATTTGGCTCTGCGATGTTGATATCTCCCAATAGCGCGTAACTGGCGGACACACCCGCAGTCGTTGGGTCCGAGAGAATCGAGACAAACGGCAGACGCGCGTCCGCCAGCAGGGTCAGACGTGCGTTGATCTTCGCCATCTGCATCAACGAAAGCGCGGCTTCCTGCATGCGAGCCCCCCCAGAACGGCAGACCAGAACCAGAGGCATCCGATCCCTTACGCAGCGATCGATGATTCGACAGATCCGCTCTCCTTCGGCCGAGCCGAGAGAGGCCCCGACAAAACCGAATTCGTGGATACCGATCCCGATCGGACGTCCTTCGACCCGGCCAATACCCACGCTCACTGAAGCGTTCATCCCGCTTCGTTTGCTGTGATCTTTGATTCGGTCGCTGTACTTCTGAAGATCCGTGAACTCGAGGGAATCTGTCGACCGAACGTTCTCCGCGATCTCAACGTAACTGCCTTCGTCCAGAAGCAGATCCAGGAACTGACGGTAGTGAATCCGGAAGTGATGATCGCAGTGCGGGCACGTACCGAAATTGTCCTCCAGGTGCTTCCGGAGAATCATCTGGTGACACCGTCCGCACTTAACATAGAGATCTTCGGGCATCCCACGATGAATGACCGTGCGAATCCCGGATTTCAGTTTGTCGAACCAGTTCATATCGCTTTCCCGATGCAGTTCATTGAGCTGGAGAAAAATATACGGCTGGCCATACTCCATGACAAGCGTCTAATCTGGAAGAGGCAGCTAGCCGTGCACAATTAGGTCATTGTGACTAGCTATTCGCTCTGCTAATCATTTCAGACAGGACCGATCTCCGTTAATCCAATGTTTTATAATGTTTTATGATACAATATCCCCCAACCACCAAATGGCGGAACACGTTCAACCGTTAACCAAAGCTCCAGTTTTTCTATTGACTCTATATCAGATTACTTATAGATTTAGTTCATTCAAGTCGAAATTCTTATAGATTTTACTGCCCTTTAGCATCTCAGAGAACGCATTCTGACTCGGACACTCAGACCGAAATCATCGTTCCACCCTTCTCCGGGAGCCCTTCCGTGCTCGTAGAAAGCCTCAAGGTATTCTGTGATCTCGTCGAGACACAGAGCTTCTCAAAAACAGCAGTCCTCAATTCAGTCACCCAGTCTGCCGTCAGTCAGCAGCTCAAGAGTATTGAGAAGCGACAGAGCAAACGGTTACTCGAGCGAGAGAAGCGGCGTCTCACGCTTACGGCGGAGGGCGAGATCTTCTACAGATATGCGAGGGAGATCGTGCGCCGGTTCGAAGAAATGCAGCATCGCATACAGGCGCTTGGCGGGATCGTTTCGGGCACAGTGCGGCTTGCGGCCATCTATTCAGTCGGTATGCTGGAACTGGCACCGCACCTCAAGAGCTTCATCAAGGCTTACCCGAAGGTTAATCTGCGTCTTCAGTATGATCAGGCACAGAAGATCTATGATGATGTCGCAAGCGGCGAGATCGACCTGGGGATCGTTGCCTACCCGAAGGTTCAGCGGAATGTCGAGGTTCTCCAGTTCACGGAAGACGCGATGGTCGTTGTGAGTAGTCCGCAGAGCGACCTTGCCAAACAGAAGGTGATCGAGCCCAAGGTGCTCAACGGGCGCCCACTGATTCTGTTCACACCGGAAACACCCACGCGCCGCGCCATCGACCGTTTCTTGCGCAAACACGGCGTCAGGCCAAACGTGGTGATGGAACTGGATCATATCGCAACGATCAAACACGCGGTCGAAGTAGACATCGGTATCTCCATTGTCCCCACTCTTTCCGTCAAGTACGAGCAGTCGTGGGGGACATTGACAGCAACGCCCTTCGATGACGAGCCGTTCACGCGTCCTGTCGGCATCATCTACCGCAAGGGACGCAGTTTCAGTCTTGCCACTCAGAAACTGATCGAGATTCTCTCCAACGAAGATCACGTACCCGTCCCGGAAGAAATCGAAGGCTAGACGGGTCCCCGATATCCCTTCGTGCTGCGCAACGGACGACGCACTCAGGCGTTAATGGACTGTCGGAAACACCCATCACAACCAGGCTTACTGGCGAATTGGAATTGTCCAGCCGGGCGGTTTCGCACGGGAGTCCTTGCGGGAGGTCCACTCATGATGCCAGCCAGACCCCGGATGCGAGCCGTCGCATTCACACTCCTGGTTCTGTGTGCTACTCCAGCTTCAGCCCAAGATCAAGCCCAATTCAAAACCACGATCGACCCGGTGCCCGTTCGCCCCGGCGAGGCAGCGACCCTATGGCTCGACGTCTCTCTAACGGGGGACTGGCACATCTACTCAGCCACCACACCACCGGGTGGCCCCTTCCCCACTGAAATCAAGCTTCATAGCGGTCCGCTGACTCAGATCGGGCCAATCATCCAGCCGAACCCGATCCGCGAACATGATCCCAATTTCGACATCCAGGTCGAATATTTCGCTCGATCTGTTCGGTTTGGCATTCGGGGACTCGTGTCGGCAGGCGCGGACGCGGGAGCCACCGAAGCCGCGGTTGAGATCACCTACATGCTCTGCAATGAGTCTGTCTGCCTCCCCCCGACGACCGAGACGATCACCGTGCCGGTATACATAGAGTCTGGATCCTCTCGCTCGGCCTACACATTCACGCAGAATAAGCCTGCTTCGCCTGGTGAGCCCGACGAACTGCTCGTCGGAACCGGTAGTATTTCAGACATCGATACTGCTCTGTCGCAAGGGATTAGAGCATTTCTTTGTCTTTCTTTCTCAATGGGATTACTGGCTCTTCTGACGCCCTGTGTCTTCCCGATGGTTCCGATAACCGTCTCATTCTTCACAAAGCAGAATGAAGGCGATACGCCACCGACACACACGCAATCCATCACCAGATCCGTCGTGTATTGCGGCGGAATCGTCGCCACATTCACGGGGCTGGGTACTCTGCTTGCACTCACGCTCGGTGCTTCCGGTGCGGCTCAATTCGCCGCAAATCCCTGGGTCAACCTGCTCATTACGGCAGTTTTCGTCGCCTTTGCCCTCAGCTTGTTCGGCCTGTTCGAGATCCAGATCCCGACCACTCTCCTCAGCCGGTTGAATGCCTCAGGTAGGGGTGGCTATGTCGGCATCCTCCTCATGGGATTGACGTTCTCGCTCACTTCATTCACCTGCACGGCCCCATTTGTTGGTGCCTTGCTCGTACTGACGACTCAGGGATCCTGGACGTGGCCCATCCTGGGAATGCTGATCTTCTCGATCGCTTTCGCACTCCCGTTCTTCTTCCTGTCACTGTTTCCGCAAAGCCTGTCCGCACTCCCGAAATCGGGCGGGTGGTTGAATTCCGTAAAAGTCGTGATGGGCTTTCTTGAACTCGCTGCCGCTCTCAAGTTTCTGAGCAACGTGGATCTCGTCTGGAACTGGGGACTCCTCAGCCGCGAGGTATTCATCGCCACGTGGATTGCCCTCTTCCTGCTCTGTGGTGTCTATCTGCTCGGCAAGATACGCCTGCCTCACGACACGCCACTCGAGACTGTCGGCCCCGGCAGGCTTCTGGCGACCGTCGGATTCTTCACATTCTCTTTCTTCCTGGTAACGGGGTTGTTTGGGGCCCCGCTCGGCGAGCTTGATGCCTTCTTCCCCCCCTACGGCAGCCAAGGCTTGATCGCACAGGTTCGGAGCGGGGAAAAACAGGAGCTCGACGGGCAGGACAACTACCAGGAAGCGCTTGCTCGTGCCCAAGCCACGGGCAGGAACGTGTTCATAGACTTCACAGGCTACGTCTGCACCAATTGTCGATGGATGGAAGCGAACGTCTTCCCGGACCCAAGAATCCGGGCCTTGCTGGAAAACTACATCGTGGTTCATCTTTATACGGACGGCCAGGAAGAAATCCACGGGCAGAACAGGGCCCTGCAGCAGGCCAAGTTCGGCACCGTCGCCTTGCCCTTCTACGCAATCGTGAGCCCCGAAGGCACCGAGCTGGCTCGGTTTCCGGGGATGACACGAGATCGTGAACGATTCCAGAAGTTCCTCCGTAAGGGATTGACGGAGAAACTGCGGACAAGCCTCTGACAGAGTACAGCCTGATGCGCATCTGGACAACCTACCTGATTCTTGCCATTCTACTCGCGACAACTTCGTCACCGGTCTCTTCCGAATGGGGATGGTATCGCGGAGATATCGCTACGTTCTCGGCTGAAAAAACCTCTACCAGCGTAGCTGAAAGCGTACATCGTGCCGCCGAAGCTGGCCTCGACTGGGTCGTGCTCTCTGCCCCCCCAGGCTCAGGGAACTTTGTCGGCCTCAGCGAGATCATCGAGGAAATCAAGCTCACAGTTCCCCGCATCACGCCCGTGCTGGGATCAGGTTGGCGCGACGGCCGAACGACCCTCAGAATACTTGGAATCGATTCGCGTGCCCCGGTACCGGCTCGACTGACCGACCTCCTCACGACCGTAAATGCCCACAAAGGCGTTGCCGTCCTTACCGGTTTCCCGGACAGCCTGCTTCAAGACCACCGTGTTTCGATATACTCCCCCACGAGCCCCGAACAGTGGGCTGACGCCGTTACGCCGGGAGGGGCGTGGGATCGCGCACTGACGAATGGCAGGCGACTGTTCATAACGGGAACCAGTCTGGCTATGGCCCCGGCGCAGACGCACGAAACAACGGTTTGGGCGGAGGGCAATCAACCAGACCAAGTCATCGCCGCGCTGCGTCGCGGTTCGGCCTTTGTATCCGATGCAGGAGGGATCCAACTCGACTTGCAGGTCAACGGCCACACCTTCGGGCATACGGTCTTCCACGAGGGCGAACCCTTCGTGCGAATCAGAGCTCACTCGAGAGACCCGATCGATTCTGTCAGTCTCATTGCCGACGGCGTGGAGATCTGGTCGGCACAACCGGGCACAACGGCCTGGGAAGAACGTTTCTTCCTACCCGCGAAGGATTTCAGCTACGTCAGGGCTGTACTCTACGCAGAAGCAGGACGCCGCTACACCATCGGGAATCCCATCTTCCTGGTCGCAGAGAATGCCGCTGAAGGCGAGCTCCCCCTCGTCGGAGACCCACAACTCTCGACCGACGACCTGCTCGAGCTGGGTGGAGTACTTGAGGCGCTCCCCGGTCTGGAGACCGACGCTCAGAGCCGCGTCATACGCGAATTTCTCTCTAGCCCAGCGACCCGCTACAGCACTTGCTGGCTCCTGCAGAATAGAGCCGACATCATCGGCGACAAACTTCTGAGTGACCTGGCCGGGAACGATGCCGATATCCAGGTCAGGCTGGGCGCTGCCTATGCACTTGTCACGCGAACGTCAGAGCTCGCGCCCGACGTGCTGTATCAGTTCCTGGACACGCCATCCCCTGACCTCCAACGATACGCGGCCAGGATGTTCGCTCACTACACCCAAGGGTTCACGTCGGAGGATTGGAGCTGGGACAACCAGCGGTCCCCGGATGCCAACGCCTTTCTGATACGCGCCTACCACCCCGTCCGGAATGTCCCACAACACACGAAACTGATCCTGAGCCTTCTGGATTCCGAGCACGACGCACTTGCGGATGCGGCAAGTGACAAGCTTGTGGATCTCGGCACGAGAAGCTACTCTGTGATTGAGGCACTCGTGGATGCAGCCACGGAGGGCGCTCCTGCGGCAGCCGACGTCCTCGGCATCATCGGTGATCACCGCACGATCACACCCCTCCGCGAGATATTAGAGAACTCGACGTCGCCCGGGCTCGCCAGATCCGCCTTTCTCGCGCTGACCGGAATGGGCGCCCCCTACCCGGATCGCCGGTCGATCGAGCTCGCGACACTTGCTAATGCCCCCAGGCTGGATGGATCGATCACCGACGATGAATGGTCTGGAGCAACGGATCTTGCGGACCTGAGATCCGATTGGGACGGTGCCCGATCGGGAGCACGTGTTCGAGTTCGTGCGGGCAAGCGGGCCGATTCTGCCTACATAGCCGTTCAGCATCCCGCCAGGAAGCTCCCCATCGCGACGCTGACGGATACCCCTGACACAACATCGGACGAAGACAGAATCGAGATTTCATTGGCATACGCGCCAGACGGTCACCGTTCAGGCCTTCCGGGTATAGACCTTATCGTGAATGCCTTCGGTCTCGTCGAAAGCAACGACGGCGTTCCCTGTGACGTCGTATCCCGGGTATCACTGACCACATGGGAGATCGAAGTCGCACTACCACTCGAAATCCTTCGCCGATACCCACGTTTCAATCTTTCGCTCCTCTCGGTGGAGACGTCGACCCGGCTCACGTGGTCTGTGACCTACGGCGCACCAGATGATCCATCGCGATACGGCGATATCTACACCGATGAGGGAAGGCATGAGTGAGGAGCTGCCCTTGTTCCCAGTGAGCACGGTGCTCTTTCCCGGCTGCCGCATCCCGCTCCATATCTTCGAGGACCGTTACAAGCTCATGATTACGGAGTGTCTCGAGAATGAGACAGAGTTCGCGATGTTACTCGGTGAAGACGATGATTACAAGGCGTTCGGGTGCGCGGCACGTGTGACCGATGTGATCAACCGGTTTGCCGACGGTCGGATGAACATCATCATCGAGGGCACGGATCGGATCCGTGTTCTTGAAACAAAGGATGGCAAGCCCTACAAGTCGGGAATCGTAGAACGTGTCGCCGATGACACCGACGCCCCGTCCAAAGCTCTTGTCAGCGAAACTCGCGACCTATACATCGAGGCACTCAAACTCTCGATCGGCTGGTATCGCGCACCGGCCCAGGACGACGAATCGATCGGATTACTCTCGTATACGATTGCTGCCTCCCTCGGCATACCGGTGGACAGACAGCAGATCCTCCTCGAGCAGACATCCATCGCCGGGAGATTCAGGCTCCTTCGCGAGATGCTGGAGCGGACGCTCAGCGGCTTGAGAGAACACGCCAGACGGGTCAGTGGAAACGGCAAAGTGAACTGAGGAGATAGATGGCGTTACCGAGCAGACATGCAGCATTCAACCTCCTGTGTGAGCACACGGAGAATCCGAATCTGATCAAGCATATGCTTGCGGTCGAGGTCTGTATGCGTGCCTATGCCGTGAAATCCGACGCCGATCCGGACCTCTGGGGAATCACGGGGCTGCTCCACGACTTCGACTACGAAAAGCATCCGACGCCTGATGAGCATCCGATGTTCGGGATCGCAATCCTGACCGAACTGGGCTACCCGGAAGAGATGATCCACGCCATCAAGGGGCACGCCCCCTACCTGGGCGTAGCACGAGAGAGCCCTCTCGACAAAGCCCTATTCGCTTGCGATGAACTGTCTGGTTTCATCGTCGCGGTCACGTTGATGCGCCCCAGCAAGTCGCTCTCGGATCTGAAGGTCTCCTCGGTGAAGAAGAAGATGAAGCAGGCGGGTTTCGCTCGCGGCGTCAGCCGCGAGGCCATACGGACTGGCGCGGACGAACTCGAGATTCCCATCGAGGACCACATCGCCTTCTGCATCAACGCGATGCAAAGCGTTTCTGACGCCCTCGGTCTGTAGCAGGAACAGAGCGAGGGCGGACTTCGAGAAGCTCACCCTCGCTCTGTTCCTGCTTACCCTTCCTAACCGTATACCGTTTGGATCAGGGCGCGCATGTAACCCACCGCGTAGGCCCGGCCGACCCAGTCGGCTCGTCCCTGTGAGAACCGTGGCGTATGATCCATCATAAAAGGTCCATTGAAACCGATCTCCTTGTAGACCTCCATAGCCTTCCGCATATCCGTCTTTCCCTCATCGATGAACACTTCGCGAAAGTCTTTCGGCGTACCCTCGATATCTCTGAAATGCACATACGCGATCTTCCCGCGTCCGCCGATGTTCCGGATCGCGTCGAAAACATCCTCTCCCATCTCCGAAACGCATCCCTGGCAGAACAGCATCGCGTTCGACGGGCTGTCAGCGAGATCAAAGATCCGATGGTACTGGTCGAGCGTCGAGACGATGCGGGCAGCACCGCCCATCGGTTCGGCGATCGGCGGATCGTCCGGGTGCAGCGCCATCACCACACCGGCTGATTCGGCAACAGGTATCACACGTTCCAGGAAAAACGAGAGGTTTGCCCACATGGACGGCTCGCCGATCGTCTTGTCCGGCTGCTGTTGATCTGTCGATGCCCACTCGCCATAGTTGAACGTGCTGTATTTAACCCCTCCGCGCCCCGTAGCAGATTTAGTTCGAAAATTCCCGACCGGCTTGAAGTTATAACCCAGAGTCGGTATTCCGGCATCGCCCAGGTTCCTCAGCAGCATACACCACGCTTTGATCTTCTGATCGCGATCGTCTTTCCCCAGCGTGATCGCATCCCAGCACTTGCTGGCCACGTTCCTCAGCACAAGGCCGTGCGATTCTACTTGGCTGACGCAATTCTTCCAGTATTGCAGCCGGTCCTGCCCGTCACTCAGATCTTCCGGTGTCGGGTAGACCGTCAGGTAGTCCACGCCGATGGCCTTGAAATAAGCGAGTGTTTCATCATCGACCTGGTCCCAGGCCAGCTGTTCCTGTATGGTCATCTTCTCCTCCTCCACCGAAGTTGGTCCGGGCAGGTAAGCGAAGATGACACCTGTTGTCAACACGCCTGAAGGTGACACCATTCGCACGAAGCAGCTCTGCTTGATCCCGCCCCTCTGTCGGACTGAGCCCGTCACAGATCCTGGACCTGAACAAGGAGCGCTCCTTGTATCGAATCGCTATGACAGGTGACTCAACAGGGCAGCCTGACGAACGTGTCCTCCAGCGTCTCCGAGGAAAGAAGCACCATGTCTTGCATCTCTTCCCTTACTTCAGCCAGAAAACGACCGCGTGCTTCCTCGTCCGCATCGGATCCAAGCTGCTCGGACAGTTGGGACGTGACCATCGACTCAACCTGAGCGTACTGGCCTTCTGCGGTCAGGAGGCCCGTGAAGGCAGTGATCTGCGCAGGATCAGGCAGGAGCGCTTCGAGCTCGAGCGACAGGCTCAGGACAAGGTTTCGCAGGAGATCCGTAAAGGGCAACCGGGTGCCTGCAGCGGACCCGAACCGCTTCAACGCATCGCCTGGGAGCGACCGGAGAAGATCGATTTTCAGCATCAGATCGCGGTAAGTCCCGTACTCGCGGACAGGGTCGGCGATCGTCGGACCGTCCTCCTCCTCAGGATCCGTGCACAGCCAGGTCTCAGGGGCCGTATGAGTCCACCTTCTGACGGGCGCAGCGTAATCCTGCAAGAAGGCAGATTCCCGCCGCTTCGGGAATAGCCTCGCCTCTTGCTGCATCTCTTCGAGTTGGAAGAAGGCGATCTCCCACCCGCGTTTTCGAACCGACTCGAAGTCGCCCGTTGCCAGGAGTTCAGCCCCTCTGTTTGCATCACCATCGGATTGGTCGACCAACCCGAGATCCAGACACGCCATTGCCTGGAATACGCCCTGTTCCAGTTCTTCACGACCAATCGCGATCCCCGTTCGATTCTTCTGACCGAATATCATCGTGTGCGTCTGGAGATACATCCGGAGCGCGTCGGCTGCATTCTCGGGCAGCAGATTGAATTCGATACCGAGCTTCAGTGTCTGTCCCAGAAAACTCTTCTCGTCGATGACGAAGCGACCGATATCGGCCGTGCTGAGACCCGGATTCATTCTGTGCGCTTCCATAGCGAAATGTCTTCGTCTTCATCCACGGGCTTGTCGGATTCGATTTCTGTTTTCGGGTCTGCTTTAGACTCCTCCTTCGCCGCAGAGACATCGTCATCATCTCCGGCAGATCGCTCCCACGCCCTCCGGATAACGAGACGGATCAGATCTGGAGCAGAATCGAACAAGCTGTCCAGCACACGACCGAAGTGCCCCCCCCACACAAAGTGACTCGGCTGTATGGCACCGGCTGCATCTCCCGAGAAGAACCGAAAGACACTCACACCGCCAGCCATCTTGTTTATGTCCCGTTCCTTCATCCGGTTGATCAGGGCATCCTCCAGGGGTTCGGGATCACAAGCACGGAGCAGCTCTGCTGCCCTACCGGGATCTTCGATCGAGGCGACGGCCTCCATCCACTCCCACGAGACCTTCCCTCGCAACCTCTGGTCATCGATCGGATCGAGCGTCTCCTCCACCGCGCGGCGGAAAGTCTGCGGGGACATCGCCTTGACGAGCGCCGTGTTGTAGACCTTCTCGTCCGGACGAACAGCGACCATTCCTGCGATCGTCTCTGTCGGCAGCAGAGACACCACCTGACGGCTGTAGTTTGCCTTCCCGTCCTTGCTCACGGCTGTCAACGAGAGCATCTGCTCGGGATCACGGTCCAGCGCGACGATGGCGGCCTGGGCCTCGAGCGGCATCTGCCTGACAAGCGTACTGGCCTCACGCTCTTTTCCGCCGTTCACAAGCGACTGAATTTCACCGGATACACTGCTCAATGCCATCAGGTTTGTCGACCAATTCCCCTTGCGGACAAGCCCCCCATCCATTTCAACAGGCGCGACCTCCTCCTTGGGTTCGGTATCTCCGAAAACAGGGCCCTCCCGGACACCCGATTCGATCTTCATCTGACACGGTATACACGTCCGAACCATCGGCAGCGCACGCAGGCGGGCGAACGGTATGTCCTCACCACACAACTCACAGACCTGGTCTGTCAAATTCTGCACCAAACCCTCCAGTATTGGCTGGTTGTGAGGTAACCCGCATCCTGAGTAATTATCCCAGGATGCCGGGACCTGAAGTCTAAACAATGTAGGCCACAACAACCCAACCGACAAGTACGAACTGCACACAAGCCCTACAAAAACAACAGTTTATAACTTTTATACGATGGATCGGATTGGCTATATTAGTGGTGTGACGGACAGAAGGGCCGGAGGCAATACCGCCTCCGGCCCTTTTATTTTTCTCCTGCGATCATCTCAGGGGGCCTCCCAGTATCTTGACAGAGCTTTCCCAAGGTCTATATTTCACACTCGTTTACGTGAATTCGCTCTCTGGTCTCTCCACGGGTATCACCCAGGACTTCCCGGGCCTCTATGTCGACCGAACCGTCTCCCACGATCTTCCTTCTCGCCAACGAGCAGCACGGCGTCCGACTCAAATCGGATCTCGAATTCCTCGGCTACCTCGTAACTCACCAGATTCTGAGCGATGCTGGCCATCTCTCAGATGTCCCGCGACTCCTGGAGACACCGGAATCCGTGATCGTCGAATGTCCCGGGAACGCCGTGCACGGAGTCGTTACCGCTGTCAGGAAATCGATCCCAGGCACCAAAGTACCCTTGATCGTGCTTGCCGAGGAGAAGGATGCGCTTGTTCTGGATTTCTCGCTCGGCATTTCCGACTTCGTCGTCAAGCCCTACTCCCTCAGGGAGATCGAGGCGCGGCTACGTCTGGCACTCTGGAATCAGGACCGACCGGCAGACTCGAACACGATCAAGGTCCAGAATCTGGTCATCAACACGCGCCGATACGAGGTCCGAATCGGCGGGACACCTGTGACGGTGACCCTAAAAGAGTATGAGCTCCTGAAGCATCTGGTCACACACAGCGGACGTGTCTTCACACGCGCCGAACTGCTGGACAGCATCTGGGGGTATGATTACTACGGTGGAATGCGAACCGTGGACGTACATATCCGACGGTTGCGATCGAAACTGGGTGTGATGGGGTCCTGTATCACGACACTGCGCGGTGTGGGCTACCGCTTCGATCCGGCCGACTAGCGTCAGCCTGTCACACGTTTTACTCAATTCAGCAGGGCGGTGATCATCACCGGCTTCCGGATTACCTCGACCACACTCAGTCCTTCCAGCCGATCTGCCACCACCTCTTCCGGGAAGTCGATGCCAGTCATCACGATAACCGGCGTCGACTTCCCGGCCTCCTTCATCCTAATCATCACTTCGAACCCATCGAGCCGCAGCATATTCAGATCCAGAGCCATCAGATCATACGCTCCCGTGCTGACCCGATCGAGCGCCTCCTGACCATCCGAAGCCTCTTCGACCTCGAAGCTGTTCCCCTTAAGCATCTGTCTGTAGAGCCGTCGCACGCTGGGCTCATCATCCGCAAGCAGAATTCTTATCGCCTTCACACTTCCCCGTTTCTACTCTGAACATTTTCGAAGATCACCAAGAACCGGCGCCAGTTTGCATCACAGTCCAGGGCGCAGGTATGTGGGTAACCTGTTCCGTGAGTTCTCAGGTAGAACCCCCGACCCGTGTTTCGATCCAACGCACATTTGCTTCCTGAATCTAAGTAATGTGCTCGTCACCATCCATCAGTGTAATTGAGCGTAGTGCCGCTTCAGGATGTCGCCGCCGAAGTCGTTGCCCGGATTCCGCCACACGGCGTGGATATGGTTGGCATCGTTCTGTGTGCAGTCATATTCTGCGAGGAAGGTGGGACCTATCAGCCGGTAGTAGTGCTCCGATCCAGGATCCGCCGAACCTGCCCAGGCGAAGCGGATGTCAGCAGGATCGCCGGTTCGCACGCGTGCTATTTCCTGGTCGGCGATCGCGTCGGGTAGTCTTCGCACGTAGACTTCGATCAGATCCCACACGGTCGTCCGTTGGCTCTCCGTCATTTCACCGCCGCTCAGCCCTTCCGGTTCCCCTGCCAGCTCCTCCCCTACCGTGGACAGATTCCTTGTCAGGATGTCACTCGGCGCCACGTCGCTGACAATCGCGATGCCTTTCTGGTCCCCATCGAGGGATACCAACAAGGCACGTGCGACATCTTCCTCCTCGCGCAGAGCCCTGATCCCTTCGTGCTCCCCGTGCAGGACTTTCGCCGGGTTCGATCCGAAAAAGACGGGTGTGGGACCTATCAGTTCACCATTGATGACGGTGTAATTCACGGAGACGTGGTGCCCCTCGAAACGCCATCCCCAACCATCAGTATCGCCGGGTGTACCGAAAACGCTGACATAGTACCGGGCGGGGTCTCGCTTCCATTTTGACCCGGGGCCCTCTATCTCACAGAGAATCGGCTCAAGCGCGATGATGGCTCTGGCCTTATGCACTCCCACGCCGCTCAGCCCCGTCGCCAGAAGCCGGTGGGCAAGGTCGCTCTGTGCCGTATCCATATCCTTGAGCATCAGCCCCTTGCGGTCGACCGGTGTGTAATGCCAGTTCTGTCGTTCCGCTTCGTCGCCAAAATCCAGTGACGCACCAGCACGCTGTGCCGCAGAAAGGGATGAGAGAAACAGACCTGCAGCATCCGTCATGCGTCTGATCGTTTCGGCGTGCCTGATCTCACCAGACATCCTGTTATCTCCTCGCAGATTTCAATATGGTTGGACAGAAAAATACCATAGGTTCGGGACAGGTCAAGGCTTCACCGGTTCGAAACCCCGGAATCACTCGTGTGGTCCCACCGAGTGCCGATCGAACCACTGGAGGAATCCCAATGACAACCCGAAGAACAACTACAGAGGATCTCGAGAACCTGACAGACCTGGGTATCCGCTCAAAAGCATCATGGGGCTATTCCAACGATCAGATGGCCGTATTCAGAGCAGAATTAACTTGGTCAGAAGGCTCGCTGGCCTCACGACGCGTGTATGCGATTCAGAACGACGAGCTCTCCCTTCTTGGCTACTATTCGCTGAAACCGATCGACCGCACAAGCGTTAAGCTCGAACACATCTTTGTGGATCCCGCGTACTTCGGTCTGGAAATCGGCAGACACCTGTTCGATCACGCACGTCGTACGGCAGCCTGCTCCGGCTGCCTCCGTATGACGATCCTGAGCGACTCGAACGCCGCCGGTTTCTATGATCGCGTGGGCTGCCGGAAGACCGAAGACATGCCCTCCAGTATCCCGGGCCGTACCCTACCCGTCTACACGGTCGACCTCACCTAGCACAAAGCTCGTTTGCAAGCGATCAAACCTAAGGATATCTTCCGGAACCTGATGCACAGATACGGAAAATGAACCCCATGGCGCGACAAGAGAAAGTGAACCGTCGGACGATAGCGATCCACTGTGCAAAGTGTCGCACGCTCCTTTATCGCTACCGCAAAGGCGGTCGCGGCGGATTGGTGAAGTGTATTGTCGACCGCATTGCCGAAGATCACACGACCGGCGACCTGACCTGTCACCACTGCGGGCAGCAGTTTGCGCGACCGATGAACCTGCCGGGCCAGCCCGCCCACAAGATCATCCAGGGCAAGATCTACACAAAGGGCATGGCGCGAAAATAGACGCCCTCGACGGCTCCCTCCCTCCGGCCGCCAGCCCATTCTCGCCGTCCACATCAACTGACCCATCATCAACGTGCGGGGAATGGCTGATTTGCGTATCCTTACGCACGCAACGATCAATCACGTGCACGCCGTGCTGCGACGGGAGCAGCCCGGTCATGTAGGCGGCGCGGCTCGGGGAGCAGACCGAATTCACACAGTAGGCGTTCGCAAATCGCGTCCCGCTTGCGGCCAGCCGATCAATGTGGGGCGTGCGGATATCCGGATTGCCGTAGCATCCGAGCGACCAGGCCCCCTAGTTGTCGGTCATGACAAAAAGGGCGTTTGGCTTCATGGCTCCCTGCCGTCTCCTGATGAATGAGATTTCTGCTTGTCCCTCCTGCCGTAACAGATCATCCCCTTATGTGATACGATCTCGAAACCCAGATCGTACAGCTTCCTTCCGGGTGCCCTGTCTTTCATCACCACACACCTGCGCGCCACCCGGCTCGCCTCCAGAATCTGTCCCGACGATGTGGTTTCCAGACACGCGAGTTGGCGGACGACATCCAGCCCCTGTGACCGATCGAGTGTAGCCTCGAACATGGGATCGAAGTAAACCACGTCCCACGAGCAGTCAGATTGCGTACAGAGAAAGGCAGACGCGTCACCCGTCGTAACCTCTACGCGGCGCATGGCCTCGACAATCTCCGGTCTCCTGTGCTGATACGTCTGCATGCCGTGGCGGACAACAGTGCTCAATACTGGCGACCGTTCAACTGCTTGCACGAACCCCGAAGGCCCCACGACATAGGCAGCCACGATTGCGTCAGCCCCCAACCCGCAGGTGGCATCAAGGACCCGGTCACCGGCCTGCAGTCCCATAAAGTTCGCCAACCGGTCAGCCCCCCCCCGCAGCATCGCCTCGATCCGGGAACGGGCCATATTCGGGTGAAACCAGAAGGAACCGGAAGCGGTGACCAGACGCACTTCATCGTGGGTGAGCACAATCAGATTTGATCGCGAGGTCGAAGCCCTTATCTCATCGAGCGTGTCATCATCACGGTCGCAGTATGGGCACTCGAGCTCTGAGGCCAGCTGCTCAGCTCGTTCTATAAATTCGGGGCCGGCCGACAGCGAGGTCGTCACGGCAACATCGGCCTCAGTGATTGGCGACCTTTCTGTAGGATCGAGCTTGCTCAACTGTGAACGAATCTCCCTGTGTCAGATGACGCGAAAAAACTCTGCGGCTCCGTTTCCCTGCATATCATCTTCAGGATGAGCCAAGATCCGAACCGGCTCGATTCTGGAGGCTGATCTTACCCATCGATCGCGTAACTCGTCCTGCTCCGACTCCCCTATCCGTAACGCATCTTGACGCGACATCCTCAGCAGCCTACTGCTTAGCAATCTGTCCAGCATTGTTCAATGTAGCCGCAACATAATGAGGGCATCATGGCTAATCCACCAGGACCGTTCGACCCGATTCTGGTCTATCGTTCCGATCCCGATCGACTACTAGTCCAGTTCACCTATTCGGCAGGCTTACGGGTCGGTGAGATCGTGCGGCTGAAAAGAGAGGACATTGTGTGGAACGTCGGCTCATCCTGTTCGAAAAAGCAAAGTCGGACAGGCAGACACTCCTCTCCGACTTTGCTTTGGAAGCTCTACGGATCTACCTTGCCAACTATCGAATTCGGACCTGGCTTTTTCCAGACGCACGACCAGGGACCCCTCTCCACAAAAGATCCGTGCTGAAGGTTTTCGCGCGGGCTTACGTGAAGGTTGGTATCAGGAAGGCGGCATCGGCACACACACTTCACTACTCGTTTGCTACTCATCTTCTCGAATCAGGAACAGACCTTCGTTACATTCAGAAACTTCCAGGGCACAGCAGTCCCAAGACAACAGAGATTAGCACCTGTCGAAGCGCAATCGCGTCTCGTCACATTGACACGGGAAATGCGTGCAAGCAGGTGGACGCAGACAAGGAGGAGGTCAAGAAGGGCGGACACGGTCCCGGATTTAAGGGTGCTGATTGAGATATCCGCGAGATCTACACGCGGGCCGTTCACTGGATTGACAATTATCTGAAGACCGAAGAATGACCCTGGGCAGAAACGCCTCCGAGACGAATCCGCGTACCTGGAGGACCCGAGGATAACCCTCGGCTACGGACACCTGACGCTGTGGGGGCTCCAGAACCTGGCAGCCAAACCGGCAGACGCCGGCTTCACGCTCGCTGCGCCTGTAAGTGCCAAACCAGTGCCAGAAAGGTGGCCCTTCCCAGACCGACTTCGTTAACTTCATCAGTCGACGAAGAGGAAGAATAAGGGGCGTTCCTGCTCCTGAGGCAAGGACATCCGGATTGGGCCGGAACACAGATTCGCACGAGTCCGAACATGTAGTAACCTGCGTGCTTGAGGCTGGATGCGCCAGCCAATCGAATGGAGAAGCACTCGTCGTTTGGATCTGTATGCCTCGCGAGTAACTGGCGGTAAATCAGGCAACTTGCCTGAACTCACCCTTTACACGAATCCACCCCCGAAAACCGCTTGCCGAACGCCTGATCCGGAGCGTTTGGCGCAGGAGGGCAAGATTGAAGAATCGCGTCTCAACTATGGCAATGGACCGTTTCCTCCCGACGAGCCGCGAGCAGATGGATACGCTCGGTTGGGAGCAACCCGACGTCGTATTCGTTTCCGGGGATGCGTATGTCGACCACCCGTCTTTTGCGGCTGCGATTCTGGGACGCTGGCTCGAGAAGCACGGGTTCCGTGTTGCCATTCTCGCGCAGCCGGATTGGAAGAGTATTTCGGCGTGGCGAGCGCTCGGTCCTCCCAGACTCTTCTACGCCGTGAGTGCCGGCGCAATGGATTCGATGATCAATCACTACACCGCGAACCGGAAGAGGCGCAATGCGGACGCCTACTCACCGAACGGTGCGATCAACACGCGCCCCGATCGCGCAAATGCCGTCTATTCGCAGCGGTGTCGAGAGGCCTTCAAGGGAATCCCCGTCGTCGCTGGCGGAGTCGAGGCTTCGCTGCGCAGGGCAGCCCACTACGACTACTGGTCCGACAAGGTGATGCAGAGCAGTCTCGTGAGTTCCAAGGCCGATCTGATTGCCTTCGGCTCCGGGGAGAACACTCTGCTCACGATTACCCAGCGGTTGGCTGCGGGTGAGGCCGTGCGTGACTTACGAGACCTGCGCGGCGTCGCATATCTGCTCGGCATGAAGGAGACACTTCCCGATCATCGGTTTGATGATGCATCGTGTGACTCAGAAACCATTGCCCTGCCCAGCTACGAAGAGGTGACGGCCAGCACCGAGGCTTTTGCGCGGGCCACCCGACGACTCCATCAGGAGACGAATCCCCTAAACGCCCGCCGTCTCGTGCAGATGCACGGTGACCGGTTGGCCGTCATCAACCCGCCTCCGCTGCCGCTCAGTGAGGCGATGATGGACGCAGTCCACGATCTCCCCTACACCCGCAAACCGCACCCGAGCTACGATGCGATCGGACCGATCCCGGCCTGGCAAACGATCAAAGACTCGGTGCAGATCATGCGCGGGTGTTTTGGCGGCTGCACGTTCTGCTCGATCACCCTTCACCAGGGCAGAGCGATCCAGAGCCGCAGCCACGCATCGGTCGTGAAGGAGGTCCAGGGCCTTGCGAAGAACCCGGACTTCAAGGGGCACGTGAGCGACCTCGGTGGACCGACGGCGAACATGTATCGCATGCGCTGCAGTAAACCAGAGGCCGAGGCGGTCTGCCGGCGGCTATCCTGCGTCGACCCGAAGGTTTGCAAGCTGCTCGATACCGACCACGGGCCGCTCGTAAAACTGATGCGCGAGACGCGTACAGTCCCAAGGATCAAGAGGATTAATATCGCCTCCGGAATCCGAATGGATCTCGCGCGAGAGTCCCCCGAGTATATGAAGGACCTGGCCGAGCATCACGTGGGAGGCCATCTCAAGGTGGCTCCCGAGCACGTCAGTGATTCGGTACTCGCGTTGATGAAGAAGCCCGCACAGCACACTTTCGAAGAGTTTGGAAAGCGCTTCAAGAAGGCATCTCGCAAAGCGGGCAAGGACCAGTATCTCGTTCCTTACTTCATCGCAAGCCACCCGGGTTCCGGTCTCGAAGAGATGGTAGAGCTTGCCCAGTTTCTGAAGAGGAACGGTTACAGACCCAAGCAAGTGCAGGACTTCATTCCAGTGCCGATGGACATCGCGACGTGCATGTTTTACACGGGGATCGATCCCACCACGATGAAGCCGGTGAAGGTTGCCCGAAATCCAAGCGCCCGGGCGCCGCAGCGAGCGCTGCTCCAATTCTTCATGCCGGAGAATTACTGGAGCGTCCGCCGGTCGCTGGAAAAGATCGGGAGGGAGGATCTGATCGGGAAAGGTCCAGAATGCCTGATACCGGCAAATCCTCCTAGGGGTGCTCGTATGACGAAGGGAAAAGCAAGAGACAACGCGAAGAGCAGGAATCGCGCAAAGGGAAAAAGAGGCTATCGGTGGGCAGCGCGTAGAGGCTCGAATCGTGATTGACTGCTCCTTACCCGATCCCTGCCACAATGGCACCGGCACAACGCGTAGCAGCGCGTGGTCCGGGATCTGATTCAATGTTAAGTGTCGTGCTGGCGTTCAGGGCACAGATGGCAGCGTGCCTGCGGCTCAACCTGATCAAGTAGACGTGACAATACTCAGAGGAAATGAATGAACCGGCAGATCTATCTGAACTATGCCTACCAGGTTGCGGACTTGATCTGGCAGGATTATAACGTCCTCCGGCACCGGGCAATTGAAGAGGGCAAAGCAGCATTGCGCGATCAGGGGAGGCTTCAGAACACCTTCCAGTTTGTCGGGACCGTCGCACCGGCCGAGGCAATGCGTCACAGACAGACAGGTGCAGTATGCTATCTGGACCGGGCAAAGCGCTATCTGCTTGACGTGTATGACGTATACCACACCCTCAAGACTTTCCAGGAATCGGAGGACATTACCCTCCGCAACGCGGACTTTCCGACCCTCGGCTGGATGTTCGAGCCCGAGCCGTACATCAGCACCTACAACGAGATCAAAGAAGCAGCGGACTTCTCCGATGAGGAAACCGCGAAAATCGAG
>CAYYGZ010000017.1:24183-32884 GCA_964471275.1 uncultured bacterium | reverse complement strand
CTCTTACCTGGCTACAATTGCTCCGAAGAGGAATTGACGAGCAAGATGGGCTCAATTCTGAAGAAGGCGGCGACGTGTCACTAAACTGACCCGCGCGGCAGCAAACAAGAAGAGGGGGGGCTACAACGATCGCCCCTCTTCTTGTTGAGCGTAGGGAATCGGATCCACGATGCCTGCTCCTTCGAAGGCCTGTAGTCTCAAGGCACAACTATCGCAGACGCCACAGGCTGAATCCTCGTCCGAATAGCAGGACCATGTGAGATGGAGCGGCGCGTCGAGCTTGCTGCCCAGTTCTACGATACCGGCCTTGTCGCGATCGATGATGGGTGTTTCGATCTGGATGGATCCATCGCGGGTGCCGACACGCACTGTGTCCCGGAAGGCGTTACAGAACGCCAGCGTGCAGTCGGGATAGCCGGAGCTGTCGTCCTGAACCACACCGATATACACGGCCTCGGCACCGATTGTCTCTGCCCACGACACACCCATCGCTAGGAGATGCGCATTGCGGAACGGGACGTATGTGACGGGGATATCTGAGGTGCACAGGTCAGCATCGGGAACGGGAATGGCCTCATCCGTAAGGGCCGAACCTCCGATCTTTGCGAGAAAATCGATGTCGATGACGAGTCGCCTGTCAGCGGACACCGCGAAATAGTCGGCGATGTCCTCATATGCCTTGCGCTCGCGTGACTGCGTTCGCTGGCCATACTGCAGGTGGAGGAGGGCGAGGTTGTGGCTCTGGGCCGCAACAGCTGCGGTAACACAGCTATCCAAGCCTCCGCTCAAGAGGACGACGGCCTTGCCCATCAGGAGACGGTTCGTGCTGAGGACACGCGTGCGGCTGCGACGGTTCGGCGTGCCCAGCTGCTGAGGTCATCCATCAGGCTGTAAACCGTCGGCAGGAGGATAAGGGTGAGGATTGTCGATGCGAAGAGCCCGCACACAACCACCAGGCCGATCGGACCCCACCTCCGAGCATTCCCTTCAGTCTGACCGTAGATCATGGGCAGAACAAGCGGTGCCAGCCCCAGGATTGTCGTGGTTGCCGTCATCAGGATAGGACGTAAGCGATCCTTGCCACCCTCGATTATTGCCTGTCTGCGTGGGAAGCCTTCGCGCCGGTACCGGTTAATGTGGTCAACAAACACAATCCCGTTGTTCACGACGATCCCAAACAGAATCAGCAGACCATAGGATGCGTTGCTGTCCATTGTGATGTTGAACGAGTAGAGCCCGACCGCCACACCGATGAAGGCAAATCCGATGGTGAACATGATCGTAAAGGGGTGAACGTAGGATTCGAAGAGAGACGCCATGATGATGTAGATGAGTAGGGCCGCAAAAAGCATGGTGAAGTTACCTTCGTTCTGTTCCTGCTGCATCCACCGAAAGCTGCGGTCCATCTGCCAGCTGTAGCCGCGAGGAACGGGGACGGTGTTCATCCGCCGCATCATCTGCATGCCCGCACGAAATCGTGTCGACGCTTCGGTGTTAGCGAAGATCGTTACCGTCGACATCCGATCGTCTCGTCTGATCGTGTTCGGACCCTTTTCATACGAGAAATCGGCGAGGCTGGAGAAAGATACCAACTCGCCCAGGTCGCTCTCGAATTGCGCGTTCATCAGCTGTTCCAGTGTTGCTCGATCCTCTTTCTTGAGCTGGACCGTGATGTCGATCTCTCTGTCGTCCGTCTTGAACTTGCTGTTTCCTCGCGTGCCGAGCGCAGTAGCCACAGTCGTGGCGATCATGCGAGGAGAAAGACCCAGCCGCTGTGCCCGCTTTCGGTCGATCGATACGCGTATCTCCTCGGTGCCGCTTTCCAGGCTCGATTCCACATCGTGGACACCCGAAAGGCCCTGCATGCTCGACTCGACGTCCTCTGCGATCATGTTTAGGATCTCTTGATTGCGGCCCTTGAGTTCGACTCCAACACCTGTCCCACTCGAACCTCGGCTGCGGCCGCTCTTGAATCGGACGCCTGCGATATCTTTCGGCAGCAGGGCAGTCACCTTCGTCTTTACTTCATCCGTGGTCCACTGCCCTTCATCGGCGTCGACAAGGTAGAGGGTGAGCCGTGTACTCCGAGAGTTGCTGAATCGTGAGCTCCGCGACTTACGGGAACTGATCGCTTTGATGTCCAGTTCTTTCTTCAGAGGAAGGAGGATCTCCTCACACTTCAGGAACAGGTCGAGAAGGTCTGCCGTGTCGTAGTTACGGGGAACCTCCAACGAGAATGTCACGCGCCGCGTGGGTTGATACCGGTAGGGTGTCTTCTCGATCTTGCCGTAGATGTGGAATCCACCGGCGAGGACGGTACAGGCTACCGCTACGGTCGTCCATCGATACCGAAGCGTAGCGCCGATAACGCGTTGGTAGAAAGATCGAACACCAATTTTCCGGAACTTGAGAATGAGCAGGCTAGGGATCGCGACGACCGCCAGAATACCCGTCCAGGCCGTCCATTTAAGATCGATGAATCCTGCGAGGATCCAGAGCACGCCCTGCGTGAACCACTCGGCGGATTCAGCGAAGCCGTTCAGGTATGCGGCGTAGGTCAGAGCGGAGATGGCACCCGTTGCTAGAAACACCTTGAGGGCTGTCTCCAAACGACTGCTGTCGTTTCCGCCAAACGCACGTGACGCCGCCAGGGGAATCACCGTCAGCGCAACGATTAGCGAAGCGATGACGGAGATCACGACGGTTATCGCGAAGTCGCGCATGAACATGGAGCTTCGCGAATCCGTGATAAAGATCATGGGAACGAAAACGCAGATTGTGGTGAGCGATGCGGCAACCACGGGGAGCCCGATCTCGCGTGCTCCCTGGACTGCAGCCTGGAGGGCTGTGATTCCCTGATCGTAGCGCTTCCGGTAGATGTTCTCCAGAGCGACCACGGCAGGATCAACGAGCATGCCGATCGCCACCATGAGTCCCATCATTGAGATCAGGTTCAGCGTGATCGAGGAACCACCAAACTGGCGGAAGAAATACATAATCACGAAGACGCAGAGGACCGAAACCGGGATGGCCGCGCCGATGATCGCGGTGCTCCTGAAATTCCGGAGGAACAGGAAGATGACCCCGACGGCGAGGAGCCCCCCCATGATGGCCGACTTGGAGAGATTTGTGATCCCGTCCGTGACAGCCGTTGAGCGGTCCCTGATCAGTTGAAGCTTAAGCCTCTCGGCCCCGACCTCCTCGACGATCGCATCAAGTTCAGCGTTCACAAGAGCCGCCGTCGTGACCATGTTCGCCTTCGAGGCCTTCTGAATCTCGAGCGTAACCGATTCCCGTCCATCCAGTCGTTCGAACCACTCCTTCTCAGGGTAGTCGTAGGTGACGTCGGCCACGTCCTGAACCGTGATGTCGTCGTTCAGAGGAAGTCGGCGAATCTCATCGACCTTCTCGAATTCCCCGATCGCTCTCACCGCAATCTTGCGACCGGCATCCCGCACATATCCCGCTGAGGTGTTCTGGTTGTTGTTTCGGATCGCATTGCTCAATCTGCGAATGTCGAGCCCGTGCGCATTCAGCTGGTTCTGGTCCACCTGTACCAGGAGTGCTCGCTCGGCCATCCCCTCGATCTCGACGCTTCCCACTCCCTCAAGACGCTGGAGCCTCGGGCTGATGATTTGCTGGTAGACGTTCGACAGTTCGTCTGGGTCAGTGCCCGCCCAGCTGACCGAATACTCCAGTATGGGCAAATCCTCGAGGTTAAAGCGCCGAATCTGGATGCGCTCCACGTCATCCGGCAGGAGACCCCGGACCTGATCGATCCGGTCTCGTACGTGCACGGAGGCAAGATCCATGTCGACATCTACGTCGAATTCCACCCGAACGGATGCGCTGCTGCCAGATGAGCTGGAACTTAGGCCCTTGACACCGGCCAGCGTGCTCATGACCTCCTCGATCGGTCTGCTGATTTTGCGCTCGATCTCTTCGGGTGATGAGGAGGGATAGTTCACCGTTATGCTGACAGATGGGAATGTCACATCCGGCAGGTATTCGAGCGGCAGTCTGAATAGCGAGATCCAGCCGAGCACGACGACGCTGATGGCGACCATGATCGTGGTGATCGGCTTTCGGATGGCGGATTCAGAGATATTCATGGGCGCCCTGAAGGTGGAAGATAGTGTTTGCTAACTTCCGGAAATATACGACGGAACGTGTCTGAATCAAGACAGGGGATGTGTCCCGTGAACTTTGACGATATCGACAGAGTCTAGGTTCCCCCGAGCAAAGATGGTAATCAGTCTGCTCCAGAGTGACTACCTTCTTTGCCCGGATCTCTTCTCGAAGGGACACAAGATCTGTTTCGGAGAACGCCACGGGTTGAGGCAGGTCGTTGCCCGCTTCCCGCAGACGCTTTTCTACGTTCAGGACCGATTCCGCAGGGCAGACAGGCAAGAGCCGTTCTGTGGCAGCAAAATGTCGGTTGTAGCTTTCGGTAGCCCGGTTGGACTCCCCCAGGGCGTCACGATACCTGGCCAATGTGTCCGTGCGGCGGCGGTTCAGTCGAATCGCTCGCTCGTGGAGGCTTCCAAAGCTTCCGCTGCAGAGGGTTGCCCCGTGGGTTCAGGAGACATCTCAGACGTTCCCTGCGGAATCAACTCTCATACCGTCGGGTCTGCGTGGAAGAATTGCCTCAACACCGCGCAGTGCTCGATGATCTGACTCTCCACGTTACAAAGCAGCTCAATCTGTGCCTGAAGATCCTGTTCTGCGAGAACACGCGCCCCTTCCGCGTCCTTCCGATCCTGCAGATGTTGCGGCAGTACCCCATTGTCCTTCAGCAATTTGCTGGTGCTCGGCGCCCGATCGGAAATAGCTGTCGAGAACCAGTCTTCTTCCATTGCCCGGCAGATCCCCGTTGATCTCGGATGCGGCATCCCTCAGGATCTGATCGGGATTGCGCATCTCGGGACAACCTTTCGAGGTCCGCAGGGGTTTCTTCTTCTTGGGTGGTCCCATGTATGTCTCTTGCAATTGAGTCCCCGTTACTGGCGTAACCAACCAGTCCAGAATTTAAGGTATTTGTCGATGCTCGGCTTGTCGGTTACCTGAGGCTCCCGTATTTTTGCGCCTATGTCTTCACCCCGATGTTACGAAAACTTCGATCCGGGCAAATACCTCTGTGAGTCGTGCTACGCGCGTGGTGATTGCAGGCGAGACAGCACGGCCGAGACACCATCCCGTGATGAGCCGGAGGATGCGGAAGAAACATCGGGATCCTTTCGGGTAGACGCGTTCGATCTCGCGCTGACACTGTATTCAGGGCAGACTTTTCGGTGGGGGCGAGACACCGATGGCTGGTGGAAGGGGATCGCCTATGGTGTGGCCTTTCACCTGAGACAGGAAGGTGAGACCGTTCGGTTTGTCGCCTCCGCACCGAGAGTGTTCACCTATGCTGACTGGATGGATACGGGGCCCTTCCTGCGCTGGTATCTCCGCATCGATGAGTGCCCCCGGATACGGGTTCCGCGTGCGGATCGTCATTTGCGAAAGGCACGCGACCTGATGCGCGGCTACCGGTTCATGAGGCAAGACCCCTGGGAGTGTATTGTCTCATACATCCTCAGCGTTCAGGCCCACATGGCGCTGACCAAGCAGCGGATCCAGTTCCTCTCACAGATTCTGGGCGATCCTGTCCGGTTGAGGAACGAGCAGTACTGGGTTTTTCCGGCGGTAGACAGACTCGCCTTGCTGAACGAAAGCTACTATCGATACCGGAAGTTCGGGTGGCGCTCCCGATATGTGCCGACAAGCGTGGCCTGTACGGAAGAAATGATCAACAGGGAATTCGGTGGGGACCCTTCACTCGTGACACTTGAGGGCTGGCGCAGGATCGTGGATAGCCTTCGCTCGGTACCGAATTCGGGCGTCGGGCTCAAGGTTGCCAAATGTATCGATCTCTTTTCGCTCGCCAGACTGAATGCGGTACCTGTGGACACGTGGGTGCGAAAGCTTGCTGCGGACTGGTATGGTGTCGAGGGTTCGGACGCGAAGATTTGCGCGTGGGGTGAGGAGCGTGGCGGGAAGCTGGCAGGATACTGGAACGAGTATCTCTTCGTCTACTATCGCGAGTTGAACGCTCCCGCGCTGGATGACAAAGTCCTTTCGTTCTCGTCATCTGATGCTCCTTCAACTGTTCTACCCTATGTGCCGGCAAGCGGCTAGGATGCGTATATCTACCTGTCTCGCTCGCGTGATTCTGAACGTGTCCGGAATCACCATACGGCACTTTCCTGGGCTTTAACCATCGGGCAGTTCAGGTTGCAGAGGAGATCGCTTCAGGCACCTGCTGCCTGGATCTGTTCATCGCGTCTGGATTGGGCAGGTTGGCCGACGTCCGCTATCATTTCAGAAATGGAAGGCTTCGCCCTGATTCGACGGGTATGAGTAGCACGAGACTCGACCTAGATCGGCAGCCATTGGCCAAGCCGCCCGAAACCGCCGCAGACCGCATCTCGGATGGACTATACATCGCTTCCCGCCACGGCACCTCGAAACCGTGCGATACCTGCTGAAACAGGGCGGTGATCCCGATTTCCGCTATGCACGGGGGGGGGGACGCCTCTTTACTGGGCCGTCAAGGGCGAGCACCTTGCGGTTACCGCAGCGTTGCTCCAGGCGGCTGGGGATGTGAGTATTCCGGATCGGTATGGGCTGAACGCGCTACAAATCGCCTTCAGATCGCGAAACGAAGGTATAAAGCGACTTGTATTGAGCAAGTGAATGAGGGGAAAGTGTCTTGGATGTGACACGGTTGAAGTTCGAGGCGAATGATCGGAAAGGTGAGGTGACCGCTCTGTGGACCCGGCCTCCTGACGCGACACACGTGGTCGTCCTCTCACACGCCGCGAGTACGGGGATTGAACACGGTTCAATGGTGGCAATTGCCGAGGCGCTGTATGCGGTCGGAATCGCGATTTTCCGATACAATTTTCCGTATATGGAGAGGGGAGGCAGGGGGCTGGACGGGAAAGCAACGTGCTACGCGACCGTCAGGTCGGCAGTCGCTCAGGCTTCGGAAATCGCGGGTAATCTGCCGGTGCTTGCGGGTGGAAGATCGTTTGGTGGGCGGATGACGTCGATGGCTGCGGCGACGGAGCCGATTCCGGGGCTGATAGGGCTCGTCTTCTATGCTTTTCCGCTACATCCCGCGAAGAAACCCTCTACGGACAGGGCCGATCATCTCGCAGAGGTGGATCTGCCCATGCTCTTCCTGACCGGCACGCGCGATGCGCTGGCCGGACTCGATCTGCTCGAACCGATTGTTACCGCTTTGCCGAAGGCGACGCTTCAGACCATCGACACGGCTGATCACTCGTTCAAAGTTCTGAAGCGATCGGGATTGACCGACGAGGATGCGCAGAATTGTGCTGCGGAGCTGGTGCGAGGGTGGGCGGCAGACCTCACGCCCTGCGGATCCTAATCTCTCAAATATCTAGGGTTCCCAAATCCGTCGTTTACGACGTGGCTCCGGGCAGGAATCTCCGATTTTTCAGGAATGATCAGATCCAGTTCGGTGCTGTTCTCGATAACCGTACCATCACCGACCCGCACCCCCTGACCCAGGCAGATCTGGCCGGGTCTGCTCGTCCCACTCAGTACCGTCCCGATCACTACGGTTGAAGCAATCCGGCAATCTTCCTTTACTTCCACATACCCGTAGATCTGACTGTTGATTCCGATGCTGGACCGGTCTCCGATCTGAACGGGGCCCAACAGCTGTGCGTCGGTGCCGATCTGTACGTAGTCGCCGATATACGGGTGACGACGTCGGACCTTGTCGCTGATCCCTCCCAGCGTGCAGGGGTAGATTACGCATCCCTGTCCGATCACGCCTGTCTGGCCGGTCGTGAGCCCTCGATGTGGGTGTTCCAAGAAGTTCGCGTCGCCAATCCGGGTCTCCGGGTGCAGATCCGCCTGGTAGTAGCGTCCGCCAAGCTCTGCGATCGCTCGAGGAAGCAGAGGAACCGGCTGCCGGGTCAGGCCTTCGAGCGATTCTGAGGGCGAGGCGACGGTAAGCGCGTGCGCCGCATCGTGGTAGAAGAGCACGCGCCAGCCCGGGTAGGAGCTGACTACCAGCTGCATCTGGTAGTCGAAGGCGAAATCCAGACCCTCCTGCTTCAGGAATTCCTGGTAGACCGCGAAGTCACGTGCCTCGATGGCTGCGTCGATGGCAGTCTTGAATTCGATCCCGGCCAATCGATCAACACGCAGGTTGTCTTTTGCGGATACATAGGCATCCCAGACCGCCGGGTCCTTCAGCGAAGCGAACCGGTTCCAGCGCGCACGGTCCTTGAACGAAGGTAAGTCTCCGAGCAGAGAGAAAGCTGTGTGCAGCGCGTGGTTCTCGATGTCAGCGCCTGGACCCTCAACTGCGATGAGTGACTGTGCGATCATCGCATAGAGCTGATCGACGATCTCCTCTATGCCCTGCTCGAACCCGAGACTGTCACCGGATTCTGTCGCGTTGTGAGAGCCGGGGGCAGCAGATTCCAGCAGATTTCCGAGAACCGTCTCGAGCAGGTCTCGGTTTACAAAGCCGCGTCCTGAACGCTGCGAGAGGATACCGCGGCTGACCGGGTCAATGCGAAGCGCGTCGAGTTCCTCTGCCGTGTATATCGGGCGGAGCAGTTCGAGAAGATGCTTGAGAAGTGGTCGCTTTTCTTTCTCGTATGACGTGTCGAAT
>CAYYGZ010000017.1:18445-24173 GCA_964471275.1 uncultured bacterium | reverse complement strand
TGCTGCTCATGTAAGCCCTTGTCTATTTTGGAGTTCGGTCGTCTGCCTCACAAAAGTAGGCAATTCTCATCTGAGGGCAAGGGTCACTCGATCTAGACCTGTAAGGGATTCTACGTCTGCGGCTCAGGATGACGTGATTAGCGATCAATCGTGACTGCGTAGTGGCCGTCTACAAAGGGAAAGCGTTCCTCGAGATCGTCCGGGATGTCCACGCCGAGTCCGGGGGCATCGGGGAAGACCAGGTGACCGTCTTCGATTGTCGGCTTTTCGGTCAGGATGTCCCACTGCAGTGGTCCCTGGATACGACAGACCTCCAGCACTCGTGGATTTGGCAAGGCGGCTACCAGGTGTCCGTTGGCCATGACCATCAATCCGTTATGCCATGAATGCGGACAGAGATCCACGCCGAGTTCGTGAGCACGCTCAGCGATCCGGTAGCACTCCGTGATTCCGCAAACCCCTGCATCCGGCTGCACGATCGCAAAAGCGTTCTTTGTGAAATACGGTTCAAACTGTTCCACACGCGTGAAGGGCTCTCCACCCGTAATGGGCATGTCGACCGCGGCATTCAGCCGAGCGTAGGCTTCGGGGATCCGTTTCATCGGTTCCTCGAACCAGGTCCAACCCATCTCGTCAAGCGCCCTGGCGATCGTGAGCGATTCCTCTTCGGACAGTCGACAGTTCCCGTCCAGCATCAGGTCCATCCGCTCGCTGACCGCATCCGTAACCTTCTTCGCCAACTCTATAAACTGCGCAGCTGTCACACCGGGCCCTTCCCAGTGTGTCCCGATCCGCATCTTGAACGCGGTCCATCCCTCCTCGGCATATTCGACGGCCTCTCGGACGACCTGCTCCGGATCCTGGTCCCAGCTGTACATGCACCCGCTCGAGGCGTAGACACGAACCCTGTCAACTGGGGATGCTGTCAGAAGTTCCGATACTCGCTTACCTTCAATCTTCCCTCGCAGGTCCCACAGCGCACAGTCGATCCCGGCGATCGCGATATCCGGTGATCGCTCCTTCCCCTCTGGACGTGGTGCGATCGCTGGATCCGATGGATCTTTCCCGATCAGGTCCCTTGCCAGTTCAGCGACCCGCTCCTTGATTTTGGGCGGATCCCCGTAGGCGCAGGCTTCCCCGATACCCCGCAGGTTTCCATCCGTTTCGATCACTACAATCGCACAATCAGCTTTGATCGTGCGGTACTTCGACGTGAACCACTGGCGTTCGGGTTCGTGAGGGCGGGAGAGGCAGAGGGTGTCTATGTCGGTAATCCTCACGTCGGAAACTCCTTATGTCGTGAAGGCTTGGGGTAAGGGGCGTGGTAAGGCACATATCTTGCGGGATCCTGCCAGCACAATGGTGCATCCAGGGCTGCAACGTCAAGCCAGAGGCGGATACTGGTAAATTTCGAAGGTGCAGAATCCGAACAGAATCGATAGAGCGGGAGGACACTTGGAAGTTCTTTTCAGATTCCAGACACTTGATGTTTGGTATATGGCGAACGAGATAGGTGATGAACTTCTCGACATTGCCGGTGATCTCGAAGCGATCAAACTCTATCGCTTCGCTGAGCAACTAAGGGGTTCTTCTCTCAGCGTTTTGAACAACATTGCCAAGGCTCCGGTTCAGACTCATCCGGGGAATTCAGTCGCTTCTTGAACTATGCGAGGCGGTCGACGTTTAGATACGCCAATGTGATCTTCCTCCTCATCAGACGAAAACTGATCGAGAAAGAGCGTGCAGAGCAGCTCCTCCAACAGCTCGTGACTTTTTCGAAGAAGATCGTCCGACTAAGAAAGAGTCTCTAACTTTCCACGCCCCCTGCGCCTCTCCATTAAGCCGCATCTATCAACCCACAAAGGGAAACACCACTCGCTTTCCCGTTTCTGCTGACTTGTAGGCAGCCAATACCATCTCGACCGATTGACGGCCTTCCTCAGCCGAAACACGGTCTTCCGAGTCGCCCTTGAGATAGTCGATGAACGGGCGAGGGATGGCAGCAATGCGATCGCCCTGTGACTTTGGGATCTCCAGATCGAATTCAGTCCAGGCGTCGTCATCCTTACGGATATACCTCAGAGGCTTGACCCCGGCGGGGCGGGGGGCCGACGTGGACGGTGAGTCGCCGTAGTCCTGTATGATCGTTCCCTGATCGCCATAGATCTCGGTTGTGTTGATACCGGCCACTGTGGTGGAGCTGTTGAACAGCGTGCCCATCGTGCCTGACGGAAACCGGTAGATTGCGACTCCGTTGTCGTCGGGCGCAACATCGGTAACGACGTTGTCGATCTCAGCCATCACGGATACAGGCATCCCGAAGGTCCACAAGAACCAGTCGGCCGCGTGGGTGGCGTCGTCGAAGAACATCCCGACGTTGGCCTCGGCGTCTACGTGCCACCGGGTAAGGCCTTCGAAGAATGACGGGTTCAGCAGGACAGGGATGCAGTGTCGCCGTCGCACTACCGCGATGTCGCCAACCGTACCCTCTGATACCAGTTCTCTGATTTTCCGGTTGGCCGGGTCCTGCCGCATCTGAAAGGCAACGCTGAACTTGACACCCGTTCTGGCAACAATGTCGATGATACGGTCGCAGTCTGTGAGCGTCGTGGCCATAGGCTTCTGGAGGAGGATGTGCTTCCCGGCCGCTGCTGCCCGTTCGACGAGGTCGGCGTGCCTGTTTGTCTCACAACCAATCAGAACCGCATCGATATCAGGGTCGGTAGTAACATCTTCCACGCGACTCCGGTAGGCCATGTTAAAGTTCGACGCAGCCTTCTCACCGCGTTCAGGTATGTCGTCCCATACGGCAACGAGTTCGACATCATCGAAGCTCTGCATCGTGCTGCAGTATGTGTTGATATGGCCGTGCGCGTGGGAGAGTGTGGCTATTCGGAGTCTGTCCATCTCAGTCGGTCCTGTCAGAGCAAGGTCGTAGATGTATGTGCGGCAAGCCGGAGAGCGGAGGGAGGGGCAGGCGAGAGAGATCTGGCTCAGTCTATATGTACGACCGTTTCGTTCTCGAGCGACTCGATGGCCGCGGCCAGGACTTTCTGAGCGGCGAGACCCTCTTCGCCAGATCCGTCGATTTCTGCGGGCGAGATACCCTCGTCAACCTGACGTACGAAGGTGCGGATGCGATCGATGAACGTGTCGGTGAAACCACGAAAGCCGCCACCAAAAGCGGGGTTGGTATACACGGTCTTCTGCATATCGCCGGCGGGGTAGAGTGTCAGCTCTCGCCACATATCTTCCAGAACAAACCTTCCCCCCGTGCCCGCAACTTCGCATCGCTCCATTGGGTGACCGCGCTCGATGTCATAGCTGCCGGTAAGCGATCCGACCACGCCATTCCTGAACCGCATGTTGAACTGTGCGGTGGACCAGATCTGGCGCCCCGGGGCCTTTGTCGCGAAGCATTGAACAGCTTCGACATCGCCACAGAAATACCGCATCACATCGACCGTGTGTGGGTGCAGTGCCTTGATCTGGAAGTAGGGCGAGGACTCGTTTGGATTCATGATCCACATGCTCATGTTGACGAAGAGTAGGTGGCCCAACCGGCCCTCATCGAGCCAATTGCGCGCGAGCCTCGCGGCCGGCGTGAACCGATGATTGAGGTCGATACCGAAACAAAGGTTCTTCTCGTGCGCTTTAGAGACCATCTCCTCAGCGTGTGCGATCTCGTTGCTGATCGGCTTCTCGCACAGCGTGTGGCACCCGGATTCCAGCGCCAGCATCGTCGGTTCGTAGTGGTCGCTGCCGTACTCGTAGCCCCCCGTTGCCACGCTGCAGATATCGGGAGCCAATTCATGCAACATCGTCTGGGCATCATAAAATGCGGGAATGTCCAGACGCTCCGCTGCCGCATTCGCGCGTGCCTCATCCCTGTCACACACACCGACCAGCTCAGCAAGATCGTCTTCTGCGTAGATGTCCGAGTGGCGATTGCCTATCGGTCCCAGGCCTATGACACAGACACGTTGCATTTCTACACCGCCGGAACGTCGACGATTGCCCCCTTCTCCCACGATTCTATCGCAGCTTCGATGACCATCTGGGCCTTCAATGCCTCCTTGCCCGATCCCTCTATCTCCGCTGGAGCGACGTCGGCCAGATTCTGTTCGATCCAGCGGCCGATCCGGCTCTCGAATGTTTCACCAAACGCCATCATTCCCCCGATGTAGTCGTAGGTCTCTGTCTCACGAGACCGTCGTGGGTGAAAGTGCAGATGCTCACACGCGTCATCGAGGATGAACCGGGCATCGGATCCGACAACTTCCAGGCGTTCCAGTCCGTAGGATCCTCCCGGGCCCGTCGCATCGTAGCTTCCGGTCAGGTTTCCCACGATTCCATTGGTGAAGAGCATGCCGACCTGCGCGTTCGACCAGCATTTTCGACGATTACCGTCCTTGTCGATGCCCCGTTTGAAGAAGGCGTTTACTTTTGCGATATCGCCGCAGAAATACCGCATCACGTCGATCGAATGCGGATGCAGGGCACGCAAGTGGAAGTGTTCGGAAGTTTCGTTCGGGTTGTTGATCCACATAGTCATGTTGATGATGTTGATCTCGCCGAGTCTGCCGGAGGCTACCCATTCCTTGGCTTTAGCCGCCGCAGGGGTGAAGCGATGGTTCAGGTCGATGCCGTAGCGCAGATCTTTCTCTGTTGCGAGAGAAACCATCGTGTGGGCCTCATCCAGATTGTTGGAGATCGGCTTTTCCCCGAGCACGGGAATGCCCCCACCGAGAAGCTCGATCGTCGGCTTGTAGTGGTCGCCGCCATTCTCCGTTCCCGCACTTGCTACGCTGGCCGCGTCGATCTGAAGACCACTATCCAGTAGCTCCTGTACAGAATAGAAGGCTTTTGTGCCATATTTTTCGGCTGCCTTGTCGGCCTTCTCTTTGATGATATCGCAGACTGCGACCAGATTGCACTCTTCGTGCTCGTTGTAGATGGTTGCGTGCCGATTTCCGATGCCCCCAAGACCAACAACCGCCACATTCAATGCCATGGTTACACCTGTTCCTTCTCTTGTCTGCTAATTCATGAGTGCAGCAAAGCCGTCGTATGAACGTTTGACAACGTCGTCGATTTCTTCCACCTGCATTTCCTTTGTACCAACTATCTCCAACACGCCGTAGGCGACGTTGGGGGCCCTGTTCAGCTTGGCGACGATTGCCGGGAGGTTCAGGTCGCCTTCACCGGCAACTTGCTGGGCAACGGGGCAGATGTTCAGTTCACGCGTCTTCACGTCGCGTATGCGTGCAGAAATCATGTATTCGAGAAGCTTGTCCATCGTCTCTTCCGGAATTTCCTCCTGCGGCGTTCTCCAGATGTGCGTTGGGTCGTAGTTCAGGCCTACCCAGTCCCGGTCGACTTCCTGCATGAACTGATGTGCCGTCTCGGTATTGTAGACTGCATTCTTCACGTGTGGTTTAATGCTCAGCTTTACCCCACGTGACGCGGCTTCCTTCGCTACGTTATTGATGTTTTCGACGACCTGCTTGAATGATGCGGTGTCGTCGGATTTGCCACCCGGGCCCGTGGTTATGAACGGGGCACCGATGGCGGCGGCGGCATCGAGTAGCTGCAGGAACCGATCGGGATCACCCAGGTTGCCGCTTCCGCCAACTGAATCGATCTCGAGCCCCCGATCTGCCACAGCCGACTTGATTCCTTCATAATATGATGCGTCTTCGCCGAGGCTCAGGTGTGGTGCCATGTT
>CAYYGZ010000017.1:0-18435 GCA_964471275.1 uncultured bacterium | reverse complement strand
ATGGCACAGACCTCGACTGCCTTGTAGCCCGTGCCGACAATCTTGTCGAGAGCAAGTGACAGTTCCTGCCCACCGTATAGAATCGTGCTGCACCCTAATTCCATCTTATCAACTCCTTCATTTGACCCATGAGCGGTGTTTGACGGGCAACAATATCCGGCCTGCAGGCCTTTGTCAAGCCAAAGGCCTGCAGGCTCACCTGGTTAGCATAAAAAAAGAGCGAGAGAACTCGCTCTTTTCCTGCATTCTGATCGTGGTGTCTGCCCGGCTACCTGCTGTCCCTCAACTGCTGTAGGATTTCTTTCGTCGCTTGCTTGGTGACCGTCTTTTTCGCGCTTGACTTCAGTTCGTCTACGTCGATTAGCGCCGCATACCAGTTCATTGCGGCCATAAACCCGGACACGGTATGACAGATCACGAACATAGTACCAAGAATGAGGACATTTGGCTTGGTGAATCGTTTCCGTCTCGGTGCATGTATACGATGGTGATGATGGCCTGTTAAGGAGATACGTCGCCCCGAACCCCGGGATGAGGCCGCCGAACAGTCAACGGGCTTGAGGGCAGACTGGCTAGGCAGGTCATTCGAGAAACTCGGCTCAGCCACCGTGGCCGGTTCTGCAGGCGCACTCTTCGGTTCTTCTGGCGGAACGCTCGATGGCGCGCATTGCCTGCAGATTCCAGAATGTTCACGAGCAGATGGACGATGTTGACTTCGTCGTCGAATATAACGAAGGTCTTCGTGCCGGAGGATTCAGCTATAATGCCTTATAGAGGATTAGTGTTATCGTTTTAGATTAAGGCGAACGATACGCCGCGACAAGTTCCTTAAGGGATCGAAAATCGCATTTTGTGCATATTCGTGGCAGAGAGAGGCGCTGTCGCGCTTTTGATCCTTAGACCTTGAAAGGTCTGTCAATCTTAGGTATAATCCAGCGTTTCCCCGCAGAATCCTACCCAAGTCATCCGAACCAAACCCGGTTTCAAACAGTCAGGGCCGATGGAATCGAGAAACATCGTCGTCAAAGGCGCCCGAGTACACAACCTGCAGAGCGTGGATCTCGATCTGCCTGAAGGCGAACTCGTCTGCTTCACAGGGGTCTCTGGATCCGGCAAGTCATCGATGGCCTTCGACACCATCTACGCAGAGGGTCAGCGCAGGTATGTCGAATCGCTTTCCGCCTATGCTCGCCAGTTCCTCGGGCAGTTGGAGAAGCCGGATGTCGACAGCATATCCGGTCTCTCACCCACCGTATCGATCGAGCAGAAGACTGCCGGCCGAAACCCAAGATCAACCGTCGGCACGATGACGGAGATCTATGACTATCTGCGTGTGCTCTTCGCACGCGTCGGCGAACCGCACTGCGCGTCGTGCGGCACCCCAATCGGGTCGCAAACCCGTGACGGTATCGTCGATCGGATACTGGGTCTGGATCGTGGCACGCGATTCTCGGTGCTTGCGCCGATCGTCCGGGGGCGTAAGGGTGAGTATCAGGATCTGTTTGAGGATCTGCAACGTCAGGGCTTCATCCGAGCTCGTGTCGATGGTCAGACGGTCCTCCTCACTGATACGCCCAGTCTGGAACGACACATCCGGCACGACATCGAGGTTGTGATCGACCGGCTTGTGGTAAAACCGGAGTCAAGCGCCCGGATTGGTGAAGCTGTCTATGCCGCGCTTCGTCTCACGGAAGGCATCCTGCTCGTCTCTACCGAAGGTGCCGAGGACATCCTGATCAGCGCCAGTTTCTCGTGCCCCTCGTGTGGACTGAGTGCCACGCCTCCGACACCCCAACTTTTTTCCTTCAACAGCCCGCAGGGCATGTGCCCAACGTGTCGTGGAATCGGTACACACGTTCGGATGGATGCGCGTGTTGCGATACCGGATACCACGAAATCTGTAGCCGAGGGTGCAGTAGCTCCCTTGGGCATCCCCCGTAATCGCTGGAAAATGCACTACTACGAGGGTGTTCTGAGACGGCACAGATGTGATCTGGATACGCCGTGGAAGAAGATCCCGGCGTGTGGACAGCGCGAGCTGTTGAGAGGCGTCAAGGGTCGCATCGATCTGGCCTGGAAGCGTAGGAACGGGTCTGTCTATCGACATCGGGGCCGGTTCGAAGGGATTCTTCCTCCCCTCGAACAGCGGTATGCCGAGTCCGGCAGCACGTCTGTCCGTCGCAGGCTCGGCGTATTCATGCTCGAGGGACCTTGTGAGGCCTGTGAGGGTGCCCGTCTCAACGGGGAAGCACGGTCGGTCCTGGTGGATCAGAAGTCGCTGCCGGAGGTCGCCCAAATGACAATTGAGGAAGCGCACGCCTTCTTCGCTGCATTGGCACTTTCTGAGACGAATCAGACGATCGCCGAAGATGCGCTCAAGGAGATCCGGGGCCGGCTGACTTTTCTTCTGGATGTCGGTCTGAACTATCTTTCGCTGGATCGTACGGCGCCGACGCTGTCCGGCGGAGAATCGCAGCGAATCCGGTTGGCCAGCCAGATTGGCAGCGGATTGGTCGGTGTGACCTATGTTCTCGACGAACCTTCGATCGGGCTGCACCATCGGGATAATAGCCAACTTCTGGATGCGCTGTGCCGATTGCGGGATGCGGGAAACCGCGTTGTGGTTGTGGAGCATGATGAGGACACGATGCGCAGAGCCGATCGCGTCATCGATTTCGGACCCGGACCCGGACACCTGGGTGGGTATCTCGTCGCGGACGGCAGCTGGAAGAAGATCGCGCGGACCCGGAAGTCGATCACGGGGGCTTACCTGAGCGGACGCTGCAAGATCGCGATACCGGATGAGCGGCGGTCGTCCAAGACCTACCTCACGATACGGGGTGCGCGACACAACAACCTGAAGAACGTGACGGCAAAGATCCCGCTGGGTGTGATGTCTTGCATCACCGGTGTCTCCGGCTCGGGCAAGAGTTCGCTGATCACCGACATCCTGTACCAGGCGCTGGCCCGTGATCTCAACCGGGCCGAGACGCATCCGGGTGTGCACCGCCGGATCGACGGTGTCGACAAGCTGGACAAGGTGATCGAGATCGATCAGCAGCCGATCGGCCGTACGCCACGTAGCAATCCGGCGACTTACACGGGTGCGTTCAGCCCGATCCGGTCTCTGTTTTCAGAGCTTCCCGAGTCAAAAGTTCGCGGATACAAACCGGGTCGCTTCAGCTTCAACGTCAAGGGAGGACGTTGTGAAGCCTGTCAGGGCAACGGCGCCAACCTGGTGGAGATGGATTTTCTTGCTGATGTCTGGGTCACCTGCCCGGTATGCGAAGGCCGCCGGTTCAGACGGGAAACCCTGGATGCCCGGTTCAAGGAGAAGTCGATCGCGGACGTTCTCGAGATGGAGGTCGAGGAGGCAGCAAGCCTGTTCAGGGACATCTTGCCGATCTACCGTGTTCTCAAGGTTTTGGTCGACGTCGGCATGGGCTACGTCAAGCTCGGGCAGCCAGCTCCGACGCTGTCCGGCGGGGAAGCCCAGCGCATCAAACTCGCCAAGGAGCTCTGCCGGGCGAACACGGGCCAAACGCTCTACATCCTGGATGAACCGACAACCGGGCTTCATTTCTCGGATGTGCAGAATCTGCTGAACGTACTGGAAACGCTGGTTGAACTGGGTAACACAGTTGTCGTGATCGAACACAATATGGATGTGATCAAGACGGCCGACTGGATTCTGGATCTGGGACCTGAGGGTGGGGAGGGAGGCGGGGAGATCATCGCTCAGGGGACGCCAGAAGACATTGCGGCCGAATCGGGCTCACATACAGGCGAGGCACTAGCCCCGATTCTGTCCAGCATCAATGCGTCAGGCCTGAATGGCTCTGTAAGCCGGAAGCGTAAGAAGAAGTCTACGTGGTTTAAGGAGATCGAGGTGTTCGGTGCGCGCGAGAACAATCTGCGAAATGTCGATGTCGCGATTCCGCGCGACAAAATGACCGTTATCTCGGGTGTATCGGGATCCGGAAAGTCTTCCCTGGCTCTGGATACGATTTTTGCGGAAGGTCAACGACGGTATGTCGAGTCACTCTCCGCATACGCCAGACAATTCTTGGGCCAGATGCCGAAACCGAAGGTCGATCGTGTTGTCGGGTTGTCGCCGGCGATTTTGATCGAGCAGAAGGCGGCGAGTAAGAACCCGAGGTCGACAGTCGGAACGGTGACAGAGGTTTACGACTATCTCCGCGCCCTGTTCGGACTGCTCGGTGAGATCCACTGCCCAAACCGCGGGTGCAACGGCGCAAGAGCCGGTGCGCAGTCCTCTCAACAGATCGTCGATCGCATCCTGGCGCATCCTGCCGGGCAACTGGTTCTCATTCTCGCCCCGATGGAGCCGGATCGTGGCGAGGGCTACGACACCCTGATTTCCAGAGCAAGTCGGACTGGTTACCAGCGAGGCCGAATCGACGGCGAGGTCTTCGAACTCGCCAAATCGGTCGAGATCGACTATCGGCAATCGCATCGCCTGGAAATCGTGGTCGATCGTGTTACCGTTCGAGTGGCGGGACGAAAGCGAGTCGCCGAGTCCGTGGAGAAGGCACTCGACCTGTCCAAGGGACTGGTGATCGTGGCCGACACCGATACGGGAGAAGAAGCACGATTCAGCCAGCATCTGTCGTGTCCCTGCTGCGGTCGGAGCTTCGATGCCCTGACGCCGAAACGCCTCTCGTTCAACAGCTACGACGGGTGGTGCCCGACCTGTGAGGGACTGGGCACCCAGAGAGGCATGGGCCGGAACACGCTCATTCCCGATGCGACGAAATCTCTGCTCGAGGGCGCTGTCGGGCCCTGGGGCAAGCTCGAGGGATCGCTATTGTACATGATGAGTGCCGTCAGTCGTAAGAGCGGATTCGATCTTCGTGTCCCGGTTGCAGACCTTTCGGCCGACGCACTCGAGGTCATTCTCTATGGGCTCGGCAACCAGTGGATCGAAGGAGAAGACGGGATACGATTCCAATACCGGGGTCTGTTCCCGACGGTCGAGTCGCTTGTCAGGCTATCTCCCCGGTTTCGTCGAGCGATGGGTGAGTTCGTGCAGGACGTTCCGTGTCCGACCTGCCGGGGTACACGCCTTGCCGAAGTCGGAGCTACCGCGCGTCTACACAATACCACTCTACCTGAGCTCACAAATCTCCCGATCCGAGAGGTTCGTGAGTGGTTTGCCCAGTTGCGGATCCTGGGGAGTGATCTCGAAGCCGCGGGTGATGTGCTCGGCGAGATCCAGAGCCGATTGAGATTCCTGGATGAGGTGGGGCTCGGGTACATCTCGCTGTCGCGGCGTGCGCCCACGCTCTCGGGTGGAGAGGCACAGCGTATCCGTCTGGCCAGTCAGATCGGGTCCGGTCTCACGGGTGTGCTCTACGTGCTCGACGAGCCGACGATCGGTCTTCACCAGCGGGATAACCGCCGTCTCCTGCGGGCGCTCGAGCAGCTCAGAGATCTGGGCAACACGCTTGTCATCGTCGAGCACGATCGTGACACGCTGGAAGCCGCTGACCACGTTGTGGATTTCGGACCAGGTGCCGGCACCGAGGGGGGCGAACTCGTCGCATCGGGTCGTCCAGGTCGACTCCCCGTCAGGAAGGGGTCGTTGACCGCCAGATATCTGAAGGGCGCGCTGCAGATTGAGATCCCTGTGCGGCGCAAAGGGAATGGGAACGAACTCAAAGTCCGGGGAGCTAGACACAACAACCTCAAAAACATCCACGTCCAATTCCCCCTGGGCAAGCTGATCTGTGTGACCGGTGTATCCGGTTCCGGAAAGAGCTCGCTCGTCAACGACGTCCTGTATGGAGCTCTGGCCACGCACGTGAACCGGGTGCACCGTGCCTGGGGTGATCACGACGAGGTCGTGGGTTTAAAGCACGTGGACAAGGTGATCCGGATCGATCAGACACCTATCGGGTTCTCTCCCCGGAGCAATCCGTGCACGTATGTCAAGGTGTTCGATCACATCCGAAAGTTCTTTTCCCTGCTGCCGGACGCCCAGGTGCGTGGTTTCAAGCCGGGTCATTTCAGCTTCAACAACCGCAGAGGCCGATGTGATGCCTGCGACGGCATCGGGCTGCGCTGTATCGAGATGCACTTTCTGCCCGATGTCTGGGTAACCTGCGAAGCGTGCAGCGGAAAGCGATATAACCGGGACATTCTTGATGTCAAGTATCGTGGCTATTCGATCGCAGATGTGCTCGATTCGACCATTCTCGAGGCCATACAGATCTTCGATGCCTTCAGATCGATCCGTCACAGTCTCCAGACGCTGGTCGATGTCGGTCTGGGATATATGAAGGCGGGGCAAGCATCCACAACGCTTTCTGGTGGAGAAGCGCAGCGCGTGAAGCTGGCCCGGGAGCTGGCCCGCCCGAGTACGGGCAAGACGATCTACCTGCTGGATGAGCCCACAACGGGTCTTCACTTCGCAGATATCCAGAAGCTCCTGGAAGTGCTGAACCGGCTTGTGGATGCGGGCAACACCGTCGTCATCATCGAGCATAACCTCGATGTCATCAAGACTGCCGACTGGGTCATCGATCTGGGGCCCGAAGGCGGCGACGAGGGCGGGGGCGTGGTGGCGGTCGGGCCGCCGGAAGAAATCGCGCGGGTCGAGGGGTCGCACACCGGTCGATTCCTGAGGGAGATCATCGCGGCGTGATCACTTGAACTACATTGGCCGCAAATACTCGCTGCTGGGTTTTCTGGAGGAGGGCATCGCCACTCTTGTCGATCCTGAAGCGAAACGGATGTTCGATATCTTCGCTGGTACAGGTACCGTCGGATGGCACTTCAAACAGCTGGGCTACACGGTCGTTGCGAACGACATCCAGCACTACGCCTACGTCCTGAACCGGGCTTATGTAGGTCTCAACCGACCACCGGCATTCAGGAAGCTGAGGCAATTGGTCGAACCCGGAACGTCGCCGCGGGGCCTATTCGACATCGCCTCCGCGGTAGACACCATCAGGAATCGTCGTGGTTTCGTCTTCCGGAATTACTGCCCCGGGGGGTGGGCCGAACCCAAACGGTTCTACTTTTCGGATGAGAACGGCAAGCGGTGTGATGGTATACGCCAACAGATCGAGTCGTGGTATCTCGACGGGATTCTGAAGGAGAGCGAGTATTACTATCTCCTTGCAAGTCTGATTGTGGCGATGGATCGCGTCGCCAACACGGCATCTGTCTACGCCGCCTACCTCAAGCGACTGAAAGCCAGCGCCCGACGGCCGGTTACGCTCAAGGCGATCCCAACGACAGGGGGAAACGGTCGCCACGTGGTCTATCATCGAAAGGGCAGCGAGATTGTCGGCAAGGTTGCGTGCGATATTCTTTACATGGATCCGCCCTATAACCAGAGGCAGTACTGCACCAACTACCACGTACTCGAGACGATCGCCGCCTACGACAATCCGAAGCTGGCTGGCGTGACCGGTTTGCGGCCTTACGAGGATCAACGATCGGACTTCTGTATGAAGGGAAAGGCGCTCGGGGCACTTGAGGACCTGGTGCGACGGACGAGTGCACGGTTCGTCTTCCTGAGCTACAACAGCGAAGGTCTCATGGCCAGACGAGATATTCTTGACCTTCTGAGCGCCTACGGCAAGACGGACATGAAGGCAAGGAAGTATCCTCGATTCCGTGCGGACGCAGACAGCGCAAACCGCCGCTACAAGGCCAACAGCGTTACGGAGTATCTCTTCCGTTTGCAGAAAGCCTGATCCTTCCCGGTCGTCCGTAGTTCCGGATCGTAACCGTCCGATCAATCAAAATAAACGAATCCATGAAACTGAACATTCCTGTTTGTTCCTTCTTCACGTTCGAGCACTCGTTGCCACCCATCACCGATGAATCCTTCCTGAAGGGCAGCTTATCCGGGTGGAGCGATGCGAATCGCTTGCCTGATTTGATGGGTCTCGACAACAAGACCGCTTATGCCGACGTCTACGTTGGCTGGAACGATGACGGCATCTATCTGGGTGTTGACGCCAAAGGTGCACCCGGTCTGGAGGTCCAGCCGAAACGCCCGCTCAAAGGTGACGGTATCCAGATCTGGCTGGACACACGGGATGTCCGAGAGGCGCACCGTGCCAGCCGGTTCTGCCACCATTTCTTCTTTCTGCCGACCGGCGGTCGGTCCGATGGTCCCCTGGCCGGGCAGGTGCATATCCGGAGAGCCCGTGCCCAGGATAAGCCCTGCGAACCTCAGAATATCACCGTGTCCTCACGCATCACGAAGAAAGGTTACCGTCTCTCCGCCTTTCTACCCGCAGATATTCTGACCGGGTTCGAACCCGACGACAACAATCGTTTTGGATTTACGTATCTCATCCGCGACCGTCGCCTGGGTCGCCAGTACTGGACCGCCGACGAACCTCTGCCAGTTGCCTACGATCCCAGCCTCTGGGGGACGATTGTTCTGGATGGTTAAGGGTCAACGATCGACTGCTGGCTGTCCGGCGTTGACTTGCATCATCGCTGGACCTATTGGTCTGGTTCGGGTCGTTTTGGACTCTCCTCCCTCGGTGTTCATAAAATCTTTTTCTCGCTGAAACCCCTGTTTATTCGGTATAGTCGGATATGAGAACCATTGCCGTGTCGAGATCCCACTCAACGCTGTCTGGATCACCGTGAACCTTATTGAAAACACCAACGAAAATCTCCTCGAACGCATTCATCCCGGGATGACGCCTGACGAGGAGGAATTGATCCGTGTCTCTTCTGACCTCGGCCCAGACGGGCTTTACGGTACCCAGTGGGTCGTCGTGACTTCGGAGCGAATCCTCGTCCACTCGGACGGGAAGGTGCCTGATGCCACACAGCCGGTCGTTACGGATCAGGGCCAGCGCCATCTACCGGATTGGGTGCCGTCAGAAACGATCGAAATCCCGCTGACTGAGATTCTGCGTGCTCGAACAGAACCCTATGTCGGTGGCGCATCCCTCCAGATCGAGCGGAAAGAACAACCGATCGTTTCGGTGCCCTACTCGAAGACGCTTTCCGAGAAATTTTCCGAGGTCACACGGGGTATCGAGCAACTTCGGAAGGGAGAGGACCTCTACCTCAAGGAGACACTCGACAAGACACATTGTGCTTCCTGCGGAAAACAGCTGCCGGAGCGGAACGGTATCTGCCCCAACTGTATCAGCCGCTTCGCCACGCTGGGCCGCATCGCGGACTACCTGTTCCCCTACAAGCGGCACGCGATCCTCCTTGCGATCGCCTCGGTGGCAACGACGGTGGCGGAGCTGATTCCACCCCTGATCATAGAGCGAATGGTCGATGAAGTTTTTGTTCCAGTCGCCGAGGAAGCCGCACTCTTTAATGATCGTGTTTCCCTGCTGGGCTTCTTTGTCCTGGCCCTCATCGGTCTCCGTCTTCTGAGCTGGGGAGCGGAATGGCTGCACGGATGGACGGTAACGTGGCTCAGCGCTCGCGTGACGGCGGATATCCGCGGCCAGCTCTACAAGCGGCTGGAACTGCTGTCACTTCAGTTCTACGACAAGCGGCAGGTCGGTCAGGTGATGTCTCGTGTGACAAGTGATACGGGCAGACTGCAGGATTTTCTTGTCGATGGCCTGCCATATCTGATCATCAATGGTTTGATGATCTTCGGTATCCTGATCGCCCTGTTCTCGATGAGCTGGAAGCTCACGCTGTACGTTCTGGTTCCGGTACCGGCGATCATCCTCTGGGGCGTGTACTACTGGAAGAAGATGCGTCTTTTCTTCACCAAGTGGTTCCAATCATGGTCGAACTTGATGGCCCGGGTCAACGAGGCGCTCACGGGGATCCGCGTGGTCAAGGCGTTCGCTCAGGAGCCGCGGGAAATCGCGGTCTTCAAGAATCGGAACAAGGAATTTACGCGCATCGGTGTCAGGGCCGAGATCAACCGGGGGATCTTCTTCGCCACTATGAGCCTGCTGACGGGCGTCGGCGTGATGATTGTCTGGTACTTCGGTGGCCGGGAGGTGGTGGACGGAGATCTGACTTTGGGCAAGCTGCTGGCGTTCTACAGCTACCTGTGGCTGCTGTATGGTCCGCTCGAGTGGTTCGGGATGGTCAACAGTTGGATGACGCGCGCCTTCGCCGGGGCCGAACGAATCTTCGAGATCATCGACACGCCGCCCGAAGCCTACGAGGATCCTGATGCGCAGCCCATGCCGAACATCGAGGGACGGATCACGTTCAAGAATGTCACCTTTGGATACGACAAGAGTAAGCCAGTCCTCCACGAGATCGATCTAGACATTGAACCGGGTGAGATGATCGGTCTGGTCGGGAAGAGCGGTGTGGGCAAGACGACAACCGCAAACCTGATTTGTCGCTTCTACGAGGTCGACCGGGGCCGGATCGAGGTCGACGGTGTCGATATCAACGATATCAAACTGGAAGACCTGCGTAGTCAGATCGGCATCGTTCTGCAGGAGCCGTTCCTGTTCAGCGGGACGATTCAGGAGAACATCGGGTATGGCCGCCCCGGTGCGTCGTTCTCGGAGATCGTCGAAGCTTCGACCGCGGCTAACGCGCACGAATTTATCGTGGGCAAGCCGGACGGCTATGATACAGTGATCGGTGAGCGCGGAGCAACACTGTCCGGAGGCGAGAGACAGCGTGTATCCCTGGCACGCGCCATCCTGCACAACCCGAAGATTCTTATTCTGGATGAGGCGACCTCGTCCGTCGACGTGAAGACTGAGAAGAAGATCCAGGAAGCGATCTGCAACCTGGTGGTCGGGCGGACGACGGTTGCGATCGCGCATCGTCTTTCGACCTTGCGGAATGCGAACCGCCTTGTCGTGATGGATGCCGGTCGAATCGTCGAGGTAGGCACCCACGAAGAGCTCATGGATAACAACGGCAGCTTCGCGGGCCTCGTGAAACTTCAGCAGGAAGTTGCCGAAATCATCGCAGTGAGAGAATAACGTGGCCACACCCTTCATGGAAACAGCCCCGGCAGATGTCGGGCGAAAGATATCCGAAGCCGATGTCTCCGAGTTCGATGTTCTCATCCGGGTTCAGGGCGATCTGAGCGAGACCCATTCATTCGGGTCCGAGTGGCTCGTCGTCACCTCTGACCAGGTTCTCGTTGTGCCCGAAGAGGGCGCGAACGGGACACAGCGCGCGAAAATCTCGAACCTGCGGGATGTACGCGTCGATGATCTTGTAGGGGGGGGGGTCGTCGAGTTCGACCAGACTTCCGGGCCCCCCGTGCGTATCGGTTTTTCACAATCGCTCCGACCCAAATTTGCCGAGATCGCCGAGAGCGTGAAGGCCATGGCCCGGGGTGAGGATCTGGCACTACCTGAGGAGATCGACGAGACACGGTGTGGGTCGTGCGGACGGCTGCTGCCCGAGAAGAATGGGGTCTGCGCCGTCTGCGTGAAGAAGTGGGACACCTTCCAGCGCATCGTGGGTTACCTCCTGAAGTATCCCGGTCAAGCAGCGGCCACAGCCTTCTGCACGGTCTTCGCCACCATTCTCGGTCTGCTTCCGCCTAAAATCATGCAGCACATCATCGACGATGTGCTCACGCCGCGTTCGGGTGTGGAGACACTGTCGTGGTTCGTTGCTGCGCTCGCATCCGTGCGGGTGACCCTGTGGGCTGGCGACATCGTCACACGGTACTTCAGCCGGAAACTCGGTTTTCGGGCGATCGCGGATCTGCGAGAGGACCTGTATCGACAGTTCCAGGTACTCCCGCTGCGATTCTACGATCGTCGACGAATCGGTTCTCTGATCTCGCGGATGACAAACGACAGCGACCGGCTCGAGGTTTTCATGGTCTTCGACATGCCGTTCATCCTGTCGAACACGCTCACGTTTTTCGGCATCCTGACGATGCTATTTCTTACGAGCTGGGAACTCGCCCTGCTAATCTGTCTGCCGATCCCACCGATCATTTACGCGGGCAGTCGGATCTGGGCCCGGATGATGCGTTTCTGGAACAGCTGGGGGGCGAAGTGGTCGCGTCTGTATTCGCAGTTGAATGAATCGATCAACGGGATTCGTGTCGTCAAGGCGTTCGCGCAGGAAGACCGGGAGAGCGAGCGGTTCGACGAGCACAACATCGCTGTCCGAGACGTGTCCGTCATCGGTGAGCGGAACTGGTTTGTGTTTTTCACCGTTACGAACTTCCTGATGAGTTGCGGTGTCTTCCTCGTCTGGTATTACGGCGGGATCCAGGTGCTTGAAGAGCGGCTGACGCTGGGTGAGCTGATGCTCTTTGTTAGCTACATGTGGATGATGTATCAGCCGCTCCGCTGGTTTGGTGATTTCTATAACTTTATGTTGAGGGCGTTTGCCGGCGCCAAGCGTATTTTCGAAGTAATCGATCACGAACCCGAGCCGTTTGATATCCCTGATGCGATCCGGATGGATAACATCGTCGGTCGAATTACCTTCAGAGACGCGCACTTCGGGTATGATCCTGGAAAGCCCGTGCTGAAGGGGATCGAGTTCGATGTCAAGCCCGGAGAGATGATCGGTTTGGTGGGGAAGTCTGGTGCAGGAAAGTCGACCCTAATCAACCTGATCTGCCGATTCTACGATCCTGACCGTGGATCGGTCGAAGTCGACGGACACGACATGCGGGATATCGATCTTCGCGATCTGAGATCACAGATCGGTATGGTACACCAAGAGCCCTTCCTGTTCGACGGGACCGTCGCGGAGAATATCGCGTATGGCAAGCAGGACGCAAGCTTCGATGATGTTGTCCGTGCTGCACTCGCGGCCGAGGCCCACGAGTTCATCGTCAAGAAACCAGACGGCTATGATATGCGAGTCGGTGAACGCGGCAATCGGCTCTCCGGCGGTGAGAAACAGAGGCTTTCGATTGCCCGAGCCATCCTGCACGACCCGCGAATACTGATTCTCGATGAAGCAACCTCTTCGCTGGATACGCCAACAGAACGGAAGATTCAGATGGCGATCGGTCGGCTTGTGGCCGGACGTACTACCTTCGCGATCGCTCACCGTCTGTCTACACTCAGAAGCGCGAGTCGTCTTGTTGTCGTTGACGAGGGACGGGTTGCCGAGGTCGGCACTCACGAGGAGCTGATGGAGCGGCAGGGCATTTTCTACCGGTTGGTCAAGACGCAGCAAGAGACAACGGCAGTGATGGGAGTGGGGACCCGATGAATCAGTCTTGCCTGACCGGGCTGACAGACCGAAATTTGATTGGGAGACGAGGTTTCTAGATGACAACGGCAGTCACGGAGCTGGAGGTGGAAGACGAAACCGAGGAGGTCGAGGAGGGAACCAAGACCGATTGGAAGCCCTCACCGATCGAAACGATTCACCCGGAAGACGTGGATCCGTCCACTATCCGTCTGTTTCGAGAGCCGGCGTGGCGGTTGCGGATGACGATCGACGGAGATCGTTCATACACGCGTGTGAAGGTTGTCCGTGCGGCTCCACTGTCGGAACCGGATCGCTACATTTGCTTCCTGGATATCAAGGATGAAGCAATCTGTATGGTCAAGGAGATCGGGGAGCTTCAGGAAGACAATCACGCAATCGTTCACGAGGAGCTCAACACACGCTACCTGACGGCCTATGTGTCTCAGATCGTTGAACTGAGAAACGAATACGGTGTCTCATACTGGGACGTGATGACCGACCGAGGTCGTCGGGAGTTTGTGGCCAAAAACGTTGCCGAGAACGCTCAATGGCTCGGTGATCGAAGGCTCTTTCTTCTGGATGTGGATGGGAATCGGTTTGAGTTCAGCGACCTCAGCAAGCTCGACAAGAAGAGCCAGGCCTTTATCGATCTTGTTCTGTAGCTTCTCTTTTTGTAGGCTGAGCGATAGAGTATACTCGAGCGGGTCTCCAGGTTGTCTGGGGGCCCGCTTCACTTTTGGAGGGTATCTGTGTCCTTAATTGGGAGAATCCTGAAGTGGATCGGCACATTGACCGTGTTGCTGGTTCTGCTTCTGATCTACGTAGTGCTCACCTTCGACGACAAGCTGCCTGAGCGCATGGTTCTAGAAGTCGATTTCAGACGGGAGATTGTCGAACATACCGGCGACCATCCGCTGGCCTTACTGCGAGGATCTCAGCGCCTGGATCTGCGCGAGCAGCTGCTCACGATTTCGCGCGCCGGCAGTGATGACCGAGTCGTCGGTCTGATCGGTCGAATCGGAAGCCAACGGATGAGTCTCGCACACGTCCAGGAACTGGCCGACGTCATCCGCCTGTTCAGGGAATCGGGTAAGCCGTGTGTGGCCTTCGCGGAGACAATCGGCGGGATGACGCCGGCCAACGGTTCCTATCTCCTGTCAACCGCCTTCGACAAGATCCGCCTGCAGCCCTCCGGGAGTGTTGGGCTCGTCGGATTGTCGGTCGAACATCCATTCCTGAGGGGCACGCTCGACAGCCTGGGTATCCAACCCGTTTTCGGCCAGCGTGAGGATTACAAGCTCGCGCCGAATATGTACACGGAAACTGCTTTTACGGACAGGCATCGCGAGGCGACGCTGGCATTGCTCGGTGACCAGTTCGACCAGCTTGTGTCCGGCATTGCGGATGGTCGGGGAGTTGAAACAGATATCGTGCGAGCGTGGATCGAAGAAGGTCCGTACATGGCTAAAGAGGCCCTGGCTGCAGGGCTGGTCGATGTCCTGTCTTATGTGGACGAGGCCCACGGCTCATTTGCTGTGGAGCACCCGGATGCCGAACGGGTCAAATTGAGTGCCTACGCCCGAGAGGAAACGTCCGATAGCGGCTCACGTATCGCGCTCATTTACGGTGTGGGCACGATCGTGTCCGGGCCGTCCCGATACGGTCCTGTGGATGAGAGTCAGACCGCCGGGAGTGATACTGTGCTCGAGGCTTTTGACAAGGCGTCGGCAGATCCCGATGTCCGGGCTATCCTGTTCCGGGTAGACAGCCCAGGGGGGTCGTATGTTGCCTCAGATGCAATCTGGCGCGCAACTCGGCTGGCACAGGAAAAGGGAATTCCTGTGGTGGTTTCAATGGGATCGGCCGCCGCTTCCGGCGGTTATCTCGTGTCGTCGCACGCCGATCGGGTTGTCGCGCAGCCCGGTACGATTACGGGCTCGATCGGGGTCTGGGCAGGGAAATTCGTCACATCGGAATTCTGGTCCAGGCTGGGCATCTCCTGGGATTCAGTATCGATCGGCAGCCAGGCGCGGTTGAGCAGTAGCCTGGCAGATTTCTCGTCAGAGGAGCGAAAAAGGTTCGATGAACAACTGGATCGTGTCTATGAAGCGTTTGTCGAGCAGGTTGCGGCCGGCCGTGAGATGAGTGCCGGGCAAGTTCAGGCGTCCGCACGAGGTCGGGTCTGGACAGGTCGGCAGGCGCAGGCACAGGGACTGGTTGACGATCTGGGTGGATACGCAACCGCTCTGGACGCGACGAGAGCCCTGCTTGGGCTCGATGCCGGGGCGGATCTGTCACTCGTTGTGTATCCAAAGCCCAAGGATCTCGCGGAACGCATTCTCCAGGGAGATTGGGAGTCTCTGAGTGCGGAGCTGGAGCCCGGAATCCAACAGCACCTGTTCGGCAGGCTGAGCAGTCTCCGTGAATTGTTAGGGGGACCGGCTGCCTGGACTCCCTGGCTGGACGGGATTCGACACTGATCGAACCGGTCTTATACCCAGACGTCTGTCTGTATGGCGCCCAAACGGGGACAATCGGCAGGTTCGCGCGCTCAGGAAACCTCCCCTGATTCTTGGTGCTCGGCTCGGGCATTCTCACTCGTCCTTCCCCGGATCTCTTCTACGATTGGTTCTGGTATCCGCCTGTCGGAAGGCGCAAAGTTGATTACCACCTCTTTCGGCGACGGCGCCGATGTGGATCAGAAGCGAGGCACCGATCGCGAATCTCCGTGTACGCATCCAGCGGGGTATTTCTATTCGGCTGACGATAGGCTCGCTCTCTCTCCGGCTTGACCATCCTGGGTTGCGTGAACATCTGAAACGAGGCCGCGCGTCACACGGTTCAGGGCTACGGTAGGAGTTCGCGCGCCTCATCTCTCTTTGCTCTGCGCCAGAGCTGCTTGAACCGATCCGATCCGTCATCCTCGACGACATGCAGGGCGGATCCTGGTTCCGAAATCGGTTGAGCGTCTTTTGGATAAACCTGGTGGAGTTCCTGCTTGCTGCATGTATAGCGGGTGACTTCTCCGCTCTGTCGCAAATACTCATACAAATGACGTGGCGGGTCAACCCACTCGTGGTCGACGGTGTATCGCCTGATGGCGCGCCGATCGAGGGTGACGCCAAGGCCCGGCTTGGCTGGAACCGGGTAGAACCCGCCGCGAATCTCGTGCTCCTTTGTCAGGAGCTGTGACTCCCAGATGTTCATGCAGGTGATGGCCGGCCACTTTGCCTGGGGCAGGACGGCCCCAAGGTGGGCAGCCCAGGCGGTCGTGATACCCGTACCGACCAACTGGAGCCAGAAAGGCTTGTTCGCTTCGTCACATACGGCCGCCTGTCGTGTCAGTCGCGTTGCTCCTGCACACAGTACAAACCCGTCAGCGACATCTTCCTTCATTGTCGTCATTGCCGGGGGATTCCCATAGTGCATGGCCAGCGGCTTGTTTGTGCGCTGTCGGATCTGTTTGTTGCCCGCCACATCATTCTGCGGGATGGGCGTCTCGATCATTGCGATCTCCTTGAATGCTTCCATCGACTTGAGATGAGGGATCGCGTTCGCTGAATTGCCGAGCGTGCTGTTGTAGTCGAGGTCAAGATGGAATCCGTCGGGCACAACATTCTGTACTGCTTCGACGGAGGCCTTGAGGTCGAACCACGGCCGGGCTTTTAGCTTGGCACTCGTGTATCCGGCCGCAACGGCCTGACGGCACTCTTCCGCCCATCCCTCTGGCGGCATATCCATATTCCACCAGGAGATTGGGCACCAGTCGCGGACCTTCGTCCCCAGGAGGGCATACACGGGCACGCCCTGCGCTCTGGCCACGGCATCAAACAGCGCCATCTGAACGCCTGCACCGAGCGAATCATCCCACATCAGTTCAGCCGCACGTCTTCCGAGCGCACGACCGAACAGGTTCTCAGGCACTTTGGACCACGTGTAGTTGGGGATGGTCTCGCCAATCCCCTTAACCCCATCTGTCAACGTTACCGTGCAGAGTTGCACGATACGCCAGTGAGGTAGCCAATAACCCAGATACTTGTTTGCGTGGTCGGTGAACGGGACGTCAAGGTGGACGAGTTCAATGTTCTCGATTTTCATAAGGTCTCCTTGATTGTTGCCGGCACGGTACAGCGACTGAGGTTTCGCGTCAAGCCCGGTCGCTCACAAGAGGCCTTGTCCCACCAGTGGGGATGTGTTTTCTTGCCTGTTCCTGCGATCGGCAGGTGAAAACAAGGAGTGCTACATGGCGCATAAGCTGATCCACATCGGTGTCGGGGGCAGAGGCAAGTGGCCTGTCAACATAGTTCCGAACCGTGAAGATTTCGAGAGCGTGGCTCTGGTTGATATTCGAGAAGATCACCTGGATACCGCGATGAACGCGACCGGTCTTCCTGAGGCTGCCTGTTTCCGGACGCTCGAGCAGGCCCTGAACAACGTGGAGGCGGAAGCCGTGGTCGTGATCACGCCGCCCGACTTGCACACAGAGCATTGTCTCCAGGCTCTTAGAGCCGGTAAGCACGTGCTGGTGGAGAAGCCCTTCACAAAGAGTCTTTCAGATTCCAAGATGCTTGTGGAAGAGGCCGAGAAGAACGACGTGACGATCTGCGTTTCTCAGAACGCAAAGTACAACGCTGCGACCGTGACGATGCGGCGTCTGATCCAGGACGAGGTTTACGGTAAAGCCTGCTTCGGCCTGCACATGGCGCTTAGCTGGCGGCGTAAGGGTGTCCACCATTCGGGTGAGGATACTCACAGCTACCTGTGGGAGCGTGGCATCCACGACTTCGACACGATGCGCTTTATGTTTGCGGATACGCCGAAGAGGATGTGGGCACACGACTTCAATCCCTCTTGGAGCCCCTACAAGGCAGGGGCGGGTGCGCACGCCTGGATCGAGTTTGAGGGGGGGGCAACTTGTGGGTATCTATGCTGTTTCGAGTCTCACAAACCTGCGAAGATGAGCCGGATCGACACAGAGGGTGGTACCCTGGAACTTTCAGGGGGCAAGATCACGCTGAAGCATCGGGAGCGCGACGAGGAGGAAGAGATACCTTTAGACGCGTGTGACGATTCGACGACGGTCATTATGAACCAGTGGTCGAGATACCTGAGCGAGGGCGTGGAGCCCGAATTTTCTGGGCGAAACAACCTGACGACTGTTGCCATGGTTGAGGGGTGTGGTGTCGCTTCCGAACAGGGAAGAGTTCTCGATTTCGCAGAGTATCTGGCGGGGGGGTAAGGTGGCAACACCATTATGGCACTGGACAGCCTAGATCCATAGAGCGTGAAGACACCATGTAGACC
>CAYYGZ010000016.1:15492-33155 GCA_964471275.1 uncultured bacterium | reverse complement strand
CGAGTGCAAGGTTGAGAAGCGGACGGAACTCTAGCTGGCCCTATTGGCGAGGCAGATCAGCAGGAGTTGCAGTGAGCCAGTCACGGTGATGGTTGACTGAATGCGAAGTGACTGGTGACCTTTGGGCCGAGCCCATCCAGAAGCGGAAGAGATATGCGCAGAAGCATACAGACACACCATAACTTCGGCCCGGTAGCATCGATCAGGAAATCCAGGCTGCGGGAGAATTGCGGCAGGAGAGCAGAGAATGAGCAGAAAAGGCCCAAACATCGTTGTCTTCTTTGTGGATGATATGGGGTATGGGGATGTGTCGTGCCTCAATCCAGACGGGAAGATTGCCACACCGAACTTTGATCGGTTGGCGAGAGAGGGAATGGTCTTTACTGACGCGCATTCGACTTCTGCCGCCTGCTCACCTTCACGATACGGGTTACTGACTGGCAGATACAACTGGCGTACGTCGCTGCAGAAGGGAATCGTCGGACCCTACGGTGATCCGTTGATCGACGCGGACCGGATGACAGTCGCCTCTCACCTGAAAGACCACGGATACCATACCGGCTGTATCGGGAAGTGGCACCTGGGGATGGGATGGGATCTGGAGGTTACGTCCGAGTTTCGACCGGACGGGGATCGGTTCAACGCAAATCCCTACCCGGGGAATCCCGAGGTGACCGATGAGACGCGGAGACTCTGGGAAGCGACCTTCTCGAAGCCGACAACTGGTGGGCCGACAACCCGTGGATTCGACTACTACTACGGTGTGGACGTGCCGAACTGGCCGCCGTATTGCTTTATCGAGAATGATTCCACCGTTGGCATTCCTTCGGAGTTCCTGCCTCCGAAATTAGTCGGGAACAACCAGGCCAGCACATCCGGACCCGCCATGCTGTACTGGCACTTCGAGCAACTTCTCCCGACCTGGGCGGAAAAGGCTGATGCGTACATCACCGACAGGGCGACGCGTGGCGAGTCCTTCTTTCTCTACCTGCCTATGACCTCACCGCATACACCGCTGTCAGTGAATGCGGAGTGGATCGGCAAGAGCGGGCTGGACAATCTGTACGCCGATCTTGTGATGGAAACGGATGACGTTTTCGGGCGGGTACTCTCGTCCCTCGAAGAGAATGGCTTGGCTGATGATACGCTGGTTATCTTCACATCCGACAACGGATGCGCGCACTATATCGGGACAGACATGATGGAAGCGCAAGGCCACTATCCGAGCGGCCCGTATCGGGGCTACAAGTCGGATGCTTGGGATGGCGGGCATCGAAGCCCGTGTATCGCAAGGTGGCCTGGCGTGATCGAGCCTGGGTCGGAATGTGGCCAACTGGTCTGCCTGTCAGACTTGCTGGCGACGTGTGCCGATATCGTTGGGACAGAGCTGTGTGATTGCGAGGGAGAGGACAGTGTCAGCTGGCGTCCCCTTTTCGACGGCGTCGGCGAACCGATTCGGTCACACGTCATCCATCATTCGTTACAAGGAAAGTTCGCGCTCAGGGAGGCGAACTGGAAACTGGTCCTGTGTCCGGGATCCGGGGGATGGACTCGGAGTGATGCGGAAGCAGCCGAGGAAGGTCTTCCTCTTGTTCAGCTCTACGATATGGAAGCAGATCCCGGTGAACAGATCAATCTGGAGGCGAGCAACCGGGCGAAGGTCAGGGAGATGATTGTACTTCTTGAGAAGCTAGTCGCCGATGGGAGGAGCACCCCGGGAGAACGGCAGTTGAATGATGCCGAGGTGGATATCTGGAAACTGGATACGATGCCTGGTATCGACGCAACGGCGCTGGACGACTACTAGGGTTCGGCAATCCGGCAGTCTGCGGCGAATTCGCCGTGACGCCGCATCGTCCAGGATGTAGTGATTCAGTATAATGTATACCGTTCAGATTCGTTGGAGTCGGATGTTTCGTCGTATCAGATCAAAACCGCTACCCGCACGTACCTGTTCCTCCGAGTTACACCGGGGCATTCCTTTTCGGGTTCCGAGTGTCAACACCCTAATGCACTGGACAGTCTAGGAGGCCGGAAGTGCGGTTGGGTCCTGATTACTGATCTCGGCTTTTACCTGATGTGGGTGCAGGACTCGGACAGGTAGAATTGAGTCGTCCCAAAGCTCGCAATACTCAAGATTGCCAATTCATGGTGTATACCACTCTCCCGCAACCCAAGTGAGGTCGATTGTGGGAAATACCCCCGTTGACATTGAGAAACGGCGACTACGTGGAACCATGCGAGCGAACCGGGTGGCCCTGCCGGCTGGCGATGTGCACGCTGCGTCACGTGCCATCGCTGATCGAGTGACGGCTCACTCTACGTGGAGAGAGGTCAGAACCATTCACACTTACGTCGGCGCATTGCCGGGGGAGATCACCACCGATTGGATTATCGAGCGCGCCTTCGAGGATGGCAAGCGAGTCCTTGTGCCGGTGGCCCAGGTGGCTGAGCGCACGATGCGAAGCGTAGTCATCACTGATCTCGATGACCTGCAAACAACTTCGTGGGGGGGGCGTGAACCCGTATCTGGCGATGAAGCGAAATCGGCCGACATAGACCTGATAATCGTGCCCGGCGTGGCGTTCGACCGAGCCGGTTGCAGGCTCGGCATGGGAGCAGGATTCTACGATCGACTTCTCAGTGATCTCTCCGTACCGAAGATTGGGCTTGCTCACAACTGGCAAGTTGTCGAGGCTGTCCCTCAAAATGACCTGGATGAGCGTGTGGATGCTGTCGCGACGCCATCGGAACTCATCATCTCACCCGGAGTGATACTCGATCTTTCGATCCGTCGATGAACGGCACATTCTGATTGCTCCTGCGCTGGCACACAATCGGTTATGGGCATCTGGCTGAGATCGTCTGACTGCGCCGGCAGGGCCGTGTTGCGAATGGGCATTGGGACGTTCTGGTCCCACCTTTTTCCTCGTGCCGGGGACGTGCTCCGTTGTTGTTGAACAGGCGTAACCTACTGCAGTAAATGTGATTAAGCTCTGGTCACGTATGATCGTGCAATGCTTCCACCTTGTGGTACAGGTCTTGCTTAAGCGCAATAGCTTGACCTTCGGGGCCATTGCACGGGTCGTTTCCGCCGCAAAGGGGACGCCAATCCAGGCGCCGCTGAGAAGTGAATATTCTGCCCCCGCACGCAGCAGAGGGGAGGAAACCGAGTATGCCTGGCTATCTCGTATTGACCGTGATCGGCGATGACCGACCCGGTCTGGTCGAATCACTGGCGGAGACGATCGCCGCACACGACGGCAGCTGGCTGGAGAGTCGAATGTCTCATCTCGCTGGTAAGTTCGCTGGTGTGTTACGGGTCAGCGTCCCGCAGGGCCAGGCCCTGGAATTACGCGAGGCGTTGACCGGGCTCGAGGCCAACGGTTTACACATATTTGCCCAGGACGGAGAGAGCGTCCGTGACCGGCTTCGCGAGGTGCGGCTGAGTCTGGTCAGCAGCGACCGCCCCGGGATCGTCCGAGAGGTCTCGACAGTTCTTTCCCGCCATCGTGTGAACGTCGAAGAGCTGACCACCGAGTGCGTTGCAGCACCGATGTCGGGTGAATCGTTGTTCAAGGCCGACGCACGTCTGGAGCTTCCCGACGCCCTTGCCGCTCAGGATCTTCTACGGGATATCGAGGCCGTTGCCCATGACATGATGGTCGAGGTTGAGGAGCTGGGAGGCGACGGTGAGAACCAGGCGTCGTGAGCGCCTGGGATGAATGCACTGCTCAGCTCGGCCACAACAGCACTGCCAATCAGAGGAAACTCCGATAGAGAGGGGTCTGAACAAGTATTCCAATCGCTACAACACTTTTTGAGAAACCTGACAGGAGATCTTAGATGGGTCTGATTCGAGTCGCCGAACTGCTACACTGCCACATCCCGTCGGTCCAGAAGTCTGCCCGGAGATGGCTCCAGGGCGATGCATTGGATCAGATTGCCGGCGAGAGACACTTGAGAAAGCTGGTGATCGACCAGGCGGTGGCCGGCGCCGACTACCTAGACGTCAACGTTGATGATTTTTTGACCGACGCCGATATCGGGCGCGACGGTACGATCAGGTTGATGGACCACATCCTGGAACTGATCGGGGAGCTGGCCCCGGGGATACCGGCGTGTATCGACAGTTCAGATTCGGAGATCCTCGAGACCGGCCTGCGTCACTATTACCAGATACTCGGGAGCGGGGCGCCGCCGCCACTGTGCAACTCTGTTGCCATCACCCGGCTTGAGTTGTTTGAGTTGAGGAAAGAGTTCGCGTTCTCCGTAATCGGCATGCTGCTCGAACGGGTGGATAGTGGGATGGGCTTCACCGATATTGCCGGACCCGAGGTCTACCGTGAGACCGCCAAGTTTCTGTTCGACAAAGCGATAGAATCCGGATTCGCACCGGGCGAGGTGTTTCTGGATCCGACCGTCGGGCCGCTGGGCGCCGACATGGTCGGTTACACCCGGCGGACCTTCGAAGGTATCAAATCGATCCGCGAGGATCCTGATATGGAGGGCGTACATGTCCTCATCGGTCTGTCCAACTGCTCGGATGGGCTACCGCGTCGACTTGCCATCAACCGAGCCTACCTCCGTGTGGCGATCGAAAACGGTCTGGACTCTGCGGTGCTCGACGTGTTGCAGGTGACCGGCAAGGACCTTGTGGATCCCCGTATACTCAAGCTGGTCAAGGATGTCGCTACGGCTGAGGACGGCTCCGCCGTGCTACCGAAGCTAGTGGACTTCGCCCAGGCCCATCCGAGTAAACCGTCTGTCCCCGATCGCCAGCCGATGCCGAATACGTTTCGCCAGACACTCGAGGCGGGAACGGCCCCGGCCTTCATCCTCGAACTGGCTCCTGCCGAAGGGAAGGTCGATAGCCTCCTGGAAATGGCAGAGGCCACTCGTGAGACACCTTTCACCTTGAGCGTCACTGATACTCCGGGAGGCAATCGGTCCCCGGGCCCAGATACGCTCGGATTGGAGATCGCGCGGATCACGGGTCGGCAGCCGATCGTCAATCTATCGTGCAAGAGTGAAGATCGAGATGGCCTCATTCGGCGCGTTCTCGGCATGTATAACCAGGGACTTCGAAACGTCTTTGCGGTTACTGGGGACTACCCGGTGCAGGGGCGGGCCGCGTTCGACCTGGATGCGGTGACGCTTCTCATGGCGACTTCGACGCTGCGGCGCGGGCTGAATTTCCCGGATCTGATGCCAAGGCCGGGGCAGCCGCTAGGCGAACTGACTGCCGGCGCGGCAGTCTCGCCATTCAAGTATCTTGAGTCAGATCTCTGGGGCCAATACCTGAAGCTCTGGAAGAAACGGCAGGCGGGGGCAGACTACTTCATCACACAGGTCGGCTTTGACGTGAAGAAGTTCCAGGAGCTCAAGCTCGTCGCCGCCAGAATGGGCTTGTCAGATGTGCCGATGATCGGGACGGTTTTTGTCCTCACGCCGCAGGTCGTGCTCGCCCTTAACCGTATCCACGTGGCGGGCGTTGTTTTGCCGGAGGATCTGAAGGCGAAGTACCGCGGCCGGCTCATGTCGAAGAAGGAGCGAAGCGGGTTCCGGAAATTGAGTTTTGTCGAGACGGCGCAGGAGGAGCGGAAGGTATACATCCGACGAGCGGCCTTGCTGGCAGATATCCTGGTGCGCGGACTGGGCTACCAGGGTATCGACCTGGCGGGCATCAGCGACCTGAAAGACGCGCTGGAGGTGATGGAACTCTACAGGGACCTGTCGGGGCAGGATTGGTGGGAAAGCTACGCCGAATATCGCGACGCCGATGGAAAGCGTGAGCTGCAGTTGGCCCCGGATAACCCGTTCTACCTGTTCCCGGAGGGAGATGATGGCCTGCTTGTCGACGGGCCTTATCAGACACCGGATCGATCAGCCTACCCCAAACCCGGCGCGATGATGGGATGGATCCACCGTCGGTTCTTCGAGGATGGGACCATCGGCTATGGCTTGATGAAAGGTCTGATGGGTGGCGAGAATGAAGGGGCGACGGCCAGGATGATGACGCTGGCCGAGCAGGCCATCAAGACGAGCAGCCTCGGGTGCGAGATGTGCGGAGACTGCCGGATTGCCGACCTTCAGTATCTTTGCCCAGAGCCGACCGATGGGTGTGCCAAACGGTTGACGAACGGTCCCTGCGGTGGCGCTGATGAGGCCGGGATGTGCGAGGTGAATCGCGAGCGCCGGTGCTACTGGGGCGAGGTTATAGAGAGAGCGCTGAAGACAGACACTGTTGACAGACTTTTCCCACTACAACTGCCGAAGGACCCATCACTGGTACATACGTCATCCTGGCGGAATGAAGTCCTCAGCCGCTGCCCCGAGCCGCTGGACCTTGGTGCGCCAACAGAGGTTCCGACGGGAGACTGAATCGGAAGAGGAGTCCCACCAAGTAAACAGTTTTGCACGTGGATAACGCGATGCCCGATGCCCGACTGACCGGGCAGTCGGGCATCTACACGATCACACCGTTGATGGCTAATTGAGGCGGGCGCTCGACCGGCGCTCGCCCTGCCATTTGGAGGAACTATGCTGAGCGATCTTGAGATCGCCCGATCTGTGACGCTTAAGCCCATCCTGGATGTGGCTGGCGATCTTGGGATTGTAGAGGGAGAACTGGATCTGTACGGCACGCACAAGGCGAAGGTGCATCTGGACGTGTTGAATCGTCTGGCCGACAGACCGAACGGGAACTATGTGGTTGTCACCGGAATCACGCCGACGCCGCTTGGAGAGGGGAAGACGGTGACCACGGTGGGTCTGAGCCAGGCCTTGAACCGCACTGCCGGACCGAGCATGGCGTGTATCCGGCAACCTTCGTTGGGACCAACATTCGGCATCAAGGGCGGGGCAGCCGGCGGTGGATACTCCCAGGTGGTTCCGATGGAAGACTTCAACCTCCACCTGACGGGCGATACACACGCCGTGGGTGTCGCTCACAACCTGCTGTCGGCCGCGATTGACGCCCGCATCATGCACGAAGATCATCTCAGCGACGATCGTATGGAGGTCCTGAACCTCCGCCGGTTAGATATCAGCGCGCACAATGTCACCTGGAAGCGCGTGATGGACGTGAATGATCGCGCGCTCAGAAATATCGTGACCGGTCTGGGGTCGACGGAGGATGGTCGACCGCGCGAGACCAGCTTTGACATTACGGCCGCATCGGAAGTGATGGCTATCCTCGCCCTGTCAACAGACCTGAAGGATCTGAGACGACGACTGGGAGACATCGTGGTTGGAACGAGCCGATGGGGGAGGCCGGTGACCGCGGACGATCTCACCTGTGCCGGCGCTATGGCCGTGCTGATGAAAGATGCGTTGAAACCAAATCTGATGCAGACCCTGGAGGGAACACCCGCATTCGTGCACGCCGGCCCGTTCGCTAATATTGCCCACGGGAGCAGCTCAATCATCGCGGATCGAATTGGCCTGAAGCTGGCACCCGATGGCTACGTGGTGACTGAATGCGGCTTCGGTGCCGATTGTGGGTTGGAGAAGTTCTACGATATAAAATGCAGGACGTCGGGCCTTGCCCCGGACTGCATCGTTCTGGTTGCTTCTGTACGCGCGCTGAAGATGCACGGTGGCGGTCCACGCGTGGTGCCGGGCCGCAGGCTGCGCCGCGCGTATCGTCAGGAGAATCTGCCGCTGTTGGGGCGTGGATTGCCGAACCTGGAAGCGAATATTCGGATCGCACGCCTGTTCGGTGCTCCCGTGGTCGTGGCCGTCAACCGGTTCCCGACCGATACCGACGCCGAGGTTGAGGCCGTTATGGAGGCCGCGGTGGCGGCCGGTGCCCACGGCGCGTATGCCAATGACGTCTGGGCGCGTGGTGGGGAGGGCGGGGTCGAGCTGGCAGAAGGCGTGGCCGATGCCTGCAACGGCGGGACTGAGTGCCGCTTCCTCTATCCGCTGGATGCCTCGATCAAGACGAAGATTGAGACTCTAGCCGCAGAGGTTTACGGGGCCGATCGGGTCAACTACTTCCCCGAAGCGGAGCGGAAGATCGAGCTCTACACGGGCTTGAAGTATGACAAGCTACCGATCAACATGGCCAAAACACACCTGTCGTTGTCCCACGATCCGAATCTGAAAGGTGTCCCGAAGGGGTTCACACTGCCCATCCGGGACCTTCGCATCTCACGTGGCGCGGGCTTCATCTACCCCCTCTGCGGCGAGATGAGGACGATGCCGGGGTTGCCGTCGCTGCCCGCATTCATGCGCGTTGATCTGGACGATGATGGCAACGTGGTGGGATTGTCGTAAGAATATACCGATCCGAAAGCAAGATCGACTGATAGCAAGTGATCACGGCCCTGTCACGTTCCTGTGACAAGGGTCCAGTCTCCGTGATGGGGGGGTCAGGTCCTGTGCCTGCCGCGCATCGCACATCAGGATGACGCCCTCCTGTTTGCTCATCAGAACCTTTTTCGTGCGTAGCCGTGTCATTGCCGTTTGGTCACGAGCTACACGCCAAATCCGGGAGCGTGTCACTCATCCGGCCTCACTACGATACGGCTGCTGCTCGATATCACGCACAGGCTCCCTGCATATCAAGAGCCGCGCCTTCGATTACGTTCAGGCCCGTGTCGCCTCGCAAGCCTCAGATTCCTTGCCCTGAGTAGGCCAGAAGTCGTTTATTCTTACCATCCGCACCTCTACCGACCGATATTGGGTTACTCATTTCATAGCTCATTTGTTCAGCCTTGCACAGCTATAAGACCATGATCGACTTTGTCGAAGATCTGCGCACGCAGCCGCTGTTATCCGATGGTGCCATGGGGTCGTATCTGTTCGAACGCACCGGCCGCATCTCGGAAACTAATCACGTCTACGAAGCGCTCAATGTAGATCGGGCCGATCTGGTCCACGAGGTCCACCTGACCTACCTCCAAGCCGGGGCGCGGTGTCTGACCACCAACACCTTCAGCGCAAATCGAACCCACCTCGAACCATTGGACCAGGGCAAGCGACTCGTCGAGATCAACTGGGCTGCCGTTGACGTCGCCCATCAGGCTATCGAGGCGTTCCGCGCCCAAAGCGGGATCGAGTTGCCCTTCTACGTATTGGGTGCGGTGGGCCCTACGTCTGAGGGCCACGAGTCACCCCACGAGCTCAACGCTATCTACCGCGACCAAATCGGCGCCCTGATCGAGGGCGGAGTGGACGCTCTGCAGTTGGAGACTTTCAGCTCGCTGCCGCACGTGATGGCCCTGCTCGATCTTATCCAAACCTTTGAGAATCCTCCCCCTGTCATCGTGCAGATGGCCCTGCATCAGGACGATAACGGCTGGGATCAGAATCCCCAGGTGTTTGTGAAGACGGTGGCTGATATGGGTGCCCAGGTAGTTGGTGTTAACTGTTGTGCGCCCTGGGAGGTCACTCATTTTGTCGACGAGGTAGAGGATCTGGCGGTTGTCAAGGATGGGCACGTTCTGCTATCGGCCATGCCCAATGCTGGCGGCTTCCAGCGCATCGGACACCGGTATATGAGCCACGTCAACCCGGAGTTCATGGGGAAGTTTGCCCGTACGCTGGCGGAGCGCCGAGTTTGCCTGCTTGGCGGGTGCTGCGAAGTCCATCCAGCTCATATCAACGAGATGCACAATTATCTGCAGGGACGCCAGGTGGGGAGTCGTGCCGTCCAGTTGGATCGTGCTCTGAGCAAAGCGCCTGTCGGCGATGAGGAGAAGAAGCAGAACGGTCGCTTCTCACACAAGATCAAGAACAGCGAGTTTGCCGTTAGCGTGGAAATGCTCCCAGCCAGGGGCACCGCGCCCAAGACGCTGCAGAGCAAGGTCGACTTTGTCGCTGAACTGGCTGCCTCTGGGTTGGCTGACGCACTCGACGTCACTGACGGCTCGCGCGGGATCCCCCTGATGCCCCCCGGCGACTTTATCGGAATTGTGCGAGAACGTCTGGGATGGACTCGCGAGCGTGGAGATGGTCTCGAACTCATACCCCACTACACGACCCGCGATCTCAATGTCATGGGCTTGCAGAGCCGGCTCATCGGGTATCATGCCCGGCGCATTCACAACGTGCTTTTTGTCACGGGTGACCCGCCCAAGATGTCTCCCACTTACCCACGATCGACCGCCGTCTTCGATCTCGACTCGGTGGCCATGATTCACTACGCCCACAGCGGTTTGAACGCCGGTGTCGATTTCGGCGGCCAGCCGCTGGGTAAACACCGGGACCCGCGCACTCATTTCACTATTGGCAGCGGGTTTGAGCCGGAAGCTCTGAATCTCGAGTACGAGTTGGAAAGACTGGAACGCAAGATCGATGCCGGGGCTGACTATATCCTGACCCAACCGGCTTTCCGCTTCGAACCCCTCGCGTGCCTGGAGGCTTACCGCTCACGTGTCTCCATCCTCGTAGGGCTGGCGATTCTGATGGGCCTGGAACACGCCCGGCGTCTGGGACAGGTGCCCGGGGTGGTCATTCCAGATGACGTCTACCTGCGGTTGGCTGCCTTCGAAAGTCCTCAGGATCAGGCGAAGGTAGGGCGCGATATCGCTGTTGAGCAACTGTGCCAGGCTGTCCAGCAGGGATGGGCGGGGGCATATCTGATGTCGCCCGCTTCGCATCACCCGATTCTGGATGTGCTCAAGGGAGGATTGGCTTGAGGTTCCAGCCAATTGGTTGGGACCGGCCAGAGTGCGATCAAGCGGGGGCCAGGATCGCTGGGGAGAGGCAGTGATTTGCTCGTTCATCAATCGTCGCAGGGAATGTCCACGATCAGAGATGCAAACAGATCCCTGGACACGATGCCGGGCGTAGTTGCGTCGGTGTTGGATGACTGCTAGGATCCGGCCGGTCCGAGCTCTCTCTCTGTCACTGGTGATCGAGTTTGCGAGAACCTGCCGGGTGATTTGTGCTCGCATGATCGGATGTGCGGCTCTGCTCAGTATCTCCTCCGGATGTCTTCCTTCCGATGACAAGCGGAATCTCGACAAGGTTGACGGGGTCGGCGCTTCGGATGATCAGAACACTTCCGCTCCCGCTCAGCTCAATCCAGTGTCTTTGGTTGACCGAGCTTTCCAAGAAGCGCCGATGTTATCCGAGCGGGTCAGGCGCGGCGACCTCCCTGCCGTTTCTGAACGCCTTCCGACCAATCCTCTCGTCGTTGTTCCTGTGAGTGAGATCGGTGAATACGGCGGCACAATTCGCCGCGCTCTGACAGGCGATATTGTGCAGACTCCCGGGGTCAGCAAGACGCTCGGTGAGAATCTGATGGGATACGAGCGGCCCCTGCCAAAGCGGATCCTCCTCAATCTTTCGGATTCGCTCTTCTACGAAGACGACGGACACGCGGCGGTCTTCAGGATACGAAAGGGTATCAGGTGGTCGGACGGTGTCCCTTTCACGGTCGATGATATCCTATTCTGGTATGAGGATATGATGCTCGACTCAGACGCGAGGAGCGCCGCCTCTTTCTCGTCTTTCCATCTCGTGGATGGTGTGCCCCTTGTGGCGGAGAAGATCGATGACCACACGATCCGGTTCAGGGGGAGGAAACCGCTTGGGCGGATCCGTCAGGCCTTCGCGACCGATCTGAGCGCGATGCCCAAGCACTATTTCTCGAAGTTCCATCCGAGATGCAATCCTGAGACGACCTACGAAGCGTGTCGTGACAGCACGTCGAACGCGATGCGACTCTACCGACCGGGAACACCCGTTCTGTCTGCGTGGATGCCTGTCGAATGGGCAAGGGGGCAGCGGATCGTGTTCGAGCGCAATCCGTATTACTGGAAGGTGGACAGCGCAGGAAACCAGCTTCCGTATGCAGATCGGCTGATCTTTAACGTGATCCAGGACAAACAGGTAATCTTGCTCAAGTTTGTGAACGGCGAGCTGGATCTGCTTGGCAGATACGCGCAGATCAACATGTTCCCGACGTTGAAGGCGGCGGAACGAAACGAGCGAATCAAGATCCGGCTGGCCACACCAAGCGTGGTATCTCAGTTCCGCCTGAACTGGGATACCCCACGACCCGAGTTGCGGGAAGCGATACGGGATCGTCGGGTTCGCCTGGCGCTGTCGTATGCGCTAAACCGTGAGGAGATAGGCGAAATCCTCTACCACGGTCTGCTGACGCCCGCCAATCACGCCTACGGTCCCGCCAGTGCCTACTACTCCGACGAGGCGGCAAAGCGACACGCGACCTTCGATCCTGACCGATCCCGTGCATTGCTGGACGAGGCCGGGTATCGAGATTCGGACGGTGACGGTGTCCGAGAGCTTCTCGACGGATCGCCCTTTGTGACGACTATAGATGTGATCCCGGGCATCGGCGTCGACGTTTCCCTGCTGGCGATCGACTACTGGAAGGCCATCGGCATCCTGGTGCACTTGAACGTTTCGCTCCGGGATATCATCTTTCCGAAGTGGAGTAACGGTGAGTTCGAATTCTTCTGGTGGGGGGGGTGGTCCGAGGATCCTGTCGCGCGTCCTGCAGACTGGGGGGCAATCGGAGACACACGGCCAACGTGGCATCGAAATGCGGCTACGGAGGGTCCGGACTGGCTGCGTGAAGCGACGGAGCTGATCCTGGAGACCCACAATACGCTGGATGAGAGCAAGCTTGAGGAGAACATGATCCGTGTGCGTGAACTTCACGCCGACCAGGCCCCCCTGATTATCGCCGGTTTCGCCTATCACGTCTGGGGATTCAACACACGTCTCGGAAATGTGCCGGAGGAGATTACGACATCGGACGGTTACCGAGGGTGGAGCCGACCGATCTATCACGAACAGCTCTTCGTTCGGCCAGAGATGGAGAGCTGGGATGAAGAGAGAGCTCATTAACCATTATCCAATGACCATTGGCCAGTGAAGAGAGGGGAAGATTGGCATGAAATACGTTACAGTCATTGCCTTCTGTGCAATCCTGGTTGCAGAGAATGCGGCCTCCGAGCCGACGCGACCTTTCATGGCGACGGGGCTGAAGATCTGTGAGGTGACCTCGAGCGAAGCGATTGTCTGGACACGGTTGTCGCGTGAAGCGCAGCGGGCAAGCGAATACAATCCGAAGCCGGATGTCTTCTACGTGAATCCGAAAACGGGCGGCCTGGTGCCTAGAAGAGGCAGGCCGTCCTGGACGCCGATCGTAAAATGGCCTGCGGGCTACGACATCGACACGATTGAAGGCGCCGTTCCCGGGATCGATGGTGAGGTTCGTGTCAGTCACCGAGTACAGGGGAGCGAAGAGGCATGGTCAAAGTCGGAATGGCAGGCGGTTGAGGCCGACCGGGATTACACGAGACAGATACGACTCAGCGGCCTGGCTGCCGGTACCGCATACGATCTGCGTGTGGAGTCCCGGAGAGAGGGTATTGCTGGGCAGATGCTGGCGGGCAGCTTTATGACGGCGCCCGGGAAGGAATCCGTCCAGAAGGTTGTCTTTACAGTCGTTACCGGACAGGGCAACAACGGGATGGATTCGCCGCGCGGCTTCAGGATCTATCGACAGATGCGGAAATTGAACCCGAACTTCTTTGTTAACACGGGAGACATCCTCTACTACGATTCACTGGCAAAGACGCTACCCCTGGCACGATGGCACTGGCAGCGTGTGTTCAGTCTACGGTCACAATTCGACTTCCATCGTGAGGTGCCCAGCTACTTCATCAAGGACGACCACGACACGCTGATGAACGACTGCTGGCCAGGCCAGGTAACGAAGTTCATGGGTGAGTTCACGTTCGAGCAGGGATTGGCAGTCTTTCGTGAACAAGTCGGGATGGGTGACCGGACCTGGCGGACCGTACGTTGGGGGAAGGATCTGCAGATCTGGATGGTCGAAGGACGAGACTATCGAAGCCCGAACAGAGATCCGGACGGTCCGGAGAAGACGATCTGGGGACAGGAGCAGAAGGACTGGTTTTTTGAGACTGTCGAGGTATCGGACGCGACGTTCAGGATCCTGATGAGCCCGACGCCCGTCGTGGGCCCGGACCGGGATCGCAAAAGCGACAATCACGCGAACGCGACGTTCAAGACTGAGGGTGATGAGGTTCGGGAGTTCATTGCTTCTCAGGAGAATATGGTCGTGGTGTGTGGCGATCGACATTGGCAGTATGTGTCGATCGATGATGAGACCGGTGTGCGTGAATACTCCACGGGACCGGCGAGCGATGGTCACTCGGGCGGATGGGAGCAGAATGACGTGCGACCGGAACACCAGTATCTGAACGTGGTAGGCGGGTTTCTGGCCGGGGAGGTGGCACGTGTTGACGGGAAGGCAACCATGACTTTCAGGCATTACAGCGTTGATGGGAAGGCGCTGTATACGGATAGATTGGTTGCTGAGGAGTGAAGAGAGCACAGGCAGTGTCTCAATGGTTCGTTATACAGCAGTCATCGATCATCTGCAGACGTCAACCACCGAAGGGAACCGCATGGCTGACAGGCCACACATTATCCTGATCTTGACGGACCAACAGCGATCTGACACGATCGGTGCCTGGGGGAACAAGCACATGATCACGCCGAACATGGATCGCCTTGCCAGGGAAGGGATATCATTCCAGCAGGCCTATTGCCCGGGAGCGACGTGTGTCGCGTCGAGGGCCGCGATCTTTACGGGAATGTATCCGCATACGACCGGCGTATACAGCTTCGACCCTTGGGGAAATCACCGGAACTGGGTCCAGGATCTGGCCGACAGTGGATACTTCTGCGCGAACATCGGGAAGATGCACTTCACTCCGAGGGATATTTCCGGTGGTTTCCACGAGCGCGTGATCGTGGAAAATCCAACAAGTACGGCCCGCGACAACGGTAACGCGGATGACGACTGGGGACGTTTTCTCAGCCTGAACGGTCAGGTGCGTCCGAACTATCGGCAGGATACGGACCCGGAGTGGATGTCGAAGTATCAGAGTGTTCCTTGGCATCTGGAGGAGAAGTATCACAGCGATGTGTTTATCGGCGATTCGGCTGTTTCGTGGATTCGCGATCATCACGGTGACAGGCCGGTCTTTTTGGAAGTGGGGTTGACGGGACCGCATGAGCCGTGGGATCCGCTCCAGAGACACCTGGATCTGTATGATGGGATCACGTTGCCCAAGCGCGTTATACGAGAAGGTGAACTGGCAGAAAAGCCGCCGCAGCATCAGGCACATCTCGAGGCCTTTGCTGACGCCGGTGGCGAGGCCAAGATCGATCTACGCGGCGCGACCGACGATGACATCGATATGATGCGTCGTCACTACTATGCGAAGATCACGACGGTTGATGAGATGGTTGGGAATGTACTGGAGGCCCTGGAAGAGAAGGGCTGGTTGGAGAACAGTCTGATCATATTCTGCTCGGATCACGGTGAGATGCTGGGGGATCACGGACTGGCGTACAAGTGGTTGATGTATGACTCTATCACCCACATTCCCCTGATCGTCTGGCAGCCCGGGGCAGAGAAGAATGCGTCATCGACTGATGATCTCGTGTCGTTGATGGATCTTGGGCCGACCATCCTGGAAGCGGCAGGGGCCGATATCCCAACCTATTTCGAGGGGCGGTCGCTATTGCCGTATCTCGACGGGCAAGATATTGCTCCCCGGGAGTTTGTCGTGTGTGAGGACAACTATCAGATCATGATGCGAACGGGTACGCACAAGCTTGTATACTATTCCGGTCAAGAGGAGGGTGAGCTCTATGACCTTGCTGAAGATGGCGATGAGCTGTGGAATCGGTGGGATAGCACGGAGCACGCGAGAATCAAGGAAGCACTCCTGATTCGGATGCTGGAGTGGATGGTGACCAGCAACTACTACAACGCCGGCTACAAGAGGAATCGACAGAAGCAGTATCAGATGCGCTGGCCCACGGAGGATTGCCGGAAGCTGCACGGTAGAAATTCGACGAGTCCCAAGCAGATCGATTATCTGTAGACCGACCTAAAGCATGTCTGTTGCGAATAACGTGAGGAGTGATCATGGGAGCGATTGCAGAAGAAGCGTTCTTTGAACTGACGAAGGATCTGGATGTCGAGACCTTCTGGGCAGAGAACGCGCTGTGCGGCGATTATACGACCGACAAACCCCGGTGCTCGGCATCCTTTTCGCCCGATGATCACTGGCTCTTCGAGTTTCTTGATGTCTCGTCCACGGTCCGGTACTACAAAGACAAAGCCTACCGGGATGACTTACACCGCCAGGCCAACGCTATGACACTCGAACACGTTGGTCGTGTGTTCTTCGACGAGGATACGTGGGCAACGAGCCCCCGCCGCATCGAGAATCTTTTTGGGAGCGAGTTCGCCTATCACGAAGGGGGGACACCCTGGTTGACCGAGGTCACCGAGGATCCGGATGAGTTTGCTCGTATCCTGGACAACGTAGAGAAGACCGATCTGGAGGTTTGGAGTCTACCCGAGGTGTATCGATCCGAATGGGAGGCGCGGAAGATCGCAGGGAAACGACTACCGCGGCTTGGGGGCGGGAGTCGAGGCCCCGCGACGGTCATGATGTCGGTGCTGGGAACGGAGTGTACGCTGTTCTGGGCGATCGATCATCCGGATCTGATGGCCCGGTTTAGGGACATTCTGGCCGAGAAGATGGTCGCATTCAATAGGATACTGAGGCGCTTCAGCGGGAACGACCAGCCCGGCTGGCGTATTACCGATGACAACTGCGCGCTCTTCAGTCCCGATCTCTATCGTGAGTTTTGCTTCCCCGTCCTCCAGACCGTCATGGATGCGCTTGCGCCGGGCGACGCGTTTCGGCACCAGCACTCGGACAGCGCGATGGGGCACCTGCTCGAGCAACAGCTTGAGCTCGGGATGAAGGGCGTGAACTACGGTCCAGAGGTCGACGTGGGCCTGATTCGTGAGAAGATGCCGGATGCCCGGATCGATGGTCACATGCCACCATTTCTGCTCAGGAACGATGGGCCGAAAGAGATCGAAGCTCGGACTATTTCAGATTTCGAGAAGGCCGGTGCGGGAGGCGGACTGAACGTGACCACGGCCGGTTCGCTCGCAGGGGGGACAGGTGTCGGCCGTATGCGATGGTTCATGAAGGCCGTTCAGGACCACTGCCGATACGATCGATAGCGTGCCGAGATCCGGTGTCCTGCTTTGTGATCTGTAGATTTGGACTATGTTTGAGGGCGTAGCGTTGTTCCTACCACAACTCCTATCGATCGATCTCAATGTCTTTGCTTGTTGAAGCGCAACCCGCAGATTTGGATCTGGGTGCGGGTCTGGAAAGACTTGGCTTCACGTCCTTCCGGCCCGGTCAGCGTGAGGCCGTGGAGACATTGCTCTCAGAAGGCCGGCTCCTGCTCGTCGCCCCGACCGGCGGTGGCAAGAGTCTGACATATCAGCTTCCTGCCGCAATCCTACCGGGTACCACCCTCGTCGTTTCTCCGCTGATTGCCCTGATGCATGACCAGGTGCTCGCTTTGGATGAACGAGGCGTACCATCGACCTATCTAGCCGGTACCCTCGATTCCAACGAAATGCGAAAACGGATGTCCGAAGCCTCTCGAGGCGCGTACAAGCTGATCTATGTCGCGCCCGAGCGTCTCAATTTCGACGGATTTCGCGGGATGATCAGCCGTCTCAATTGCCCGTTGGTCGCGATCGACGAGGCCCACTGCATCAGTGAGTGGGGCCACGATTTTCGCCCGGACTACAT
>CAYYGZ010000016.1:0-15482 GCA_964471275.1 uncultured bacterium | reverse complement strand
TGGCATACACAGTCCCACCTCCGCCGCCTCCCCCGGCGTGACGTCAGTGTGGAGCGTCAGCGCTTGCAATAGCTGGAGCCGGGGAACTTCTGGAAGGTGCCGCGAGTAATCGCATGCCCCCTCGTCCGTGCGGCCACGATTTCCGCCCGGACTACATGCGGATCGGCGAGCTGATTCAGGATCTCCCCGGTGCTCGTGTGCTTGCCTGCACGGCCACGGCAACACCGATCGTGCGCGATGAGATCCTCGAGCGATTGGGATTGCCTGTCGGCACGCCCCAACTCGTGAAGGGCTTTGCCCGTCCGAACCTGGAGCTTCGTGTCCGTGAAATCCAGAGCCGTGCAGAGGGAACCACGCACGTCGATCTGCTTCTGCGTGAGTTTCTGCACAGTCCCGGAGGCGGGAAGGGATCAGCGATCGTCTACAGCCCCACCCGGAAGCGAACCGAATCGGAAGCGGAAAGACTGGCCCGGGCCGGATGGCGAGCAGAATCCTACCACGCCGGCATAGAACCGAGCGAGCGGGATCGTGTGCAGACAGCGTTTGCGAACGGAAAGGTGGAAGTCGTTGTCGCCACGAATGCCTTCGGGATGGGAATCGATCGACACGACGTGCGTTGTATCGCACATCTCGCACCCCCGAGTTCCGTGGAGGCCTACTACCAAGAGGCCGGCAGAGCGGGACGCGATGGCGAGGATGCAGCCTGTCTGCTGCTGGTCTCTCCGGGTGATATGGCGCTAAGACGGCACCTGATCGAGAGCGATGTGGACGGTCGCCGGGCAGACGAGAATACCGTACGTCACAAATGGAATCTCTTTCTCGAGCTGATGCGCTGGTCGGAAGGTGGAAGCTGCCGGCACGATGCGATCCTGCGTTACTTTGGTGACGAGGAGGAAACGCTCTCCGGATGCGGACGGTGCGATGTCTGTCTCGATATGACCGGAGCCGAGTCCGCGGATGACGAGGAAGTCAGCACGGTCGTGCGAAAGGCGTTGTGTGGCGTCGCGCGTGTGCACGGCAAGTTTGGTATACAGGCGGCGGCAAAGCTTCTGAGGGGCGCAGAGGACGACCGACTTAATTGGTCGGGGCTCGCACAGACACCCACTTTTGGGACGCTGGAAGCGTATAGTGAGGAGTGGTTGCTTACGCTTCTGCGCCGGTGTGTGACCGCCGGTTGGGTCGACTTCCAGGGAGGTCAGCGGCCGGTCGTGGTTTTGACCGAAGAGGGACAGGACGTAATCCACGAGAGGCGTCCTGTCCGTCTACTGCTCCCACCCCTCAAGACGATACGCGTGAAGGGTACAGCGTCGCGAAGCAAGAGCAGAAGCCGTTCATCTGTCGAGATCGACCTGGACGAGAGCGGACGCAGCCTGTTTGAGGCGCTTCGCGCGTGGCGTGTCGAGATGGCCCGCAAGGAACACGTGCCTCCCTACGTGATCGGAAGTGACCGGACGCTTCGTGAGGTCGCGGCGATGCGGCCCGAAAGCACAGGCGATCTGACACTCACACACGGCATCGGCCCCGTGAAGGTTGCCAAGTACGGGGATGCGATCCTTGATGTTGTGAAATCCACTGCGCAGTAACCTGAAGGATGCTGGAGGCAAGACACAGGCCTACTCTGTCCAGGTACCGAGCCCCAGATCACTCAGATCTGCAACCGCATTGTTCTCTTCTGCTTCATAGAGTTTCCAGATCACCTGGAGGCCTTCCAGACTTCCGGGCCCATCCGTCAGTGGACGTTCCCCGCGCTCGATACAGTCGATGAAGTGCGCCATTTCGAGTTCCGTATGTTTCGCGTGCTCGACCTCGAGCAGGACCTCCTCCTGCTGTCGTGCGACCAGCTTCCCTGAGTCGTGCTCTTCGGCCCGTGTATGCGCGATCAACTGTCCTTCACGCAGAGCGATTTCGAGCATTCCGTTTTCACAGTGTGCGTGGAACGAGTACTTGAGCCGCGTGCCACGGGCCCCCCACGTCCCGAAGTGATATCCGAGCACGCCGTTTTCGAATTCAATCGTGACGTTGCTAGTACCCTCCCGCTCCATCCAAGGAGTACCCCTGTTTGTCCCGTAGTGGTTGCCGCGAACGGGCCTGCCAAGCATCCAGAGCAGCAGATCGATGTAATGGCAGCCGTGGCTGAAAAACTGGCCGCCACCCAGCGTGGCAGCACTTCGTGACCAGTGCCCGGCATCTCTCTCCGTCAACTGTTCGGTCCATATCGACAGCTGGAACACCTCGCCGTAGGCCTTCGAGTCCAGGAGTTCCTTCATCTTCACGACGAGTGGATGAAACCGCATACAGTATGCGACCATCAGGACGCGATCCTGTTTCTTCGACTCGACGATCATCTCTACACACTCCGACTCGGTGAGTGCCATGGGCTTCTCGACAAGTACGTGTTTGCCGGCCCGGAGGCAGTCCATCGACACAGCGTGATGCAGGTGGTGGGGAACGACGACCAGGACGGCATCGACGAGATCATAGATGTTTCTGTAATCTGTTTCGGCTACAGGGACGCCGTTAAGCAGTTCGGAGACGCCCTGCGCTCTTTCGTGGTCGGCATCGACGACCGCGGTGATCTCGATGCGGTCGAGCACGTCTTCGAATCTGGAGGCGTGCGAACGCGCCATCCCGCCGCATCCGATGATTCCGATCCGTGTCTTTCTCATTTAGATCTCCGGGCAGGTTGAGTCATTGCCATGCCAGGTCACCGAAACGGCAGGAGACGGCTATCTATCGCGCACCCATTCGGCAAGACCTAGATACGGTTGTCCCTGAATCAGGGCGCGTCCATCGGTAAATCCCTCGGTTCTTCCGGAGAGTACCGTTACAAGCTCTGATCTCCACCAGACGATTCGGTCCTGATAATCGGCAGAATCGATGCGGTTCTGTTCTTCGTGAGGGTCGCTGATCAGGTCAAAAAATTCCTCGCGGCCGTCCGCCACATACCAGATGAACTTCTCCTTACCGTCGGTAAGACACTGGTAAGTCGGCGCGGTCTCAATGTGCAGATACCGGCGGTCCAGAACGGCGTCGCCGCGCAGGAGTGGCAGGAGGGTCTTGCCATCAACACCGTCCGGACAGGCTACATCCGCCATGTCCAGGACTGTCGGCATCAGGTCCTCGATACAGACGGGAGTGTCGTTGACCTCGCCGGCCAGCAGGCCAAACCGGTCGGGTGCCTGGATCGCGAAAGGTATGTGTGCAGACCCTTCGTAGGGCAGTGACTTCCGCCAGCGATAGTGGTCGCCAAGCATCTCGCCGTGGTCGGAGAGGTAGATCACGATTGTGTTCTGGCTGGTTCGTTGGTGGATGCCATCGACCGGGTTGAGGAGCCGGCGGATCTGGTCGTCGACGTGATTGATCAACCCGAAGTATCCGGCTCGGGCGGACCGAAGCAATTCGCCCTGGAGATCCACGCGATCAGCGCTGACGTCCATCTCTCCTCTGGCGGGCGGGGAGGCCCAGTCGCCGATTACGGGCGGTGGCAATTCCTGACGGAGATACCTGTCCAGGTAGAATGCTGGCGGAACTAGAGGGGGGTGTGGGGCGAGAATGGACGTCACGAGGAAGAATGGGCACGACGTGTCGCGACGGTCCAGAAACCGCAATGCTTCGTTGATCGCCCAGTTTGTGGCGTGAAGCGACTCATCCATGTGCCAAGGGCGAGCGGTCCAGTCGTTGTGCATGACACCGGTTCCGTAGTAACCACCCGCGCCATCAGGCTCGTTTCCCCGGATAAACGAATCGTAGTCGTCCTCGACCCGGTGGTCCTTGTAGACCGTGTGGTCGAACCCGTAGCGTTTGTCCGGCGGGGTCTGGTGCATGCCTCGGCCAACCCACTCCGTCTGGTAGCCAGCATCCCGCAGGAGACCCGGCAGAGACGGTCCCGACCATTCGACACTGCTGTTGTTATAGACCCCGTGAGTCGAGGGGTGCTGCCCGGATAGGAACGACCGTCTGGCCGGGACGCACACGGGGCACGTTGAATAAGCGCGGGAAAATCTGACCCCTGCTCCCCCAATCGCATCTATGTTTGGCGTCAGCAGACACGGGTGGCCGGCCGAGCTCAGGCAGTCGCCGCGCTGCTGATCGGTCATAATGACGAGAAAGTTGGGTCGCGAGTCCAGATTGTGCCTCGATTGTCGAATGCATGGGGACAACGATCATTACCAATGTCGTCAACGATGGTGTGAAAATCCAGATTGCGTTTACCGCCTCCCAAAGTGATTGGTCCGTCCGCGAAGAAGTCAGCGTGGCGCAGAAAGGGTCCTGTTCCGATGTTGGCGATCTCAGGCTGATCTATGTATGAATTCTGATTGCACGGCCTCAAGACACCGTCACACCAAACGCGCGTGAGCCTGTCCTGAGCGGTGTCGAAGGGAGGTGTCGGTCCGATGAAACGAACAGCTTTCGATTCGCACGACTCCGCTACCCAAACACCTCATTGATGACCCTGCGTGTCAGAGTCACCCAATCCCTGACGCGATTCGGATCCCCGCCAACCGTTTCGACATCCTTGAGCGTGATGTCGACGTGGCAGTCTTTGCAGGCCGTCAGGTCGCGCACGAGGATGGTGCGAATGCGGTCCTCATCAAAGCCATATCCGACCATATCCGCCGGGCTGGGTCGATAGCTGAGTACGTAGTCCTTTCCGATCTGTTCCGCGCATCGGGCCGCATCTGCAAAGGGGGAAACCCCGATCCGGCGAAGATTCGGGATCTGGCGGAGCATTTCGATCTTGTTGGTCAGGTCTTCGCAGCAGCCGTAGGCCGTCAGGCCAAATTTCTCGAGGATCGGGATCTGATACTGGAGGAGAAACTCATCGTGCATCGCGGGTGAAACACCCGTGAATTCCTGGGCGGCCATGAAGCACCAGAGCTGATCGCGCGGGACACCGTTCTGGTTTGCGGCCGGATCCGTCAGCTCTTCCGCGTAGGGCATGGCCTGGTTCTGGTGTGCGCCCAGGCCCCAATCGCCGGCAGCTTCTGCTTCGTCGTGTGTGCGGAGCACGCTGTCGCTCATCCGACCCATCAAGCGATGGAGCCATTCGGGGTTGTCCGACATATCGAGCATGAAGTGCTCGATGCCGCGCAGGTGGCCCAGATCGGTGGAGAGATCTGCGGACCACATCCTGTAGGCGGGAGCCCGGTCGACGTTTATGGGTATGAGATCGCCGATCGCATCGGACACGCGTGCCACTCTCGCCATCGTCGCGGGCTCATCGATCTCGTGCCAGGCAGACGTGATTCGGTCCGCATCTTCAAGATCACGGATCGGATAATCCTCCTTGTAAGACCCGCCGATCTCGTCACTGAAATTGCGTTTTCCCGAGAGACCCCATCCGCTGCAGGCATAACTCGCACGTACCGTCACCCACGGCTCGAAGATCGAGTCGTCCTGGAGGTCGTTCCAAAAGAGATGGTTGCGGAAGAAGTTCTCGATCTTTCTGAAGAGCGGGTCTTCGGACAGGCAGACGGATTCCGGCATTTCCTGCCAGGCAAAGGCGCGGACGTAAATCAGGGGGCGTGTCTGTTGGAGACTGTTCTGGCGGCGCCAGAGGGCACGGCGTTCCTGCTGCACGGGATGTGTGCAGATTTCGACATACCGCTCGGCCAGATCTCGGAGGATCTGGATATCATTGTATTGTGGCATTCCAGGCTCTCGGGGCAGGCACACGCTCAAGCGTAAGTTCTTGAACGCTACCTCAGCCCACTTGTCGACGTAAAGTTAGGACGAAAATTTCACGTATGACCGGGCCTCGTCATACATCGCGATGATGTTCTCCACGGGAGTTATGACCTGTAGATTGTGACAGGGGGCGAGGATGTATCCGGTCCCGTCTCTGCCGAGTGTATCAATACAGAGGCGTACCTCGGCCCGGACCTCTTCCGGTGTGCCGAAGGGCAGCACGGCCTGGTTGTCGATCGCGCCGTGAAAGCAGATCCGGTCACCATAGTCATCTTTCAACTCGCGCATATCCATCCCGGGACAGCGCCACTGAATCGGGTTCAGGATGTCGATCCCCATATCGACGAGCGGAGGGAGAAATTCGCGGATGCTCCCGTCGTCGTGGTGAAAGACTTTGATCCCGAACTCGTGGCAGAGATCGATAAACCGTTTGTGCTGCGGAGCATAGAATTCGTGATACAGCTCGAGGCTGATGAGGGGACCTGTCTGGCTGCCGAGATCGTCGGTCACCTGGGCGAGATCGATCAGACCGTCACAGGCTTCGAACATCAGGCGGTGATGGCCGTAGAAGAAGTCGGAGATCCTGCGGACGATCTCGTGTGTCAGATCAGGGCCGAGAAGGGGATCGATCAGCGACTGCTCGAGACCGCGGAGCTTGTTGTGGAAGAAGAACGGCGCCATATAGCCGCACGACAATGCCTGTGTCTGGCGTGCCTGCTCGGCCCTTTCTCTCATCTCGGAGTAGTCGAACCAGTCGGTCTGCGGCCAGGCGTAGTCGTCCAGGTCATCGATCGTCTGCGCGTCGGAGAGTGGGTAGAAAGACTGCTCCGCGTAAGCGCCACCTGCGTGCGGTACAGATTTCGTCCGCATTCCCCAGAAGTTGATCGATTCGCCTTCTCCCACGGACGAAAGCCGCGGCCCAACATACTTCGCGTCCACCGAGGCAATCCCGTCAATCCCGAGCTCGGCCCGTATATCGGTATCCTCTCCGAAGTGTCGTCGCAGCTTGTCCCAGACCTCGGCCGTCGCCCAGATATCTGTCGGTACGCGATCCACCGGTTCCCGGTCGATCGCCGCCAGCATTCGTTCACGGGAGTTCAATCTGCAGCCCTTTCCTTCTGCCTTATTTTACATATCTCACGAATACGCGAACCTGTGGCGCTCCAACCCCGCGCAGATCGCCTCTATGTTCTCAAACGGGATCTCCTCACTCAGCTCAGCCCGCAACCATAGGCCGCCTTCCGGCGCTCCCAGCGTTTCGACTGCCTTCTGGATATGCGCATCGATCTCTTTCGGCGCCCAGTAGGGGAACAGCTGACGGTCTAGATCCAGGTCGACACAGACTTTCCCTTTGCACTCACGTGCAAGGTTGTTGATCCCGTTTGCGCCGACCTGCGGGTTCACCACGTTGACACCGCAGTCGATGAGGTCGGGTATGATTTCGAGAATGTGGCCGTCTGTGTGCATATAGACGTAATGCCCGGCGTCGCGGAAAGGTCGGTAAATCTTCTCGAAGCACGGCTTCAAGTATTGCCGCCACTTTTCGGGACTGATCGGAAGCGCATCCTGCATACCGAGATCGTCACCAAACGTCACGAGGGCCGGTGGATCGGACAGGTCGGTTAGCCGAATCTCGCCCTGCTGCAGGCAGTAGTCGAGGACGATGTCGATCAGCATCTGCAGCTCCGGTGGTTCTTCGGCGAAGTCGACCATCACTTCCTCGAACCCGCGCAGATACGTCAGCCTGAGGAACATAAAACCGTGGGGGAAGCCAGTGTTCTCCTCGGGAGCTTGCAGCGTGTGCACGTCAGTCCGCGTCGGCACCGGATGCCCAGTGACAAACGCTTCCATCCCGGTCTTGATGTTCCGCCACACGTAACCCCAGGCGTCCGGGTGATCTCCTGCTACATATGTTCCTCCCACGGCGTCGTAATCCCTGTTTGCGACCCGCTGACGGCCAAAGATCTCCGGGTAGCGATGGGCGACCTCGTCCAGCCGTTCTCGATACTTCATCCACGCGGCGGGAAGGATTCCGACCGACACAGGGATCGATTCCGGTGTGCTGTGGGTCAACGATCGTATAAGATTTTGCTCTCGGGTCATCGGTTCACCGTCTCCTGGTCCATCGCTCCAGCTCGGACAGAGCGGAACGCGCATCAGCTTCGTTCTCGATTCCCTCTACACGACTGATCCAGACGCCGTGGGGATCGAGCACTTCAGCCAGTCGCGGCAGATCCTCGATGGGGACGCTGATGATCTGGAGCGCCTTCCCTCTGGCCTGGATCCGCTGGTAGACTTCGATCCAGTCTCCCCAGTAGTCGTTGCCTGCACCGGGAACCCACTGGATTGCGTGGATCTCGGGGATGTCCAGCAGGCGGTCGAGGAAGCGAAGCGCCTGTGGCCCGTCTAGATGGTACATGTTGCGGTCCATGTGCCGACATTCCTGGATGATGCCGGGTATGAACAGGTCCTCGAATGCCGCGTCCGAGATCATGCAGGAGAAGTCGTTCGACGGGACGTGATACTTCCCCTTACCGGTGGCGGAGCACCAGGTGGTGCTCGGCATCCCGGCGGCCGAGAGCTTCTCGTGGAAGATGTCGTAGATGCCGAGGAATTCGGTCGTGATCCGGTCACAGAGGGTTTTGATCTTTTCCGGACACTCCAGCGTGTCGATCAGCAGGTTCTGGGGGTTGCGCAATGCCGCGATCGCGTCCCCTCCGCCGTGAAGGTCGGTATACCCGACGATGTAGTTGCCACGACCGACCTCGAGCATCACATCGGTCAGTTCGTGGAGTTTTTGGAGGTAGAAACTCTCTTTGTCGAGTTGTAGCCGAGCCAGTGACTCGGGTGACCAGTCAGACAGACACGGTTCGCTCCAGGCGGTCTGGTCACCATACTCCATACCGCATCCGTAGAAGGCGGAGAAGACCTCCGGTCCCAGGTTGGGGTAGGCAACCGGTAGGCTGTCGGCGAAGAAGACGGTGTTCCGGAGTTCGGTATCACGACGGGAGACGATGAATTCCGTGTCCATCCAGCGTTCGCGGAATGTGGCGTGATCGGAAGTCGGAACAGGATGGCGCTGTGCTGCCGGATATGTGATCGACACGAGCGTCCGGTCGATGATCTCACATTCCCACCAGGCCTCGTATCTGTTCAAAACCTGCTCGAAATCGGGTTTCAGTTTGAACACAGTTTCCCCGTATGGGTGGTTGATCTATTCATTGATGGCGTGGATCGGCTGGTTTTGCCGCGCAGCGCGGCAAGCGGGCACGCACACACATTACCATGTTCGAAGCTTCCGGGTCAATCCTGGGGGAATGTTCCTCTCAGGTGACAAGATGGTGCCGTTCGTCGCGGTCGGTGGCCGACATCAGTGCGAAGTTCTCGGATCCACACAGCTCCACAAAAAAGCCTGTCGGATTGAACTCGAGGCTGACGTCTACGATTCCCGCATCTCCCATTTTTCGGTCGGCATCGAAGAAGGTCGATCGAAGTCCTCGGAATGGGGTTCGGTGCGGGCCTCGATCGGGTCGTTGGTAGTCGAAGGCGGTTAGGACGCGTTCGAGAGAGCCGCAGGATCGAGCAGGTGTCGCGTTGCAGCTACTCTCCACGGACCCGCCTGTGAATGAGGTCGAATGCGAAGACGAGCTCTTCCATCGTGCAATGGTCCTGGACGAAGTGTGTTGTGCAGAACAGAAGTCTGCCGTCGGCGAACGTGTCGAGTACGCGCTCGATTTCACTCTGCAGTCGCTCGTAGTTTCCGAACCCGATCGTGGTCTGAATACAGAGCCCGCCCATCAGCACAAAATCATCAGCGTGATTTGAGCGATACTCGTCGAAACGCATCCCTGCGGACTCCTGCCAAGGGTGAACGACGTTGAATCCTAGGTCGACTACCCCGTCGAGCACCTGGCGGATGTCCCCGTCACTGTGAAGGCTCAGGTATCCGTCCCGACTCCGAACGGCGTCGCACGTCACTTTGTGATACGGGTAGACCAGGTTCCACCACGTCTCGGGACTGAACATCAGCGCATTCTGGGCTCCCCAATCGTCCGAGATGTGGATCATGTCGACACTCAGATCCAGGCAGTTCATCGCGAAGCTTCGGTTCCACTCCGCCTGCCGTCTGTAGACTTCCTTGAGATCTTCTTCATACAGCGCCAGATACATCAGATGATTCTCGATGCCGAACGGACCGTTCAGACATTCGAAGATGCCGGGGGTCTGAACGTAGATAAATCGCCCCCGCTCCTCCCGATGATGCCTGACCGAGTCGCGCACCTTCTGGTAGCGTTCCTCGTCGTTTGGGTCGGTCAGGTCGATCCCCAGGAGGGCGGCGGGATCGATGGTGCCACCCGACTGGTCGCGCAGTGCCTTCAAGTCAGACGAGGCGTAGGGTGTCGGGCCCCCGAAGATGTGTGCGTAGTCGAAGTCGTAGTGGTCCTCGAATGCTTCTACAGATCCGAACTTCTCCGTTATGGGTTGCTCGAGGTTCGAGCGGACCCAGCCGTATACGGGAACTCTGTCCGGCTTTCGGAATGAGATGGTTTCGATGACACGTTCGCGTGATAACATTCATGCCTTCTTTGGAAAAGGAGCAATTCTGTGGCTCTCGGCGTACTTGATGGATCGGTTGCCGGATGTCAAGGTTGCCTCTCGGCAGTCTGTTTTGACAGGCTCACCGGCGTTGTAGTAGCTTTAACGTGTATAGGTCCGGGGAAGTGTGGAAGGGGGTGTCTCTCGTAGAGGCATGCCCTGTTTTCATTCATACGTCACAGCGGGAGGACAAGCAAATGAAACTGGACACAAAGGCGTTCACGCTTACCGTCGCCATTGTATGGGGAGGCGCAGTGCTGATGGCGGGGATCACCAATCTGATTTGGAACGGCTATGCGGTTGCCTTCCTGGCTCTGGTGGCTTCCATATACCCGGGCTACGACGGACTGCCGACAGCGTGGAGCATCGCTGTTGCCACCCTCTACGCCGTTATAGACGGCGTGTTTGGTGGATTGGTTATCGCTGTGATCTACAATCGCCTGGCCGGGGGGCCAGAAGACGCAAAGCGGCCCGTGGGCGTGAACATCTGAAACCAAATGTGTTGACCACCAAGGGCACCAAGCCCACCAAGAGAGGCGGGGGGGGAGCCCTGAAAGGGCTTGGCCCAAGTAGCCCGGGGTGCAGGCGCAGCGACAGCGCAGCCGAAACCCCGGGTATTTCGCGATGCCTCAGAACGTGGCGCCGCGGTGTGGCCAATGACCAGTGCCGTCATCACCTTCGGTGCCCGGTAGAGAGACGGCAAGTGTCGTGTCCCTACCCATCGAAACGCCGGAATAACTGAGAAGATTCAGGGTCCTGAGCCTTAGCACAGCAGGATCGACGACCAGCAGACGAGAAAGGAAGGCTGATTTGTCCGATTTGACGGCAGAAGTCAAACAGCGTGCGCTGGATCAGGGGGCACACCTGGTCGGGATCGCATCGGTCGATCGTTTCGACGGGGCACCGAAGGGACATCACCCGACAGACCTGCTTCGCAGCGCGCGTTCTGTGGTGGTGCTTGCGCACAGATTCTTCCAGAGCGTCCTGGAATGTGACCGGTTTGGCACGAAATCTGAGTTGATTCCTCCCAAAGAGTTGTGGGAAGTCCAGACGACGGTGTTCAAGTTCATGTACGACACGGCGAACATGCGGCTTCAGCAGGTCGCGTCACAGGTCGGCTTCCTGCTGGAGGAGCACGGTCATTCCGCATTGCCGCTTCCCGCAGGGGGGCGCAAGGTCGGTGCCGGACGATACGCGTTCTTTTCGCACCGCCACGCTGCCGTTGCCGCCGGGTTGGGGGAAATCGGTCTCAACAATCTGCTGCTGACACCGAAGTACGGCCCTCGCGTGCGGCTGGAGTCGCTCATCACGTCAGCGGAGTTGGAGCCCGATCCGCTCTACAGCGGCCCACCGATTTGTCCCGGCGAGGAGTGTGGACTCTGTATGCGGGCGCACGAATGTTTTGGCAAGATCTACGAACTGGATGTAGCGAGCAAGAAGATGCCTGTCGCCCGGTTCACGGGGGCGTGTCCTTCCGATCTATGCAAGAGACAGAACCCCGAGGGTAAACTCCCGTATATCCGCTACTGCTGGGGAGTCTGTCCGGTGGGCAAGAAGGGCGTCGAGCAAGTGGACACAGCACTCCCAGGAACGCCCGTGTGAGGATGGTGAGTACCGCGAATGAAACCTATCCGACGTGCGCGGATTCCATTTTCTGGAAGGTCAGCTCGCCGGCGAAGTGGCAGGAGGTCTCGTGACCAGGTTCGATCTCTCGAAGTTCAGGTGACTCCGTGCGACAGCGGTCTTCAGCGTGCTGGCAGCGGGGATGGAATTTGCAGCCGGAGGGAGCGTTCGCCGGATCCGGCACGTCTCCTTCGAGCGGGATGCGTTGCATCTTGTGATCCGGGTCTGCGACCGGTACGGCTGACATCAGCGCCGCCGTATATGGATGGAGCGGCCTTTCGTAGAGGCGATCTGATGTGGTGAGTTCGACGATCTGACCGAGATACATCACCGCGACCCGGTCGCTGATGTGCTCGACAACGCTCAGATCGTGCGCAACGAAGAGGTAGGTCAGGTCGAACTCTTCCTGCAGCTCAGCCATCAGATTGACGACCTGCGCCTGAACCGATACATCGAGAGCCGACACCGGCTCGTCAGCGATGATAAGGCGTGGCGTGACCGATAGCGCGCGTGCAATACCGATCCGCTGACGCTGGCCGCCGCTGAAGGCGTGTGGGTATCGGCGGAGATGGTCCGGACGCATCCCGACACGAACAAGCATCTGCTCGACACGGTCATCCAGCTCACTCCCCGAGGCGACCTTGTTGATTACGAGCGGCTCGGCGACAAGATCGAACACGGTCATGCGTGGATTCAGCGACGAGAAGGGATCCTGGAAGATGTACTGCAATTCTCGACGAAGACTGCGCATTTCCTCTTTGTCCAGGCTGCCCAGGTCGATTGCACGATCGTCGTGATGGAACGTGATCTTTCCCTCAGTGGGTTCGATCAGACGGATGATCGATCGACCTGTGGTCGTCTTCCCACAGCCCGACTCACCGACTAGACCGAGCGTCTCCCCGCGACCGAGCGTCAGGGACACACCGTCCACCGCCTTGACGTGCCCGACGACCTTCCGCCAGATGCCCTTCTTGATCGGGAAGTAGGTCTTGAGACCCTCGACTTCCAGCAATTTTCCGTTTGATTCAGCCATTCACTCGTTCGTGGAAATACCTGGTTGTTCCCGTCCGGTCCCCGTTCACCCTGAGTGACGTCGTACCCAGCCAGAATGGGTTTCGGCGAGTCGTATCACAGGGACACGTCGTATCGAAGGGCGGACGGTTCTCCTCGCGCATCCAACCGGTGTCTATCCCCCGACCTCCAGCCAGCAGCTGACCTGATGACCGGTCTCGAATTCCCTCAACTCGGGCTCCTTTTTGCACCGTTCCATTGCGTGCGGACACCGCGGCGCGAATGAACATCCGATCGGGCGCTCGAACGGGTCAGGTACGGAACCTTTGATCGGGATCAGCTTTTCCTTCTGTCCGATCTTCGGGATAGAGTTGATCAAGCCGATTGTGTACGGATGCTTCGGGTTCTTGAAGATCGTCCGCACATCCGAGTATTCGACGACCTTGCCCAGATACATCACGGCCACATTGTCCGCCATCCAGGCGACGACCCCGAGGTCGTGCGTGATCAGCAGGATCGACATCCCGATTTCATCTTGCAGTGCGACCATCAGATCGAGGATCTGCGCCTGGACTGTCACGTCGAGGGCGGTTGTCGGTTCATCCGCGATCAGAAGGCTCGGGTTGCAGGACAGCGCCATCGCGATCATCACGCGTTGGCGCATACCCCCGCTGAGCTCGTGCGGATAGGCGTCCAGCTGGCGCTCCGGCTCGGGGAGTCTGACTTTGCGCAGAACTTCGCCAGACCGTTTTCGCGCCTCTTCCTTGTTCACGCCCTGATGCAGTTCGATCGCTTCACCGATCTGATTCCCGATCGTGTGTACGGGGCTCAACGACGTCATCGGCTCCTGGAAGATCATCGCAATGTCGTTGCCGCGGATGTTCCGCATCTGGGCACCCCGCGGATCGCATTGGGTCAGGTCGAGCGGTGCGGATCCGTTCTGATGGAACAGGATTTCACCGTCGACGATTTGACCGGGAGGGCTCGGAATCAGGCGCATCGTCGAGAACGCGGTGATGCTCTTGCCACATCCCGATTCACCAACCACCGCGAGCGTCTCGCCCCTGCCGATGCTGAACGACACCCCATCAACCGCACGAACGGTCCCATCGTCCGTGTGGAAGTGGGTCTTGAGGTTGTTGATCTCGAGCAGCGGTTGTCGTTGGGATTCGCTCATAGGTCCTAACGGCTCGAATACGGGTCCGCTGCATCACGCAGCCCGTCACCCAGGAAGTTGAAGGCGAGCACGGCGATGATGATGCATAAGCCCGGGATTAGGAGCCAGGGATACAGGCTCAACGAATGGATGTTCATCGCATCCGACAGGAGTAGACCCCAGCTGGTCATCGGTGGCTTGATCCCGAGACCGAGGAAGCTGAGTGTGCTCTCACCCAGGATGAACCCGGGGATCGCGAGTGTTGCGATGACGATGATGTGACTGAACATCGACGGGAGTAGATGACGGAACAGGATGCGTCCGTCTTTTGCGCCGCAGACACGGGCGGCCATCACGAAATCCGACTCGCGAATGGATAGCGTCTTGCCTCGGATCTCACGCGCCAATCCACCCCAGCCCACGAGTGCCAGGACCGTGACGATACCCATGAACACCAGATGTGATGGCCATTCAGGCGGCAGGACCGCACTCAACGCCATCAGGATCGGTATTGAGGGGAATGCGAAGATCAACTCGATCATCCGCTGAATGACGTTGTCGACCGTACCGCCGTAGAAGCCGGAGATGACGCCGAACACAGAGCCCAGTGTCAAGCTGAGCGTGACCGCAAACAGTCCGATCGTGAGGGAAATGCGTCCCCCTACGATGATGCGGGACAGCATGTCGCGTCCAAAACGGTCTGTTCCCAGGAAGAACATCGGATTGCCCTTCCCCGTGCCGAAGAGGTGGAGGTCAGACTTGAAGAGACTGTAGAATTCATACTCGTCGCCGCGGGAGAAGAGATAGATCGGATACTTCTTCGATGAATCTTCGGTGTATTGCTTGATTCCCGTCTTCCGATCGAGCGATCCCTTGATCCCGTAAACAAAGGGTCTGAGATGGAGGCCCTCGTCGGAGAAGAAGTGGACCCGCTGCGGCGGGCAGTGCACAACCTTGTAGTAGCGATTGCTGACACCGTGCGGTGCGAGAAACTCTCCGAGGAAGACGGCGACGTAGAGGAAGACGACGATGTATCCGCCAACGAGACCTGCCTTGTGCTTCTTGAAGCGGCGCCAGATCAGGCTCCATTGGGAATAAGAAGCCGTGATGACAACAGTCGGCTCCTCTTCGGCGGTGACGGCCGTGGTGGATTCCACGTTACTCATACCGAATCCGGGGATCGAGCCAGGCCAGAAGGATGTCGGCCAAAAGGTTTCCCATCAGGAGGAACGTCGCCGAGATCAGCAGGAAGGCGCCTGCTAGGAACATATCCTGAGACGTGAGCGCCGTGAGGAAGATCGGTCCGGCCGTCGGAAGGCCGAGTACGATACCCGTCACCACGGCTCCGGACAGGAGGTTCGGCAGTTGGAGTCCGAGCCGACTGACCAGCGGATTGATCGCGATTCGA
>CAYYGZ010000015.1:29369-34913 GCA_964471275.1 uncultured bacterium | reverse complement strand
GGGTTTCCTGGATTCCGGGCCTCACGAAGCACTCTCTCGTTGAAGCCCAGCCACGAAAGTTCACGATTCGTGTAGTACGCAGGATTCTTCAGATCCTTGTCGTTTGCTTTGCCCATTGAGCTCGTTCAAAGTGGATATGCTGCGTCCGGAAATGGCTGTCTAGAATAGATGCGGATGATGCCAGTGTCAACGCCCTTTGGGGAGCAATCCGTTGACACCCCATCGCCGTCACGGTATATTTTGCCGCGTCTCAGAGGTGCATAACTCTCTGTTTTACAGGGCACTATGACACAATCACGTCGTGACGGAGTGGTACCATGAGCACAATTTTCGAGCAAACACTGACAGATGCCCAAACGGGAATCCACTTACCCACGTTCCAGGTCGACGGGGCTAACCTGCCAGAAGCAGCGGGCGACAGTCCCTGGAGAATCGTCAAATACACACTACGGGGCGGGCTCCAGGATGGCATCGATGTGATTGAAGTCGACAACGGCAAACTCAGCTTCGCTGTTATGCCGACTCGCGGCATGGGGATCTGGCGAGGCTGGTATCGCGATACGACGCTTGGCTGGGACTCGCCCGTTAAGGGCCCTGTCAACCCCGCGTTTGTCGACCTGAACGATCGAGGCGGTCTGGGCTGGCTGAAGGGCTTTACCGAGTGGATTGTGAGATGCGGTCTCGACAGCAATGGGGCGCCCGGTGACGACGTCATCATCGACAACAACGGGAATGAGTCAACGGTTTTCCTCCCGCTCCACGGGAAGATTGCGAACACGCCGGCAGGACACGTCTCGATCAAAGTCACTGACCAAGGCGATCTGACTGTCATCGGGGAGGTGGACGAATCGATGATGTTCGGTCCCGCACTCCGCCTGACCACGACGATCAGCACCAAGATCGGATCCAATAGACTCAGCATCCGCGACCGCGTAACTAACCTGAATCGGCATCCCGCGGAACTCGAACTACTCTACCACTGCAACTACGGATCGCCGCTGTTGGAGGAAGGCTCACGCGTGGTTGCGCCCTTCAAAACCGTCGTGCCGCGGGATGCGAGAGCCCAGGAAGGAATCGACAATTTTGACCGTTTCCAGAAACCGACAAACGGTTTTGTCGAGCAGTGCTACTGGTACGAATTGGCTTCGCGACCGGGCGGCGAAACGTGCGTCCTCCTCAGAAATCGTGCCGGCAACGCTGGGAGCTCACTCAGGTTCAACACGAAGGAACTACCTGCCTTCACTGTCTGGAAGAACACAGCCGCTCGCGAGAACGGATATGTAACCGGATTGGAGCCGGCGACAAACTATCCGAACCAGAAGTCCTTCGAGCGGAGCCAGGGCAGAGTCGTTCGGATTGCCGGAAAGGCGTCCTACGACGTCACGCTTGAGGTCGCGATACACGATTCTCGTGCCGCGGTCCGCGATGTCGAACAGCATATTCAGCGCATTCAGGGCCGCCGCAAAGCCATCGTGCACAAGGCCCCCTTACCTCATCTGTCCGACCTGACCGGTTAGGCTGAAACAGAAGGAAGCATCCGTGAGCAAGAAGCTGACATTCCAGGAGCTCATCCTCAGACTTGAACGATTCTGGGCAGACCAGGGCTGTGTCGTTTGGCAGCCCTACAGCGAGAAGGTCGGTGCGGGAACGATGAACCCGGCCACGGTGCTTCGCGTGCTGGGCCCCAAGAATTGGAATGTAGCCTATGTTGAACCGAGCTTCCGGCCGGACGATGGCCGATTTGGAGAAAACCCGAATCGAATGCAGATGCACACGCAGTATCAGGTGATCCTCAAACCGGATCCGGGTAACCCTCAGGAACGCTATCTGGACAGCCTCGAGGCTTTGGGTCTGGATCGCAAAGAACACGACATCCGGTTCGTTGAGGACAACTGGGAGTCCCCTGCGCTTGGTGCGTGGGGTCTCGGATGGGAAGTCTGGCTGGACGGGATGGAGATTACCCAGTTCACTTATTTCCAGCAGGCAGGTGGGATGGCGGTCGATCCAGTCGCCGTAGAGATCACATACGGACTCGAGCGAATCGCCATGTATCTGCAGGAAGTTGATGAAGTCTGGAAGCTCCAGTGGAATGATGATGTCACTTATGGTGACATCCTGAAGCTGCAGGAAGTTGACTACTGCCAGTACGCATTCAACCACGCGAACGTCAAGCGTATGCACGAGATGTATACGCTCTACGCAGCTGAAGCGAAGTCCGCGCTGGACCGAGATCTGATTGTACCCGCACACGACTACATCCTCAAGTGCTCTCACACGTTCAATCTGCTCGACACACGCGGGGCCATTGGCGTCACCGAAAGAGCACGCTACTTTTCCGAGATGCGCGACATGGCGCGGCAGGTCGCTGAAGGCTTTCTCAAACAACAGGGAGTCGATCCTGAAGCCATTGCGATATCCAAGGACGATCCCGCGAAACCTAAGGCCATACCCGAAACGACGGTGGATAAAGCCGATTTCGTGCTCGAACTGGGGAGCGAGGAGCTCCCTGCCGATGATGTGCCGTCGGGAATCAGACAACTCAAAGTGAGAATCAACAGGACATTGAAGGACTCCCGACTCTCGTACGAATCACTCGAAGTTGGAGGGACGCCACGACGCCTCTTCGCCAGCGTCAAAGGTCTGGCAGGGAAGCAGCCAGATGACGAGAAGTGGGTGCGTGGTCCTGCAGCTCGGGCAGCCTTCGATGATTCTGGCAATCCGACCAAGGCACTCGAAGGATTCTGTCGGGGTCAGGGAGTGAAACCTGGAGACATCGAGAAGCGAGAGGACGATAAAGGCGTCGAATACGTATATGCCTTCAAGAAGAATGTGGGGAGTGGAGCAATCGAGGTTCTGTCCAGCGTCCTTCCGGAGCTTGTCAGTTCTCTGACGTTCCCGAAAACCATGAGGTGGGATTCGGGGGGTATCGGCTATTCCCGCCCACTCCGCTGGATCGTCGCGCTTTATGGTGACGATGTGGTCCCTTTCGCCTATGCGCGCACGGAGAGCGGGCGTACGACGCGCGGATTGCGTCCAGATAAGTCACCCGAAACGGAGATCATGTCGGCACACACCTATCGCTCGACGATCGAGAGTTTGGGGATCGTCGCTGATCGTGAAACGCGCAGAAAGCAGATCATCGACCAGGTGAAAGCGCTGGCCGAGGAAGCCGGTGGCGTCGTCCCTGATGATGAGGGTCTACTGGATGAGGTCACAGATCTCGTCGAGGCGCCGCACGCGCTGCGGGGAACATTCGACCCGGCACATCTCGAGCTGCCCCCCGAGATCCTGGTGACGGTCATGAAGAAACATCAGAGATACTTCCCCGTCGTCGATTCGAAGACGGAAAGCCTGATGCCCTACTTCATTACCGTATCGAATGGGAAACCATCCAGCGAGCAAACGGTTATCCGCGGCAACGAAGGCGTCATCCGCGCTCGCTACGCAGACGCCACATTCTTCTACAAGGCGGATATCAAACACAAGCTCGACGATTTCCTGCCAAAGCTGCACACCCTCACCTTCCAGGAAGATCTGGGATCCGTACTGGACAAATCCGGTCGGATCGAGAACCTCCTGAAGGCCATCGCACCCGATCTCGGCTTGACATCGGAAGAAATCGATGCTGCCGAACGTGCAGCCCGTCTCTGCAAGGCCGATCTCGCGACAGGCATGGTCGTTGAAATGACCTCACTCCAGGGCATCGTGGGACGCTATTACGCGCTCGATGCCGGTGAGACGGCTGAGGTCGCTACCGCCATCGAAGACCATTACCATCCCCGTTACCCCGGCGACACGCCTCCGGAGTCGTTGACGGGGTTCGCGATCTCCGTCGCTGACCGTCTCGACAGTCTCGCGGGGCTATTCGCTGCAGGCATCAGGCCTCGCTCGACGGCGGATCCATACGGTCTTCGCAGGGATGCGATCGGGTTGCTGACCTGTCTGATCCACCGGGGACATCCATTCTCAATACGGAAGGGGCTTGACAGCGCGGCTTCACTTCTCCCGATCGAGGCTGACACCGACAGAATCGATGAAGCGTATGATTTCATTCTGCGTCGGCTTGAGATCCAACTGAAAGATGAGGGGTTCCGGGCGGACGTTGTCTCCACAGCAATCGAGGGAGGCGGAGATGACCCTGTCGAGATTCGGACGACAGTGGAGCAACTGTCTGCAGCCGTGCGTGCAGAAGGTTGGCAGGATATGTTCAACGCCTATTCGAGGTGCAAGCGCATCGTGCGTGACCTCGAATCGCTGGAACTCACCGCGTCCGACGACACAGAACCGGCGACCACAGACCTTCTTACCGCACTCCAAGCGGCTCAGAAAGAGATGAGTGCGGACGGCCCGGTGATCGGAAACCTTCTGAGATCACTCGCAGTGCTGGAGTCTCCGATCAATCTGTTCTTCGATGAGGTATTGGTCATGGCTGAGGATGAACAGCTGAAGAATGCGAGGCTGAGCTTGCTTCAGCATATCGCCAACCTGCCGAACGGTACTGCCGACCTCAGTCGTCTCGAAGGCTTCTAGACACCGACCCTCTGGGGAAAAATCGTGAGTCTCGGGCGATCCACCATCCTTGTCGTTCCCTGCTACAACGAGGCCACCCGTCTTGATGGTCGGGTGATCCGCAGCTTCGTCGAGAGACACGACGATGTCTCCTTCCTGCTCGTGAATGACGGCAGCAGCGATAACACGGGTCGCGTGATCGACAATCTGGCTGCCAACTCTGACCGCATCCACTCGCTGCATCTAGAAACAAACTCGGGCAAAGCCGAAGCGGTTCGTCGCGGCATGCTCTGGTGCGCGACCCAGGATTACACCGCCGCCGGATATTGGGATGCGGATCTGTCGACACCGCTTGACGAACTCCCCGCCTTCTGCACGATCCTCAACACCTCCCCTCAGACCGACATCGTCACGGCAGCACGAATCAAAATGGTCGGCAGGCGTATCGAGAGAAATCCGTTCCGTCACTATACCGGGAGGGCATTCGCCACGACCGTCTCGATGATCTTCGGGATCGAAATGTATGACACACAGTGTGGCGCCAAGCTGTTCCGCAACGGCCCACATCTGGCGAGCCTGTTTACAGATCTGTTCAAAACGCGATGGATCTTCGATGTAGAACTCCTCGTGCGTTTCTCGAGGATCCAGGGAAAATCGATCGACGCAAACCTCGTTGAGCTACCTTTGTCCGAATGGCGGGATGTCGCCGGGTCAAAGATGCGCCCCTTCGATTTTCTGCGCGCCCCTCTCGAGTTAATGCGAATTCACTTCGCCTATTTCGGATCGGAATAAATGCGACGGGATCGCTCTGTTCTCCTCCTGATCCTCGTTATTGGTGCCTTCTTCAGATTCTCCGGTCTGGACTGGAGCGTGGACCCGCAGAGCGGGCGATTCCATCGTTTTCATCCTGACGAAGGGACGATCCTCGACAACGCGGTCTGGGTGGGTGAAGACATCACGCAGGTAAAATCTGCCTATGGTGTCGTCCCCACCTACATCCTGTATGCAGCCACCAACGTCACCGGCAGGATCCTC
>CAYYGZ010000015.1:0-29359 GCA_964471275.1 uncultured bacterium | reverse complement strand
TCACGCCTTTTGACAAAAAGGACCTCCGCTCTGAGCGACTGAGCTTTCTGACCGGACGGTGGATCTCCGCCTGCCTGGGAACGGCTACGATCCTGCTCGTCTTCCTGATCGGTCACCGTGCCGGTGATGTGCGATTGGGACTGGTCACAGCCAGTCTGTTGGCATTCTCCCCCGGCCACATCCAGCAATGCCACTACTACACAGTTGATGCATCGCTCGCATTTTGGGTCGCCCTGGCGCTCTACCTCATCCTCAAGACGCCGACCAACCGATGGTGGATGCACGTGCTCATCGGTCTGACCGTCGGGATCGCCGGCGGCTACCGGTTCGTAGCAGCCTTGTTGGCCTTACCCTACGTCTGCGCCCAGATCTGGCATCCGGAAGATCGATCACTCCAACAGACACGCACGCAGATTCTGCAGCGTCTGAGAAGACTCGTATCGTTCCCATCGGTTGCGTGCGGCCTGATTGCCCTCACAGTAACTGCGCTCAGCACACCGGCTCTCCTGGTAGATGCGGACAGCTTCTTCACGCCTGGAGATCAGAGAAACTTCATCCCGAGCATCGACGTTGCGACAGGCAAATCCCTCCGCCTCTGGAACCTCTACGACTTCACCACCACACCATACGTGTTCTACCTAACTGACCTGTTTCCTGCAGCGCTCGGGTTCACGTGTGCTCTCTCGGCTCTTATCGGGATCGTGCTCACCATCACCAGACCAACCCGCATCCTGACGATCCTCCTTACGTGGGCCGTGGGCTACTTCCTCGTGACGGGCGGGTTGTTTACCAAACCGATTCGCTACACCACTCCCCTGCTCCCGGCGCTTTGTTGCCTGGCCGCCTACGCCTGGCTGGTATCCTCGCGTTTTCTATCGGCACGGACCGGAAAGTCCACTCCCTACACGCTTGCCCTGCTGATCTACCTGCCCACTGCCGCCCACGGTTATGCCGTTTCACGTGTCTTTACACAGGAAAACATACGGTTCGAGGCTCGGCGCTGGATCCAGAACAACATCCCGAGATCGGCGAGTGTCATCGGGGAAACGGGGGGGTTCCCGACCCGCTGGATGCTCAATGGCTTCAGCAACCGGAAGAACGATCCGGGTTCTCTGTTCATGCGAACGCGAAACCACGTCCTTCCTGGCAACATCCTGGATTTGCTGGTAGAGACAGTGAGTGCGGTAGACTACTACGTCCTGATCGCCCAGAACAGGGCAACACCTTACACCTCTGCGTCAGACACCTATCCCGTCGGTGCCCAGTTCTACAAGCGACTCCGCGACGGCCGCATCGGATACGAGCGTATTGCGCGATACACGCGTGATGCCCGATTCTGGGGCCACACATTTGACTTGGCGGGTTCCGACCCCACGATCACGGCTTTTGACCGCCCCACGATCGAGGTATACCGACGGACAGAGTCTCACAGTGCGCTGTGGTCCGAATGGCGGAAGGCAGTGGTCGCGAATCCATCCAACCCGGATTCGATGATTCTGAAGGGCGTGACCCAGTTTCGCCGTGGCGATTACGCGGCATCGTATCAAACCTTCGATGCCGCGCAGGTGCGATTCCCTGAACTCAAGCTTGCAGAGCTCTGCCGCGTGGAGGCAATCTACCAGAGGGAGACGTCTGAGGTCGCCCAGAGCGCCTTCGTGGACGCAAGGGTGGGTCAGTGGGACTTCGCAGGATTGATAATGGCAGGTATCCCCGAGCGGGGTGCCGAATACATCAGACTTACCCAGCTCAACAGACCGGAGACGAGAGAAAACCTGTATCTCAGGCAAATGGGTGCGAAAGCTTTCATCAAACTGGGGTATGATTCATACAGGAAGGACGAGAAGGACAAGGCGATCATCTGGTACGAAAAATCGCTTGAACTGAGCCGACACTACCTGCGTCCCTTCCGTGATCTGGGTATCCTGTATCTTGAGAAGGAGCAGTACGAGTCTGCCCGTGATGCCTTTCTGGGAGCCCTCGGGATACGCCCCCAGATCGACGATCTATGGATAGGCCTCGCTTTCACCCAGTCTCGATTAGGGAACAACAAGGCAGCTTACAAAGCAGTACAGAAGATGCTCAGTCTAGACGGGCCGGACAGGCGTCATCATACCGTCCTCAGAGATCTGGCCGGATACTTCCGTTTGGCAGGCCTTGAAACGTGGGCGACCGAGATAGAAACGCATCTGGATGATGATCTGAACTGACGCGAGCATGCTTGCGCGTTTTGCCGTAAACCCCTTGACATCACCAGAGTGAACGCATATCGCACGCCGACGTAAGTGCCTGAAAAGCTGCCATTAACAGTCATTTTCGAGGTCGTGTGGCGAGAGAAAGAATCCTGATCGTCGAGGGTAATCCGCTCAACCTCGAGTTGATTTCCAATATCCTTGAAGCCAATGGATACGCCATCACCTCGGCGATGACCGGATCAGAAGCGCTCAAACAGGTCGATGCCGAAATCCCGGACCTGATCCTTATGGATATCCAGCTCCCGGGCCTCGATGGTCTTACGGTGACAGGGATGATTAAGGAAAAGCCTGGAATGGCGAACATTCCGATCATCGCCTTGACCGCACACGCCATGTGGGGTGACGAGGAGAAGGCCCGGGAAGCCGGATGCGATGGGTATATCAGTAAGCCCATCGACACACGAGCTATCACCAAGACCATACAACCGTTCCTGGACGAAAGGGCCAAGTAGAGAGAGCTATGGATCAACCCGCACGCGTACTCGTTGTAGACGATCATCCCCAGAACGTCGAACTTCTGGAAGCCTACCTGATTCCTGAAGGCTACGATGTCATCACAGCCTTCGATGGTTTCGAGATGCTCGAGAGAGTGGCCGAAGGACCGCCGGACATCGTGCTGCTCGACGTCTTGATGCCCCGCAGGGATGGCTACGAAGCCTGGCAGATCGATATGACCAGCTTTCAGCGTTCGAACCTCAGGCCTGTGTATCTGGTGACCATCATAGACTGTTACACACGCCAGCTCGTGGGATGGCACGCCACAGATCGGTGTAGGGCATCAGACAGGAGCAGTGCTGTTCGCCCGGCTCTTGAATCCCGTGGGTTGCGAACTAAGGAATCGTGTTCAGACCTGGTTCTACGGAGCGACAATGGTGCTGAGCCCAGTTCGAAACACTTCGTTGAGTTCCTCGAACACGGTATCAAGGGACAATACACTGGATACAATGCTCCTGATGACAACGCCTACGTTGAGCGCGTGATCCGCACCATCAAGGAAGAAGAGATCTGGAGTAGCGACTACGATAGCCTCAGTGAGGCGCGTGACGCCATTGCAGACTATGCCAGCTACTATAACCAGGAGCGGCTGCACTCGTCGCTCGACTACCGAACACCAAACGAAGTGAATGAAGCACATCAATCAACTTTAACGGCAGCTTGAAAATGTCTCGCCTTGGGGGGACCACTACGGGGGAAGAGGCAAACCTGGAGGGGCGCAGGGGGGCTGAAGGGTGAGGCAGGGACGAGGCCGAGAGTGGAGAGCGGTAGGTTGATGGTGGTTTCTAAACGGGAGAGGTCTATGTCGTTTGTGAGAGCAGCGTTGAGTTTGTGTGTTCTGGTGGTTGCGTCGTGGTCGGTGCCGGTTGATGCGGGATACAAGTTGGTCAACAAGCCGAATCCGCAGGACCCGATGGATGTCCACATCTATGAGCTGGACAACGGATTGAAGGTCTACCTGACGGAGAATCACGAAGAGCCCCGATTCCACGCGGAAGTCGTCGTGCGCGCAGGCAGCAAAGACGACCCGGCTGAGTCGACCGGTCTTGCGCACTACCTGGAGCACCTGCTGTTCAAAGGCACTCAACAAATGGGAACGCTCAATTGGGAGAAGGAGAGACCCCATATCGAGCGGATCGAGGCGCTTTACGAGGAACACTGGCAGGAGAGCGATCCGGCGAAGCGTAAGGCGATCTATGCAAAGATCAACGAGGCCTCGCAGAAAGCTGCCGAGTTCGCTATCCCAAACGAGATCGACCGTCTGTATCAGTCCCTGGGTGGGTCAGGGATCAACGCGAGCACCGGGCCTGACCGGACAAACTATATCGTGAATCTGCCCTCGAACCGACTCGAGCAGTGGGCGATGATCGAGTCGGAACGGTTCAATAAGCCGGTCTATCGACTGTTTCAGCCAGAACTCGAAATCGTGTATGAGGAGAAGAACCTTTCGCTTGACGACAAGGGCGATATTCTCCGCGAGCCCATTCTCGAGGCTCTCTTCAAGATCCATCCCTATGGTCAGCAGACGGGTATCGGTACCGTTGAGCACCTGAAGAATCCGTCGCTGACGAATATCCACAAGTTCTTCACGACCTACTACATCTCAAGCAACATGGCGATCATCATTTCGGGGGCGATCGATCTGAAGCAGACGATAAAGACCATCGACAAACACTTCTCCTCGTGGAAGAGGCAAGACCTTCCCGACAGGATGAAGTGGGTCGAAGAGCCCTTGAAAGAAACCGAGATCGTCGAGGTGACGTTTCCGGGCGAAGAACAGGTTACGATTGCGTTCCGGGCACCGGGCAAGCATCACCTGGACCACGAAGCGTGGTTTCTGGCAGATTACGTGATGTCCAATGGCCGAGCCGGACTGATCGATCTTGTCAACCAGCGGCAGGAGGTGAGACAGGCTTCCGCGTTCAGCACGTCGTATATCGACTACTCCTACGAGCATTTTAACGCTGTCCCCAAGAAGGGCCAGACGCTCGAAGAGGCACGTGACATCCTGCTGACCCAGATCAAGGCACTCCTTGCAGGCGAATTCGATGACGACTTGATCCCGTCGGTGATCGCCCAATTCAAGAAGGAAGACAAGGCACGGCTGGAGTCAAACGCGGGTCGTGTGGGGATGATGCGGGGCGCCTTCGAGTCCTACACCGATTGGGATCACGCCGTCAGTCGGCTGGACCGGATGAGCAGGATCACGAAGGCGGACATCGTCCGCGTGGCAAACGACCTTTTTGGCGGGCATTATGTGATCGGTTACAGACGTGACGCGCCGCACGAAGTTCCCAAGATCGAGAAGCCGGAGATCGACAAGATCGCTATCGATCCCACGCGCCAGACCGAGTATGCGAAGTCCGTGCTGGCCGCGGAGCCGAAACCGCTCTCACCCGTGTTCGTGGATCCGGATAAGGATTACAAGGTTGTCGAAGTGCAGCCGGGAGTCACGCTCTACTACAGCAAGAATCCCCTGAACGATCTGTTCAGCCTGAGCTACAACTTTGATATCGGGTTCAACCAGAACGACAAGATCCAGTTTGCGGCGATGCTTCATGAACGATCCGGCACCGCGCAGTATTCGCCCGAAGAACTGAAGAAGGAATGGTACCGGATAGGCACGGACTTCGGTTTCTCGACGGGAAACAACGAATCCTCGTTCTCGATCTCCGGTCTCGAGGAGAACTTCAATGCATCGATGGCGCTGATGCAAGAAGTGACCCGAAATCCGATCTTGGAACAGGAAACCCTCGCCAAGCTGATTCAGATCACGCTGGGGCGACGAGAGACCGGCAAGAAGGATCCCCGTTTTCTGAGGCTGGCGCTGGTGCTGTACACCCGCTACGGGGAATCGTCACGGCTGCTTCGCCGCATACCGTCCGATGCCATCAGATCGCTCAAGATAGATGACCTGCTGCGCACAGTGAAGGAGCTGCCGGGCTACAAACACACCATCACTTATACCGGAGGCCGCTCTCTGGAAGATGTGCTCGCGGCTTTGAAGAAGCATCATCCACTCGAGAAGGATCTGAAAGAGCCGCCTTCGTATCGATTCGATCGGGCGAGATCAATCGAGGCAACCGAGATTCTGCTCCTGCAGATGGAGAAGGCCGCATCAGATGTCAGGATCGAACTTCCCGACGGCGTCTTCGATGCATCTCTGATACCCTATGTCGAGATGTATAACGAGTATTTCGCGGGAGGGATGTCCGGAATCGTCTTCCAGGAGATCCGTGAGGCGCGTGCGTTGGCATACGGTGTTGGGGCTCGGTACTTTTCCGGAAGCCGGAAGAACGATGAGAATCTGATGTTTGCCGGAATGGGAACGCAGGCGGACAAGACGCCGGAGGCGATCGAAGCCCTCCTCGGTTTGTGGGATGAGCTGCCCGAGTCTGAAGATCGATATCGTGCCGCCCACGGAGCAAAGCTGAATGACTATCGCACGGCCAAAATCGGTTTTAGAGAGGTACTGGGCGCTGTCAGAAGTTGGGAGCTCCAGGAGCTGGAGGTGGATCCCAGGAAGGAGCGCTTCGATCGCGTGCAGGATGTGACTCTGGCCGATGTCGTGGCATTCCAGAAGAAACACCTGGCGGGTAAGCCGAAGCTGATCAGCGTTCTCGGAGATTCTACGAAGATGGATATGGCGAAGCTGAGATCGGTGGCGCCGGTGAGGGTTTTGACGGCGGATGATGTGGCGACGTATTGAAAGGCAGGGAGTCGGCAAGCCGGGAAAGTCTACGGCTGAGTGAGAGCGGAGATTTGGGGGCGTGGCTCTAGGGGCTGAGCCCTCTTTGGTTTGAGGGAAGCGGGTGAATCTCAGGGATGTCACATATCTGGCGTCAGATGCGGGGAAGGGATTGCTCGAGCGGATTGGGGAGTTGTCCGGGGATTCGCTGACGAAGCAGGGGGTGCTGCGGAAGGACTATCCGGCTGAGTACGTGCGTGCGGCGATGGCGTTGATGGATTTGAGGGAACGGGGCAGGCGGAAGTTCAGGGATGCGGATCGGATGTTTTTCGATCGGGACGGGCTTGAGCAGGCGTCGGGGGATGTGATTGCGGAGCATCGGGCGAAGCGGTATGCGGGTTGTGCGGATGTCGTGGATGTGTGCTGCGGAATCGGTGGGGATTCGGTGGCGCTGGCCCGGATGGCGAAGCTGACCTCGGTGGATGTCCGACCTGAACGGGTCCGGATGGCGCGGGAGAACATGTCGGTCAGCGGATTGACGGCGAAGTTTGCGTGTGCTGATGTGAGATATTGGTGTCCTAGTGGTGCCGCATTTTTCATCGATCCTTCGCGCAGAGAGGGTGGCCGGCGAGTGGTACATCTCAACGATTACGCCCCCTCTTTCGATGAGCTACCGTGGCTCAGGCCGGAACTGGCAGTAGGCATCAAAGTTGCTCCCGGTATCGACCATGAGGAACTGCCGGATGGTTGCGAAACGGAGTTCATCTCCGTGGCAGGTGAATGCAGGGAGGCCATCCTCTGGTTTGGCGCACTGCAATCAGGTGCCCGTGTCAGAGCAACCTTGCTGCCGAGCGGCGACTCGATCGCTCACGCACCCGTTGAACCTGTTCCCTGTGGCGAAATCTCGGCTTATCTGTATGAGCCCGATCGAGCCGTGATTCGCGCGCATCTGGTCGAGCAAGTCGCAACGAGGATCGGTGCACGGAAACTCGCACCGGATGTTGCTTATCTCACGTCGGAGACCCAGGTCGACAGTCCCTATGCACGCGTCTTCAGCGTGGAAGCCGTGCTGCCGTTCAGCATCAAACGTGTTCAGGCTTACGTGAAGGACCAGGGCATCGGCCGTCTCGACATCAAGAAGCGCCGGTTCCCGATGACGTCCGATGCTGTTTTCGGCAAACTGAAGCTGAAGGGATGCCGGTCGAGCACCCTGATCCTGACACGTGTGGAAGAGAATCCTGTCGCGATCTTCTGCCAACCTGAAATTCGCGGCTGACGTTGCGGCATTTTGACGAACGTGTATCTTAAACCTCGCAGATACATAGATATATGCCTTGTTCAGAACGAGTCCGGCATTTCGTTGTCGGCTTGCAGTGTGAATGGAAAGCTGTTTCGGCTGGTGAGATATACCATTCAGCATTGTGCTCCTGAGGTTCCTCTACGTGTTCCGTTGGGCTATGACCGTCTCTTGATACACCCAGCGCCGCTTGAAACCGCGGCGATGGGCTCTCGGGATGATCGGAGAGTATTCGAGTTTATGATTTTTCAGATTATTCAGCGCTGAGGCTAGAATATGACGGCCAAGCAGTTCAAGTTTGGGCTGGGAATCCTGGTTGTCGCAGGTTGTGTGGCGATGTTGATCGTCTCTGGATTCCAGGAAACGTCAATGTATTACTTCACTGTCGCCGAGCTTGAGGCACGCGAAGCGGAGTTCGTGGGTCGTAAGATCAAGCTTGCCGGGAAGGTTGTGCCCGGTTCGATCAGCCGGGACGACGTCTCCCTGGATCTTCGGTTCGAGATCTGGGAACCGGTCCAGGGGTCGGCTTCGGAGACGAACCATCGGAAGCTCGTGCACTATAAGGGTATCGTGCCCGACACGTTCCGCGATGAGTCCGATGTGATCCTGGAAGGGGTTAGGGACCGGATGGTGTGTTCGTGGCGGATCACCTGCTGGCCAAGTGTCCTTCGAAATACGAGAGCAAGAGCTACGACGAGATGAAAGAGATGCACGGCGAAGAGAAGCCGGGGAAGAAGATGTGATATTGAGGATCTAGGATTGAAGAGTGGAAACCAGTAAGCCCTCTCCCGCTGGCGGGAGAGGGTAGAGCGAGAAAGACAGTCTTGGCTATTCCTGAGCTGGGTAATTTTCTGTTGTATGTGGGTTTTGCGCTGTCGATTTACGCGACGATCACGTCGATCGTTTCGGGCAGGTCGCATCGGATGGATATGACGGTCAGCACGGAGCGAGCGATTCTGGCGACCTTTGTTCTGATCACGGGATCGTTTCTGATCCTCGAGTATCTGTTTATGGTGGATCGGTTCGATGTCTACTATGTAGCGAAGGCGTCGAGTCGAGACCTGCTCGCTGGCTACAAGCTGACAGCAATCTGGTCGTCGATGGAGGGGTCGCTGCTACTCTGGTCGCTCATCCTGGCGATGTACTCGTTCTTTGCCGTCCGGAAGCTGAGCGGGATGCGGAGTCCCCTAGCTGCGTATGCGATGACGGTGCTTTCCGTGACCCAGGTGTTCTTCCTCGGGGTCGTCCTGTTTCTAGAGAATCCCTTCCTTCTTATCAGCGATGTCGAGAATGTGGCCGTCGGGTTTACGCCGGCGGACGGTCAGGGAATGAATCCTCTGCTGGTTCATCCAGTGATGGCCATCCATCCCCCCGTTCTCTACGGAGGCTATGTCGGTTTTGTGGTTCCGTTTGCCTTCGCGATCGGTGCAATGATCAGCAAGCACGTCGACGCGGAGTGGATTCACGCCACGCGCCGATGGACGCTGGTGCCGTGGTTTCTGCTCGGTGTCGGGCAGCTGCTCGGCGGGAAGTGGGCGTATGTGGTTCTGGGATGGGGGGGATACTGGGGCTGGGACCCGGTCGAGAATGCGGCCTTGCTGCCGTGGCTGACTGCGACCGCGTATCTCCACTCGGTGATCATACAGGAAAAGAAGGGGATGTTGAAGGTCTGGAATATGGTGCTGATCCTTCTGACCTACACCCTCTGCATTTTCGGTACGTTCCTGACGCGAAGCGGTGTTGTTTCCTCGGTTCACACGTTTGCGCAATCGCCGGTCGGACCGTGGTTCTTGCGGTTTGTGATCGTGATCGCGGGTGTTTCCGCCCTGCTTCTATACCTCCGATACGATATGCTGAAGAGCGAGACGCATTACGATTCGCCTGTTTCGCGCGAGGGCGGGTTCCTGCTGAATAACCTGCTGTTCCTCGGTGCAATGTTCGCGGTTCTCTGGGGCACAATGTTCCCGATTATCTCCGAAGCCGTGACGGGCTCGAAGATTACGGTTGGTCCGCCGTTTTTCAACACGGTGATGATTCCAATCGGACTCGCGCTGATGCTGCTGACGGGGGTCGGCCCTCTGCTGGCCTGGCGCAAGACGTCGACAGCCAGCTTGAGACGGCACTTTACCCTCCCCACGCTGGTGGGCGCTGTGACGGCGGCAATCTGTTTGGCAATCGGTCTGCGGGATGTTTACGCGATTATTTCCTTCGCTCTCTGTGTGTTTGTGATCGTCACGATCTTCGCGGAATACCATCGGGGTGCCGTCGCTCGTGGGAGCAGCTCGGGTGAGTCCTATGTGCAAGCATTCTGGACGCTTTTCGGACGGAACAAACGTCGCTACGGCGGGTATGTCGTTCACTTTGGTTTTGTGCTGATGTTTGTCGGGTTTACGGGCAACGCGTTCAACCAGCAGACCGAGATCGCCCTGGCCAAGGGAGAGTCTTTCGAACTCGGCGGATACAAGGTGGTCTACGAGGGCTATGATTTCACCCGCAATCCACTGACGGAGGTGATCGAAGCCCAGCTTGGTGTTTATGTCGGTGAGGAACGGCTGGGCACGCTCTATCCCGAACAACACATCTATTACAAACGCAAGGACCAGCAGCGTACGACGGAGGTCGCCATCCGGTCGAACCTGCGCGAAGATCTGTATGTTCTCTATGAGGGGCAGAATGAAGATGGTCAGGCGTTTTTCACGGCGTATGTAAATCCACTCGTGATGTGGGTCTGGCTGGGATGCTGGGTGATGACCCTCGGGATGATCGTCGTTATCTGGCCGGATAAGCGAGCATCTGGTCGTCGGGACAAGGCCGGACGTCCCGGGAGAGTGAGTGAGGCTGCAGCTTGAGTGACGGGGAGGCAAGAGCGCAGGGGGTCCTTCTACTCCGCTCAGGACAGGCAGGGGGTCCTTCGACTCCACTCAGGACAGGCAGGGGGCAGAGGGGCGTTACGCGTGTAATGAAGCACGTATTCGTCACGGTCTGTCTGTCGGCACTTGCTTTCTGTTCGCTGGTGATAGATCCGGGACCCGCCGGGGCGGTGGAGGTGGCGGATGCGAAAGTGATGGAGGTGGCGAAGGAGTTGGCCTGCTTGTGCGGATCGTGTCCGACGCGGCCGCTGGATGAATGCCGATGCGGCTACGCAGGAGAGCAGCGGGAGCGGATTGCGGAGGCACTCGAGAAGGGCCAGACGAAGGATCTGGTGATCGCCGGGTTTGTCGGTGAGTTCGGAGAACGCATTTTTGTGACGCCCCCGGCCGAAGGGTTCAACCTGATGGCGTGGTTTATGCCTATCTTCGGGATCGTGATCGGCGGGTTTGCCGTTCGGAGTGTGCTGAGGGGTTGGTCGAGGAAGGATGAAGAATCCGCCGGAGAAGAGGCCTCCGGGCTGTCGGATGAGGATCGGGCGAAGTTAGAAGAGGCGATGAAAGAGTAGGAGCAGTGAGTAGAGAGTGGTAAAGAGTGAGTGGCAAGGGCTAGAATCGGTTTTCGAGAGAGTCTACTGTGGGTGTTGAGATCATTGTCTACTTGGGAGTTGGTGCTGCGGTGATTGCGTTTGTGTTCCGTCCCCTGTTTGTGGAGACGGGAGCCGTGGCGCAGGCGTCGAATCGGGCGGCGAGGCGGCAGGACCTGCTGGAGCAGCGTGAGCAGGTCCTGGAAGCCATCCGTGAGATCGACTTCGATCACAAGATGGGCAAGATCGAAGGGGACGACTACAAGGAGACACGCGGCCGGTATGAGGCGCAGGCGGTGGATCTGATCGATAAACTCGACCACGGGACTCCTGCGAGAAAGGACTCAGGAGCGGGAGAGATCGAGGATCTGGTGGAGCAGGAAATTGCGTCGGTGAGGAAGAAGAGATAGGGGAAGCAGGCGGGAACGGGATAGTCCAGAACTGTAAGGGGTCCCTCGCTGCGATCAGGATGACGGTGGGCGAGGACGAACAGGGAGTAAAGGGAAGATGAGGTGGACTAGAGTGTTGGCAAGCCCGGTTGTGATCGGGCTTCTCTTTTGTACAGTGGGCATTGCTAGGCTCGAAGCATCGACGCTGAACGGGGTGGTAATGAACAAGACGCTCGCCCGAACAGAGGCGGGTATCGTTGTGAAGTTTGTTCATCACACGGCTCAGTCGGCGGAAGTACTCGTGGATACGTCGGATAGTGAGGGACAGTTCAGCTTCGAGATACCTAGCGAACCGAGCGCAGAAGTTCCGATGATGTTGTCGGCTGAGTATCAGGATGTGCCATATCGGTCCGAACGTGTGACCGATTCATCCAAACTGGTCGAGGTAGCAGTCTACGAATCGACGAATCAGGATGACGCGATCGAGATGATTTCACACCATCTGATCATTGACGCACAGGCGAGCCAGGTGACCCAGATTCTGATCTTTCAGAACACGGGAGATCGGACGTTCAAAACGGGAACCGGTCACGGCCACGGTGTCGAGGTTCCACTGCCTGAAGGCATAACCGAAGTGTGGAGCGACATTCCGGGAGTGCACAACCACGGGCCGACGCTCGTCGATTCACGGCCAGTCGTTCCCGGTCGAATGCAGCTCGCGTTCACGATGGCGATACCGGCAGACGGTCGCATTACGCAGAGGCTCAAGTATGCGACACCTGCCATCGACGCATTCATCACGCCCGCAGAGACCGAAGTGACCGACAACACGATGTCCGATCTCGGACCGGTCGATCTGGGCGAGCGCCAGTTTCGGAGGCTGATTTCGGAGAACGTATCGGCGGGCGGTCAGGTGTCGTTCCGGCTGGGCAGCTCGGTTGCCTCGACGGCGGCCGTCGGTTCCTCAGAGGGTGTCGATGTCGGTGGCGTGGGGCCCTGGGCGCTAGGGGGTGTTGCAATCGGGGCGCTCCTGGCACTTGTCTACCTGAAGATGGGGTCGAAGGAGACGATCAGCTCGGATGAGGAACTGGGTGCGGAAGTGCGACGCATGGCACTGATTCAGCAGATTGCGGACCTCGACGACCGGCTCGAGCACAAGAACATTGCCCGTGACGAGCACGCGACCCGTCGAGACGCGCTCAAGGCCGAGGTCGTCGACCTCACAAAGGAATTGTCAGGATAGCCGTGTCTACCGACGCAGGGATCGAAGTGATGCGTGTCAGCAAGCGCTTTGGTGCGCTGACGGCGTTGGGCGATGTATCGTTCTCTGTCGCAAACGGTAGTTCACTGGCACTCCTGGGTCCCAATGGTGCGGGCAAGACAACGCTTCTACGGATCGTGGCAGGCCTGTCCAAGCCGAGCTCGGGAAGCGTGCTGGTCGGAGATGCTGATCTCGCCGATTCGGCCGAATCCGTTCGCAGCCAGTTCGGGGTCGTGTCCCATCAGACGATGCTGTACGAGGATCTGACGGCACACGAGAATCTGTCGTTCTATGGCAAGCTGTACGGTTTGGATGCACTCGAGACGCGCGTGGTGGATGGCCTGCAGGCTGTCGGTCTGGACGATCGTGCGGACGATCGTGTGCGGACGTTTTCGCGAGGGATGAAGCAGCGTCTGGCGATCGCACGCGCGACAATACACGACCCGGGATTCCTGCTGTTCGATGAGCCGTTTACGGGCCTGGATGTGGCGGGACGAGATATTCTGACGGAGCGTGTTCAGATGTTTCGGTCGCAGAAGCGGACGGCGATCCTGGTGACACACGATCTACGGCAGGCGGTGGAACTCTCCGATCGATATGTGCTGCTTGCGAAGGGGAGAGTGGTGGGTGAGGGAGTAACGGCGGAGACGGGGATTGAGGGGTTGGAGGAGAAGTATCGGGAGGTGGAGGCATATCTGGTGGGGGTGGGGTAGGGGGTATAGGGTGTGGCATATTGGCCCCCTGAATGAGTGAGAGGATTCACGAACCCATTCTTGCAGCAGGCAGGTGCTATCCTGGCAACGCATTGCGTTGCTTGCAAGTTCGCTTTGCGAACCTGAGGGGTGTATCGATGAACGAGTTTCTTGCACAGACGGGGGCGATTCTGCATAAGGACCTTGTAACGGAATTCCGGAGTAAGGAACGGCTCAGCAGTATGGGGTTCTTTTCGTTGCTGGTTCTGGTGACGTTCAGTTTTGCATTTAGGCCCGGATCGCCGTCGATGGTTGAGGGAGCGGGCGGGATCTACTGGGTGGCTGTGATTTTTTCTGGGTTTCTGGGGCTGACGCGTTCGTTTTCGCAGGAGCAGATCAACGATTGTATGTTTGGGATTCTGCTCGCACCGGCGGATCGATCGGCAATCTACCTTGGCAAGATGCTGGGAAACCTGATTACGATGCTTGTGCTGCAGGTGTTCCTGTTGCCTCTGTTTGCGATCCTGCTTAACGTCCCTCTGTTCGGGGCGATGCCCGGTATTCTGCTGCCCGTGTTGCTCGGTACGTTCGGTTTTGCCACAATCGGGACGCTGTTCTCGGCGATTTCGGTGAACACACGGCTGAAGGAAGCGATGCTGCCGATGCTGGCGCTGCCGATTCTGGTTCCGATACTGCTGTCGGCCGTCGAGACGTTTCGGGCGCTGCTGGACGGGGCGACCCTGGCGTCGACGATGGGGTGGATGCAGATCGGGACAGCGTTCTGTGGGATCTTCTTTGTGGCGTGTCTGTATCTTTTTGAATATGTAGTTGAGGAGTAGACGGCAGTGGGAAGGCAGTGCTTAGTGCTTGGGAGAGTCAAGAGCAAACACCTCTGAAATACAGAAACGAGTAGAGAACCTTGGGAAATAAGCCACACGTTATATCGCTGGTATTCGGGAGTCTGGCGCTGATCGGGATGTTGTATACGCCCTGGCTGGTGCTGGTGGAGACGAGTATCGAAGCGCAGATGGGGTTGGCGCAGAAGATTTTCTACTACCACGTGCCGTCCGCGATGATGATGTATCTCGGGTTCTTCGTCTGTTTTGTGTTCAGCGTGCTGTATCTGTGGAAGCGAACCGGGCGGTTCGATATCTATGCATCGATTGGTGCAGAGGTCGGGCTGCTCTTTTGCGTGCTGGTGATGCTGTCGGGGCCGCTCTGGGCAAAGCCGGTGTGGAACGCCTGGTGGGTGTGGGATGCGCAGCTGACTCTGGTGACGGTGATGTTCCTGATCTTCGTGTCCTATATGATGCTGAAGAACTACAGCGAGGAGTCGATTCAGAGCGCACGGTTCCGGGCGGTGTTGGCGATTATCGGGTTTATGAACGCACCGCTGATTCATTACGCCGTGCAGCTGTGGCGCACGCATCATCCGACGGTGATGCGGGAAGGCGGAGGCGGACTGCCGCCGGATATGAAGTTTGCCTTCCGGATGTGTCTGATCGTGTGGTTTTTTCTGTTTATTGCGATCTTTTCGCGTCGGGTGTCGCTGGAGCGGGCTAAGGAAGAGCTGGCGTATCTGCGGGCGGAGATGCGGGATCGGAGGGCGATACTTGGGCAGATGGCAGAATAAGGCAGCAAGGGGGCAGTGGAGCGGAGGCGCAGGGGCGCCGTTTTACCGCTTACCTGAGTAGCCGTGCAGCATAGCGACATACGAATTTGGCAGTAGACGGCAGGACAAACTACGGCGTATCGAAGGGCAGATGGCAAAACTCTTGTGGGGGCAATAGGAGGGCCGGGCATTAGCCCGCCTGTGTTGAAAGACAACCTATGGAATGACCTGCTCAAGGCAGGCGGATAACGGAAGAGCAAATGCAATTTCTCGAATATATGGCGGCGGCTTACGCGGTGATCTGGGGTGCGGTGCTCGTGTATTTTATGTCGATGTCGCGGAAGGAAAAGGCGATCTGGGATGAGATACAGGATATCTGGCGGCAGCTGAGGGACGGGGAGCAGTCGGATAGGCCGGATATGCCTTAGGGATTGAGGATCGAGGAGAGAAGATTCAAAATTGAGAGGCAAGACGTGAGAGGTTAGAAGGCAGGGCGTTAACACGGCCCGTGGTCCTCATTGTTTATTTGAAGAAGAGCAGTCATTCAGGCAGATGGGACGGGAAATGTGACCGTTCTAGGGCTGCCTTTTCTTTTGGAGGGTGGGAGGGAACGGTGAACGCGGCGGATTCTTCTGCCGTCTCACGTCTGCCGTCTCACGATCAATATGGCAGTTACGGGATCCAAACGAATACTGGCATTGAAGAAGCGGAAGGCGAGGGAACGGGAGGGTGCGTTTCTGATCGAGGGGATGCGTCTGTGTGAAGAGGCGCTGAAGGCGGAGGGTGCGACGGAGCAGCTGGTGTTTGCGAGGGATATGCTGGATCGGAACGAGCGGCTGGCGGCACTGCACAAGACGGCCAGAGATGCGGGCGTGATGGTGCAGATGACGGATCGACGAGCGATGAAGGGGATGTGCGAGACGGAGACGCCGCAAGGGGTGGTGGGGGTTGCGAAGGAGCCGATCTGGGATCGTGACGAGGTGATCAACTGTGGGAAGCCGCTGCTGATCCTGGATGAGGTGAGAGACCCCGGGAATCTGGGGACGATCCTGCGGACGGCAGAAGGTTCGGGGGCTGGCGGACTTTTCTTGCTGAAGGGGTCGGTGGAGCTGCTGAATCCGAAGGTGGTGCGGTCAACGGCCGGGTCGATTTTCAGGTTCCCCGTGCTAACAGATCAGCGAGGCGGGTCGTTGTTGGATGATCTGAAGCGGGCTGGGGTGATGGTGTTTGCGACGGATACGGAAGGGAAGCTGTTCAGCACGCTGGACTACTCGAGGCCGCACGCATTTCTGCTCGGGAACGAGGCGTTTGGGGTGAATCCGGAGCTCCTTGCGAAGGCGGATCAGATGGTTTCGATTCCGATGACGGGGCCGGTGAATTCACTGAACGTTGCCGTAGCGGCGGGGATTTTGTTGTATGCGAAATCGTAGATGCGTTTCAGAAGGGCGAGGGCGTTCCAGGTTCCAGGGGGAGCGTGTCAAGAGGAGGGCAGTGCTGGATTATCTGGTGATTGAGTTATTGAATCGCTGGCTGATGACAACTGGGTAACGGGTTAAATCATCATCACCCAGACGGTTGGCCTGATGGAAGGCATCGGAAATGTGCCACGGCGGCTGCCTTCCGACTTCGCGCCCACCTTCGTCCGTGGACAGGCGAGGGCCAACAGGCACCAGCAGATCCTGCCAGAGCGCAGAAAACGGTTGGTAGCAGATTCAGCAGGAAAGAACCGCGGGCTCTCGGAATGATCGCAGGTCCGAAATACTTCACGTTTTCGAAGATACAATGAGCATTACCCAACGACTCGCAGCGTTTATTCTCTTTGTGTTCGTTGGAGAAATCTTCACCACGCTGCAAGAGGCAAAAGTGTTGATGGAGGTCTGGCGGCGAGAGTACAATCAGGTCCGTCCACATAGTTCACTGGGCTACAGACCACCTGCACCCGAAACGGTCGAGGGAGCGGTATCAGCAACCGCATCCTAACTCTGGAAGTGGACACATGGATGGGGGCAGGTCATGTTCCCTGCGTGAGGCAGGGAGGTATGGACACCTGAGAGACAGATTGGGAGGAATGATGCGACGTCTAACGATGCTGTGCTGTTTGATTGTGCTGTGTGCGGGGTCCGATGCGCACGCGGGCGGGATCCTGAGGATCTTTGGGGGTTCGGGCTCGGGGGATTTCTACCGGGGTGGTGGTGGGGCTTCATTTGGGGTCGATATTCCGGTTTCAGAGGACCGGGCGTTCTATGCCGGGATGCAGTTTACGTTCCACAACGGGTCGGAAAACAAGACGCTGCCGGACGGGATTTCGGGGAGTGCGAGTCTGCTGGGGGACGCGAGCCAGTCGCAGATCGGGGCGGAGGTCGGGGGGTCGTTGGGATCGCATCCCTGGGTGATTCGTCCGACGGTCGGTGGCGGAATTTCGAGGATTGCGCTGGATTCGGGGACGATTGTTCTGACGTCCGAGATCCGAACTATGCTCTACGGTGGCGTCACGATCGGCCGGATGATCGCGGATACGGCGCTGATCGGGGTTGAGGTGCGAGCGATCTTGGTCGGAGATCTTGGAAGTTCCGTGGCGGGTTACCTGACGCTGGGGACGACGTTCGGGGGCTAGCCCGACCCCTTCAGGCTGACAACACGATATCAAACACCGCAGGGCCCTGGTCATAGGAGCCGTTCGCGAATCATCCAGACCCGCATCAGATGGTAGGTCTCATCAGTAGAAGTGACAGCCCTTCGAACACGGTACCAACAGGATTAATCTGATGCACAAATGCCTTACGATGATGCTCCTACTCGCGGCACTCGCCTCGCCACTGCCGGGCGAGGTGGTGATCGGCGTACTGATCGACGGACCGTGGGAACGGAACGACGAGATCACACACACCTTCGAGCAGGAGATTCTGGGACTGACCGGTCGCGAGTTCGATGTGACGATGCCGGCAGAAAAGCAGATCGTGGGGGGCTGGACCGTTGCCAGTGTTACGGGTGGTCTAGATCGTCTGCTCGCCGATTCGGAGGTCGATCTGGTGATCACGGCCGGTGTGTTGGGATCGAATGAAGCCGGACACCGGACGTCGTTCAGTAAGCCGGTGATCGCGGGGTGGTCCAGGGCGCAGAGAGATCCTTCGCCAAGACTCAGGATGATTTATTGCCTGGTTCATTCGACGGGAAATGCACGCTTGTAGAACGACCAGACGGCGTCGCCTATCCCATCCATCAGCTGCGCCTCGTTGTGACCGGCACCAGAGATCACGCCGTGATCGTGCGACAGATCCAGTTCATTCAACAGCGTGCTGAATTCGATGTTCTTCTCGCGCAGCCGATGATCGCTTTCACCCACAAAGAGCCTGATCGCGGTCCGGTTCCGTAGCCGATCCGCATTTTGCCTGACCAGCGCCCAGGGGGATTCCTGTTCGCAATAGGTCAAGTCATTACCAAAGGCTCTGGAAAAGATGTCCGATCGTTCGTCGCGGAGGAACTCGGGGCGATGTAATGCGGCACCCATCAAGGAAATTGTACCAAACACGTCAGGGTGCTTGAAACCAATGTGCGCGGAGCCAAAGCCACCCATCGAGAAGCCGTCGATGGCGCGCATTTTGCGATCGGTGCTGACGGGGTAGGTGGCCTCGATGTGTGGGATCAGATCGTCCAGTATGACGGTTTCGACGGGAAAGGATCCATCCCTCGAGTCGACATACATACTGGACTGCAGACCGGTCGGTGCGACGATCACGAACTCCGGACAGTGACCGGACAGCATCGCGTTGTGGGCACGGGATATGAAGTGGGTCGCACCGTGCGGTCGACCCCTCCTCCCGTGCAGCCAGTAGACGGTCGGGTACTCATTCTGGTCACGGCTGTTGTAGCTCGGCGGCAGGTAAACCGTGTAGCTGTAGTAGTCGTCGATCGTGCTGCTCTGGAAGATCACGTCGTGGGTTCCCACATCGTTTGGGCCAAAGTCGGTTACCCACGGGTAAGGGTTGTTTGCGTGTTTCACCCAATCGCTTCTCTTCTGCTTCAGCTCGCGATCGAAGAAGGACAGGACGTGTCTGACGAGGTCTTCCTTGTGTCCATCGGCCCCACGGAATCCGTGGCCCTGATTATCGATCAGGATCAGGTTGGTCGAGACGCCCGTCTGCTGGAGTGACGTATGGAGGAATTCGCTCTGATTCTTAAGCACGGTCAAGTCGGCCGCGCCGTGCATAATCAGGAAGGGAGGATCGTCCTCCGTGATGTAAGTGATCGGGTTGGCACGCTCGACCCGATCCGCGTTCTCCTGTATAGGGGCACCGACCAGTCGGGATTCGGGTGAGTCCGGGGCATCGTGATCGATGGTTCCGGCTACGTCATTCATCCGGAGGAAGTCCGTCGGGCCGAACCAGTCCGCTACGGCCTGGACTCGACTCGAGACACCGGAGACACCCAGCGTACCTTCCAGTTCTGTGACATCGCCGGAAGTACCGAGCAGGGCCACAAGATGCCCGCCAGCCGACGCACCCCAGGCGCCTATCCGGTCCGGGTCATACCCATATCGGAGGGCGTTTGCGCGCAGCCACCGAATCGCGGCCTTGCAGTCGTGTATCTGCGCAGGAAAGATAGCCTCCTGGCTGAGCCGGTACTGGATGCTCGCCACCGCGTAGCCTTCCGACAGCATCGGCAGTACACGCGGATTCTCCTTGCTGCCCTGGCGCCACGCCCCGCCGTGTATCCAGACGATCAGGGGTACGGGGCCCTCCAACGCCTTGTGCCAGTATATATCGAGTTTGAGGTCCTTGCCGTCGGCACTCGCGTAAACGATATTGCGATCGATCGCGATACCGTTCAGTGACGTGTCGGCGTGTGTCGCGGCGGACATCAGGAATACCAGGGGGAGGTAGGCAGGTCGGGGTGCGTGACGCATGCGATCCCGAAGCGAATTGTGTGTGCGTGGCTCAATTTCAATCCTCAATTCTACATCCTCGATCTCAACACGTCATCCACCATCAACATACAGCTCTGAGCTGGTCACATAACTCGACGCATCACTGGCCTGGAAGAGTGCCGCGCCCTTGATCACGACGTCAAGCCGACCGAATTGCTCGGATCACCTTGCCGAACTGATCATCGACGGCAGACTCCTGAGCGATGTCTGCGGCGATACCCACGCTTTCGTTGCCTGTCGATTTCTGAATGTGCGTCGCAACCGTATCACAGTCGGATTGGGTTCGCGAATTGACCACGACCCGAGCGCCGGCCTGCGCCAACGCAAGGGACATCGATCCCCCCGTAATCAGGGCGGCCTTCCCATCCAGCTTGAAGAGATCGAATACGTTTGTCTTAGATATGCACATCTCCATCCGATTGTGTGCGTGTTCGGCGGCGAATGCCCCAGGACACGACGAGTGCTTCCGCGGCAAATCCGCAGAAGAGCGACCCGATCCCCCGGGTTGCACCGGCGACTCCCGTGAATGAAAAGATGAACAAGGCGATGCCGATTGCCGTGATGCGAGAGGGTGCGCTGGCGGCCATCGCATCGGTCATCCGTCTGAGGACACCGACTCCATGGTAATAGCTGCGGAGCGTGACGGCGAACGGGAAGAAGCTGAAGATCAGGAGGGAATCGATGCACCGGTCCGCGAGGACGGGCTCAATGCCGATCAGGTCCAGGAGGAGATAGCTTCTGATCGGTGTCCAGAACAGGATCAGAGCGATTGTGAAGGAGATGGCGCAGCACCCAACGGAGAAACGTCGAATGCCAGGCAAGCTGTTGTCTTCTTCCCGGAAGGCGGGTGCCAGGCTGCGCAGTTCGTTAACCCAGCCGTAGTGGATGTGTCCGAGCGCATAAACCACGGTCAGAACGGCCAGAGCCTCCGTCGCATCACTGCCGCGAGAGACGACCAGGTTTATGAGTGGCCGGCTGAGGCCCTGAAAGGTCATGATGATTGCCAGCGGCCAGAGAAAGCGCACGATTTCCGCCAACGTGAGGGGATCGCCACTTGCAGGGAGTGCAGGTCGCGCGTATCGCAGATGACCCCACATCACGATGGCCCATTCGATCAATGCCCCGAGTAGCGAAACGACGATCGGAAGCAGGATCGGCTCCTCCTGCACAAAATTCCGGTTCAGCAGCAGGAAGACGGAAGCCACACGGACGATGATGCCGCCGGTGCTGCTCAGGCTGATGATCTCCGTCCGCCGGAACCTCGCGAGGAGGCCGGAGTAATAGCGTACGAGACTGTTGATCAGGGCGAGCGGTGACATCAGGAGAAGCGCTGTCTGGGCCTGGTCCGCCAGGCTCGGAGAGATGCCGTGAACGTCTTCTACGAGCCAGCGTCCGAAGCCCTCCAAACCCAGGGCAGCCATCGCAAGGGTCAACACGATCCCGGCGCCGACAACAGACCGTGTTGCTGTCCGGAGCTGGCGGCGATTGTCGATCATCGCGAGGGCGAGCTGTCGGGTCTGATACAGAGGACCCGAAAGGATGGTCATCAACCCGAGGGCCAGCCCGTAAGCTGCGAGCGTTTCTGTCGCGCGAGGAACACGGGCCATCCCGCCGTTGAGGAACTGACCCCCGATCTCCAGTACGATCGTGGCGACGACCAGTGGTGCTAGGAATCGGGTGAATTGAGAATACAATCGAAGACCTGAGGAATGGATTGCCACGCGGGACGATGGTTGTGTCAAATGGCGGTGAACGCCACGGTGATGTTACTGGATGATCCTGCTGAGGTTGATCGCGTAGTGGAGGAATCCCTCGTCATTCGGGTGTGTTCCGTCGACGAAAAGATCAGAACGGTTCGGTACAAGCGTGGTTCCGTCGACTACAGTGACACCCGTGAACACCGATGCGGCATCCGCGATCGACGACGAGAACTGCAGCAGCGTACCTCCGGCCTTGCTCTCATTACCGATCTCACGCCAGATGGGTGTGAGCAAGAAGATCTGTGCCGTCAATGCGACCGTGTTGACCAGACGATCGAGATACTGCTCGACCGTCTCGGCGATCTGCTCTCGCGTGGTGCCTCGTCTCCAGTCATTCGTGCCGTAGGCGACTGTGACGATTTCGGGTGCGTATGGCAGGGCATCGTCGAGTGCATTGAGGTCGTAGATATGACCGCCGACGCCGATATTCAGCAGTTCGGCATTCAACATACGCGAGATCTGCAGCGTGTAAGCTGATGCAGGTCCCCGGGCATCCATTCCCTGGGTGATCGAATCACCGATGGCGAGATACTTGAAATTGGGCCGATCGATTGGCGAGATGTCTGCTCCATCTTCGAGAGTGATGGAATCGATCTCGGGGATCGCGCTCTGGGGGAATGTGAGGACGATGCGACGCAAATGGTTCCGGGCGAATTCGGCCAGCCGAAGCGTCTGTGTTTCGTCGCTGGTGTCGATCCGGTGCGCGCCGATATGGCGATTGTCGACTTCGACATCAAATCCGGCATACTGGCGGGCACCGGCGCGTATACGTCCGGTAAGGTCGAGTGTTCTGGAGTTCGTCTGGATGCTGAGCTTGATACCCGCCGGACAGAGCGATCGAATCCACCACGATTCGTTTGCCTTCTCGTAGTAATCGACCTGCTTTTCGGTATGCCGGTGAAGCAGCATCCCCCTATCTGTCGTTTCTGTTCGGATGCAACCGGTCAGGAAGGTTTCGAAATCATCTCTCTCCAGCAGGTTCATTTACGCTTCCAGTTTGTCGGTCAGGTCAGCCAGGTAGACGCGTCTGACACCGTTGTCGCAGCCGTTGAAGATGATGTGTCTGTACTTTCTATCCCACGCCGGGTGCGGATCGATGCGCAGCTCCCGCTTGATCCCCGTATACGGCGGATTGTTGTTGATCCGGATGATGGCCTCTTCCGTGTCGGTTTCACAGTCGATCCAGCGAATCGGGCCGGTGCCATCACCATACGAGAGCTTCTCGTGCAGGTAGACGTCGGTGAGGATGTGATGACCGTCGGGATGCAGCGTCGGATGTCCGGACCCGCGGACGGTGGTCAGCGTTTCGAGGTTCTTGCCGTCAATCCCGATACGAATCAGGCTCAGGTTCTCGTGATCGAGTTTCAGGTTCATCGTAACGGATTCGCCGTCCGGCCCCCAATCCGGGTGATGCCCGCCGGACGCCCAGATTTCCTCGTTCACGGCAACGCGGATGTCGGATCCGTCATCCGCCATCGTGATGACGCTGCGCTTCTCCGGGATCGATTTGTCCGGCAGGATGCACCGGACGACCATCATGATGCGATTGCCCTGCGGGTTCCATTTGACGTGGAAGCCATACCAGGCACGATCCACATAGAGCGACCGATCATAAGCGGGCCGGGCCGTCTCCAGGATCTGTTGGTAGGAGGCGGCCAGCCGCGTGGTGTCTGTCGCGACATCCGTGATCGAGAGGCCGTCATCGTCAACCGGGCCTTCGTTCAAAGGCACGTGCGCTTCCGGTACGAGGACCCCATACCCGGCCTGCGTCAGGCCCGTGCGCTTCAGACAGGTGCTCGCGATTCGTGACCCGTCACGAGCAGCCATATAGACCGTTCCGGACAGTTCGCGACGTTCCCCGGAGAGCGGGTCCATCAGGACACCGAAAGGCCGCCAGGTCTCACAGTCCATATCGTTGAAGAAGAGCTGTGTGTCGCTCCCACCCCACTGGACCTGCGCGCCAAGCTGCGTGTCGAACCCGTGGGATTCGGCGATGACCTTCTGTTCACCCGATTCGAGATCGACCAGCACGATGTCACAGGCATCTCCTGGAATGGGCATACGATCCTCGAAGCGAAACCGTGTGATGGCAACGTAGCGACCCGAAGGGCTGATCGAGGAGGCATCAAAGAAGCGATGGACGCATCCGTCAATGTCGGGCGTGATGCACCAGACAGGGACGGCGGGATTGAAGTCGGTGTATTGCGGGAACTGAGATGAGATCATTTCAAAGACCATTGACAAATGACAAGAGTGGGACAACGAACCGTTCACCTTGAGTGGCGTCATGGCCGAACGGAATGGGTTCGGGTAAGCAGTATCAGAGATGCACGTCGTATCGAAAGGCGAACGGTTCACACACACGAAACAGACGTGATCGCCCTTAGATATGGCACGGTCATTCTCTGCTATTGCAGAAAACACACACTGGCCTGCAGGGCGCCTACTCAGGGTGATCGGTTGCCACCGTTCACTCACTTATCGGCGAGCTGCTTCAACAATCCGATAAACTCATTCCGCAGTACGTCCTCCGCGTCTTCCGAATAAGGTGAAACGCGAACTTCGTAGCCGCCGGTGTCGTACGCTTCCTTGACGGGAACATATCCTGCAGCACCGCCGGTCGTGTATGAGTTGACGGCTACGGTGCCGGGCGCGAGCTCCGCTTTGACAGCCATCGTGGTTTGGGAGAAGACCTCTCCCGGGAACCCGACGATGCGGAGCGGGCCGATGCGTATCCCGTGGATGCGGACTCTCTGAGTTCGTCCCATTCCGTCCTCGACATCCTTCTGTTTCCGCGGCAGCTCGATCGTCCTGAACACACCAGACAATGTCTCATCCTCGTCCACAGTTCCGCTGGCCTCGCGTGTCGTATGGATGTCGCGAACGAACTCCGTCGCCAGCATCTCGGCGATGACAAAGGAGCTGGGACGGGTGCGTCCTCTGGGGTTCACGTTGGCCGCACCCCCATTCATGAAAAGGAAGGCGCCTTCTGATGTCTCTTCGAGCGTGGCGGCCGCCATACCGCACCAGTCGCCCGAGATGATGTAGTTGTCCCCGCCCATGACGGTACCGTGCGTTGCGAAGCTACAGATCTCGGCAACCTTCCCGGATGACCCCGCGAGGGAGGTCAAGATGATCTCGCGATCGATCGGGCCGTCCGGATTCTCACCCAGCACGATTCGGCCGTCCGGCTTCTGCTCCCGACGGTTGGTGCCGACCTGGGAGGCGCCCCGGGAGATCTTGACCGAGACGGGCTCCGTCCCCGATCGCGAAAGGGCGATGGCCGCGAGGGTCTGGGAGGCAAGGAAGTGGAGATACTCGTCGTTCTTGTCCGATCCGCTGGTGGTTGGGGCGGAGTGTGTGTGTGTTCCGCACAACATCACGGATTCCGGCGAGATTCCAAGCTGGTCTTGGACCAAGGTGTGAATCGGGTCTGCGATCGCTTCCCGGAACCAGAGGATGTCTGCGGACACGAGAGCGAGCTGCTCTGTCCCGTTCGTTACGTATAATGCCCGAAGCGAGAGCGGATCGTGTATGCCCTCGTGCGGATGGTCGCGATTGGCGTATCCGGCAAGGTGATTGGGAGAGACGGGCGTGATGTCGAGTGTGGCTGAACCAGCAAGTAGGGACATGGGTATCGAGGATTTTGGATGTAAAGAAAGAAGATTGGAAGACACGGCTCTCGTGTCTTTAGTGCTGTGTGATTAGAATCCTGAACTGTGTCGGAAGTGCTAGATCTCTACCGGTGGTGCGTCCTTTGGGGCGAAGTAGTGTCGGCCACGATCGTCTTTGCCCCGATCCCGTATTAGGTCCATCATCGGGACGCCGAAACCGCAGCTGGTGGCCGTTCGGGTGACCGAAAGCTCGACGACCTGGCGGAGCGGGTCTTCCGGCGGAGTGGGCAAGACGCGCAGCAGGTCGTCAGCGATGGATGAATCAGCGATCGATGTGACGCGAACGTCGCCATAGAGTCGAACAATCGCTGAGTCCTCGTCAAAGGAACAGACCATGATGGTGCAGGGCCCTCCGGCTTCAGCGTGTCTTGCCATCTCGTTACCACTGCCGGGATAGTCCAGATAGGCAACCAGGTTTGAGTTCAGAATCGTGAGGGGGAGGCCCCCCTTTGGTGAGACGTTGACCGGGCCGATGTTGTCCGGTCCAATTCCCAAACCTGGATCGGCCGAGGCAACGAAGAAGACCGGTGATTTGCGAATCAGCGTTGCCTGCTCTTCAATGATATGATCGTAGTATGTTGCCATTTAACCTCAATCCGAGAATAATCCGAAACGTGAACAGGGCCTTTCGTTAGGTGCCCGTCGGCGAGGAACCGCTCTGGCCCGACCAGCCCTGTGATCCCTGTTTTCTCTTTGCGCCCTCACCGTTCGCGCTTGTCCCAAGCGAAGCCGAGTGGCGTTGGGAAGACTTGCCGCCTTGCGGCTAGAAATAGCACATGGCGTCGTCTTCGACGAGATCGAAGCGACCGTCCGATATGGCTGTAAGTCTCAGAAGTGCGAGGGCCAGATCTGCGCTGCCTCCACGATTGCTGTAGGTCTCCCAGCCTGTGACTTTGTTGTCACGATATCGCGGTGCCGTCGGGGGGCCGCACACGAACCAGTTGTTCAGGCGATAATGATGCAACGCGTAGCGGCCCAGCGTGACGGCCCCACCAAGATAACCATACTCCATCGTTGTGACATACAGGTTCGTCCAGGCGCCGATTGCCTGAGCGAGCAGGCCGGCCGAGATCGGCATCGGCGGGGCGTCGAGATCTGTGAACCGTCCCATTTCGAAGAGGGGTTGCAACCTGTCGAACGCTTCACGGAACGCGGGTTCGCGGGTGAACGCATGGGCGTGTGCTAGGCTGATGGGTGCGCGGAGACCGACGACACTGCTGGAAGTCTCATCAGGCTCCGCCTGCGATGTGGCTTGCCAGCCTTCCGAGATTCGGTCGAAGAGAGGTGCCCCGGACTCGAGGTCAAACGTGGCGAAGAAGTGACCGTTCGGGTCGGTATCGAATCGTGAAGCGAAGGCATTGATGTAGGTCAGTGCCTGAGATCTGAAGGGCGTCTGTTCGGGAGACACGAGCTTGTGGGCGCGAAGCAGGTTGGCCGCATACCCGTACATCGGTCCCAGGTTCTCTGTTCGTGACGCACGTCGTCGTGCACTCACGTCGTTCCGCATTTCCGGGTAGGCGGGGTCGAAGGGGAGGGCAGCCAGAAAGTCGGTATCGGGATTTCTCAGAGACCACATATAGTCGGCCATCTCGACTGCCCAATCGAGATACTGCCGGTCATCCGTCTGCGTGTAGACAAAGGTCCACAGAACGATCCAGGCACCGGCAGATGAGCTCGCACAGTGCGGGAGATTTTCGGGTGGGTAGTGACGGTCGAAGGCAAGGGAGCGCGCCGGATCGATGATGTGGTTTCTGAGGGCATCAGCCTGGCGGATGACCGCCTCGGGGTCGACGGCCCACATCCGATCCCAGACGGGTAGGGAGACCTTGAATTCACCGTAACCGTCAATGACGTCATCCTCGACAACATCGTAGCCCCGATGGTCTCCCCACGGGAAATAGCCCGAGGGAAGTGGGAGGCGTCCCAGGTAGTGCGACAGGTAGTCGTTGCCCGCTGAGGCGTAGGCGGAATCTCCTGTGTAGTCGGACAGACCGTACAGCAGTCGGAGAAGGCCACCGTCAAAATGCAGGTTGTTGGATGTCGGACCCGCCCCGCCTCGTGAGGCAGTCGCGTATAATGTGGAATTCGAAGGGGGAAGCTCGCCGTTCCGTGCATCAATCTGGCTGACGAAGATCGGTGATGTCGATGAGCCGTAGTCGTCGCGCGCGTGGTCCAGGAGGTTGTCAGCAAAACTCACAATGTGAGCCAACCAGGCGACACGAGGTACGGGGATCGTGGTCTGGAAGGTCCGGTGCAGAACGAACCCGCCTCCTCCAAGCAAGAGTAAGCCTGCGGCATCCAGCCAGAGCGGCTGAAACTCTGGTGGTCCTGTGACATCCGGGTGCGCAAACCCCATGATGCCGTATACGATGACCGGAATTGCGTTGAAGAGCGCATGTCCGAGCAGGCAGGGGAGAAGCGAGCGCGTCCGGACAAACCACCAGCCAAACAGGGCGCCCATCATGAACGCTCCGATGCCCTGCCACGGGTTCAGGTGGAACACGGCGAACAGGAATGCGCTGAGCAGCACGGCTTTACGCGTGGGGTAGATTTGAAGGAATCCGTGTAGGATTACGCCGCGGAACAGGAGCTCTTCGGTTACGGGTGCGACGATGTTCAGGAGAAAGATGGTGGCGAACCAGCCGTGCTGGCCCGTTGCAAGCTCGGCAAGCGGCGCTGCCCATTCCTCGGGAACCGGATACAGGGAAACGACGAGGTTGTCCAGTTCCGAGATCAGTATCGCCGCTCCGGCCAGTGTAGCGAGCATTGGTATAGCCAGCCGGGCGTCAACGGGGATAAGCCGAGCGGATTCCAGGAGAGTGCCGCCCTGCTGAGCGACGGATTGGCGGATGACGTAACCGATCGCCAACAAGTTCGTGACACCTAGGACCAGCGGGTGTGCAGACAGGTCCATCTCGAGTGAGTGGGTGATCAGGACGACGGGCAACCCGATCGCCATCAGTACAATGATGACGGTCAGGAGGAGGCCGACGGACTGGCTGAGATTCGGGTAGGGTCGATTGAACAAGGGCAAGGGCGGCAGACGGCAAATGTGAGAGGCGTAGACGCGACCTTCCAGGTCACGCCATTCGGGCAGCAGTTCCTGTCTTTACAGTTCGGCCCAGATCTTCAGATACGTGTCACCGGTCTGCGACCAGGCATATTCGCGCAGGATGTACTCCCGAGCCTTGCTGCCAAAGTGTTCTCTGTCCTGGGATGGTGAACCAAGATAACTGTGGATCTGGTCTGCGTAAGCCTGATAGTCGGATTCAGGGATGAGGTAGCCTCCCTCACGACAGCTCTCGACAAGCGCGTCCACGGCAAAGGCAACGACGGGCAATCGGTCATACATCGCTTCGAGCGGCGCGATGCCGAAGCCTTCAAAGTCATTGGGATATCGAACGTTGGGCATCAGGAACAGATCGCAGTTCCGTCGAAGCGCAGCGGATATCGGGTCGCTGACCAGGCCGAGGATGTGGACACGGTCGGGAATGTTCAGCCGTGAGGCTGTCTCCTGTATGCGATTGTGGTCCGGTCCGGTCCCGCAGATGACGAAGTGGATGTCCTCATCGAGCAGGGAGAATCCGTTTTCGAGAAATTCGGCCACGCCCTTCCTCTGTATCTGCCGCCCCACGTTCAGCAGCACGCGGTCTTTGCCGAAGGTAATGCCCAGTTTCGCTTCAAGGTCCGTCCTAGCCAGCGCCAGGGTGTCATCGTCGAAGGCAGGAGGCTCAATGCCGTTGTAGACGATCCGAATCCGATCGGCTGGCACGCCTGCTTCTTCCGTCAATTCTGCAGTCTTCTTGCTGACGACGCAAACACGATCGCAGGCCTTTACGCCGCGATGCATCAGTCGGCTGA